>JANYIO010000157.1 GCA_025362015.1 Gammaproteobacteria bacterium | reverse complement strand
GTACCAATGCAGCGACAGCATTTGTCGATATTGGTGGCATCTTAACAGTACCCAATAATGATTTAGTCGTAGATGGTATTACTCTTTCCCTTGCGCAAAATCACACCTTCAATAGCATCCATCTTAAAAATGGTGGCGTGTTAACAACGCCGGTGGCGAGCACGACGTTTACCCAGGGCATTACCCTTACAGCTGCCACCATTATCATTGACGAAGGCAGCCAGATAGATGTTTCTGGCAAAGGGTTAGTGGGTGATCCCCTGGCAGGCGTTTATAGCGGCGGTAGCCATGCAGGTAAAGGTGGCGAATTTGTCACTTACCTTTCAGGCATCACTTATGGTAGTTACCAACAACCGGCTACTTTTGGCCGTGGTGGGCTTGGTGCAAGTATTTCAGGCACGAATCGCGGTGGTGGTGCGATTAAGTTAATTGCTGACACGTTGACTTTAAATGGAATGATTTTAGCCAATGGTGAAGCTGCGCCAACATCTGTCAACTACGGTGGTGGTGCAGGTGGCTCTATCTGGCTGGATATAGGTGCAATTATTTCCAGCACGGGCAAAGGTGCGTTGCAAGCTAATGGTGGTAGTGGTGCCAACGCAGGTGGAGGCGGTGGCGGTGGTCGAGTAGCGCTGTATTGCCAGTCCTTAACAGGTGTCAATGAAGCCTCTCTCCATTCCAATGGTGGGTTGGGTGGTACCAGTAGTTCAACACACGGTGGTGCAGGTACGGTTTATCTAAACGATAAAACTGGCGTGAAGCAATACCCGTTGCGCATTCAAGGGTTGGGCTCTGATACTACCTACGCGCTAACACCTTTATCAGGACTGGAAAGTGAAAATCATATCGTCATAGAAAAAGCAGCTGTATCACTGACTGATGCTGTTATTAACGGCAGATTGGATCTAACGGATAGCCGTGTCATTGCGACTACCACAAGCTTTACTCAGCCGGTATACCTGCAAAATAGCCATTTAACGTTCTCGGGCAATGCCAGTTTTGCCAGCATGGTGACAGGTACTAACGCTGCTACAGCATTTGTCGATATTGGTGGCATTTTAACGGTACCTAATAATGATTTAGTCGTAGATGGCATCACGCTTTCCCTTGCACAAAATCACACTTTCAATAGTATTCATCTTAAAAACGGTGGCGTGTTAACAACGCCGGTGGCGAGCACGACGTTTACCCAGGGCATTACCCTGACGGCGACAACCATTATCGTTGATGAAGGCAGCCGAATCGATGTTTCTGGCAAGGGTTTGCAAGCAGAAACCAACACAAACTATTACAGCGGGGGCAGTCACGGTGGCAAAGGTGGTGTGTTCTCGCCTTATCCTTTAATCGGAGCCGCTTATGGAAGCTATCAAGAACCCATTGCCTTTGGTCGTGGTGGTTGCGATGGCAGCGGTAGTTGTACTACTACAGGCTCGTATCGCGGTGGTGGTGCAATAAAGCTAATTGCAACAACGCTGACCTTAAACGGGCTTATTTTGGCCAATGGCGAATCGGCGCCGATTTGGCTTAATTACGGTGGTGGTGCGGGTGGCTCTATCTGGCTAGACGTAGGTGCGATTAATTCCAGTACGGGCAAAGGTGAACTGCAGGCTAATGCTGGTAATGGCGCTAATGCTGGCGGCGGCGGTGGCGGTGGTCGAGTAGCACTGTATTACCAGTCATTAACAGGTATCAATGAAGCCTCTATCCATTCCAATGGTGGGTTGGGTGGTACCAATAGTTCAACGCACGGTGGTGCGGGTACAGTTTATATAAAAGATAAAACTGGCGTGAAACAATATCCTTTGCGTATTCAAGGATTGGGCTCTGATGCCACCTACGCCTTAACACCCCTGTCAGGATTAGCAGGTGAAAATCATATAGTGATTGAAAAAGCAGCGGTGTCGTTGAATGATACTGTTATTAACGGCAGATTGGATCTAACGGATAGTCGTGTCATTGCGACTACCACAAGCTTTACGCAACCGGTATACCTGCAAAATAGCCGTTTAACGTTGTCGGGCAATGTCAGTTTTGCCACCATGGTGACGGGTACTAACGCTGTTACAGCATTTGTCGATATTGGTGGAATTTTAACAGTACCCAATAACGATTTAGTCGTAGATGGCATAACCTTATCCCTTGCGCAAAATCACACCTTCAATAGCATCCATCTTAAAAACGGTGGGGTGTTAACAACGCCGGTGGCGAGCACGACGTTTACTCAGGGCATTACCCTTACGGCGATAACCATTATCGTTGATGAAGGCAGCCGAATCGATGTTTCTGGCAAGGGTTTGCAAGCAGAAACCAACACAAACTATTACAGTGGGGGCAGTCACGGTGGCGAAGGTGGCGTGTACTCGCCTTATCCTTTAATTGGAGCAACTTACGGTAGTTACCAAGAACCCATTGCCTTTGGTCGTGGTGGTTGCGATGGCAGCGGTAGTTGTACTACAAGTTCGTATCGCGGTGGCGGTGCCATTAAGATAATTGCAAACACGCTGACATTAGAGGGAACGATGTTGGCCAATGGCGATTCTGCACCAACTTCCGTTAACTCTGGTGGTGGTGCGGGTGGATCTATTTGGTTAGAGGTAGGTGCGATTAATTCCAGTACTGGCAAAGGTGAGCTGCATGCTAATGGTGGTAACGCTGCTAATGCTGGCGGTGGCGGTGGCGGTGGTCGAATTGCACTGTATTACCAAGTACTGTCAGGAATACCAGCAGAAAACTTAAGTGCATTGGGCGGTAAAAAAGGTAATACAAGTTCTACGGATGGTGGTGTTGGTAGTCTATATCAACAAGAAACAGAAGCCTTGCCCTATGTATATGCGAGTAATTTAACGGCTTTAAGTAATCAACCGGTCAGTCAGATTACGTTGGATTTTAGTGTGCCTATCAACCCAAGTACCTTAACCGTTAGCGATGTGGTTATTGTTAATAAGCAAGGCGCTAACATATACCCTTCTAGCATCACCGCTATTAGCGATAAAAGCTTTACTTTTCATTTTGTAACCCCCTTAGGTGAAGGCAAATACACAGTACAAGCTGGCCCCGATATTACGTCGGTGAAAGGCAATAATCTGGATCAAAACCGCAATAAACAAATCGGTGAAGGTAAGTTGGATGCCTACGTATTTGATTTTGAAATTGATGTTACTGCACCGCAAACCATAACCGTAAATGTGCCTGTTGCTCCCTACATCAATAAAATCACCAGCACTTTTTTCAGGCTGTCGGGTACAAGGGATGCTAATACCTCTTTGTGGCTGAATGGATCGATGATTAGCCCTTTGGGTATTGGCGAATGGAATTACAACCTCACATTAGCGCAGGGCAATAATGAATGGGTGCTGTTGGCTAAGGATGCAAGTGGAAATGCGTCTGTGACCACAATGTTGCAGTTTGATGTGGATTCTATTGCTCCATCATTAGCGTCGACAATTCCAGGTTCGGGTGCAATTTTAGCGACTTGGCCGGCTACCTTAACGCTCAATGTGAATGAGCAAGGTAGTGGTTTTGATCTTAGTAAAAGTAGTATCGTTATTCAGCGTGATGGCACAGTCATTGATGGCGATTTAAGTGCAAACAGTAATACGCTGAACTGGACGCCCACAAGTCCTTTAAGTGATGGACAATATCTTGTGTCGGTTGGTCTCGTTGATCTCTACGGCAACAACGCTGCGTCTAGTTATTCGTTTACCCTGGACTCAATAGCGCCCCAAGTACCTGCATTAAATAGCTACCCAGCATCGGTTAATACCAGCACTTACACGTTTACTGGCAACAAAGAAGCCTATAGCCAGGTGCTGTTCAATGATCAGGTCATTGTTGGTGGAAGCAGCGCCACAACCTGGTCATATACCGCAACCTTGGTTGACGGTCTTAACAGTTTTTCTTTTTCATTAAAAGATCTGGCGGGCAACCAAAGTAGTATCACTTCAGCCACTATTATTTACGACAATATTCCGCCCGGTCAGGTCGCGTTTACTGCGGACAATAAAGGCAGTGGTATGGAAGTGACTCTGTCATGGTTGTCCTATATTGAAATGCTCAACGGTAACGATATTGCTTCATATCGCATTTATTCCAGTTTGAGTCCTTATACCGATATTCAAAATGCAACCCTTGCTAACGAGGTTTCGAGTGCTGTTAAGCTGACTAAGTTGACCGGTCTTGCACGTAATACAACGTATTATGTTTCTGTCGTGGCAGTTGATAAAACAGGCTTATTACTGCCTCAAGTAACCCCAATCATGATTACACCGGTTGATACCCAAGCGCCTACGGGGCTTGCCAATTTGCTGGTGTCATCAGACTTTGACAAGCTGTCTTTAAGTTGGAATCCTGCCAATAATACCGATGCCGATTTAGCCTATTACCGTTTAAGTTATTTCGATAACGGCGAGCCAAAAACAATTACGTTAAACCAAAGTGTAGTGGGCAATGCAAACCCTGTTGTTTATCAATTGACGGGCTTAGCTCCCGCAACAGCTTATAACCTGAGAGTTTCAGCGGTCGATGAAAGTGGTAATACGAGCGCCGGGTTGACTGACCCTGGCGTAACCTTACTGACCAATCCTATGGATGTAAAAGCAGAGCCCGCGAGTAATAGCGCAGAGCTTGTGTGGTCAGCAATTCAACCCTATGCATTAGTTAAGCAATACGCGGTTTACGTGCAATCCACACCTTTCACTAGTGTGGAAGGTTTAACGCCGAAGCAATATGTTGGTAAAGGTGGTTTTGGTCAAACCAGTATTAACGCGGTAGTGTCTGGCCTTAGCAATGGTACTAAAGTCTATGTAGCGGTTACGACGGTGAACACTTCCAATGGTGAACTTAAAACAGTTCAATCTGTTGCCGTTACGCCACAGGATGATAAAGAAGGGCCAACGATTACCGAAGTGCTTTATGTGCAAGCAAACACAAGCCTGAATTTGGATAACTCGCCCACCTTAACGACATCGGGCAAGGTAGCACTCAAGGCAACGGATAAATCCAAAGTCAGTCGAGTAGTTTATGCACTCGATAATGAGCCACTGTCGAGTGTGTTAATTACGAATGCGGCAGGTGCTTATGAACAAGCGTTGGATTTACTCACGCTTGCAGACGGTGCGCACAGTCTGACTGTGGATGCATACGATTCGCTGGAAAATGTCACTCACAAAACCTATGCGTTCACCGTTGATCTTGCGGCACCAGGTGTGCCTGGTATTACCATTCCTGCAGCCAATATTGTTACCAACCAAGTCACCTCTATGGTTACGGGCACTAGTCCTGTAGGTACCAAAGTCGAGCTTTCTAACAATGGCACTGCCTTGCCTGATGTAACGACAGACAGTAACGGCAAGTTTTCAGTGAATGTGGATTTGCAAGAAGGCACTAATAAACTGGTTGTCAAAGCGCAGTATGTTGGGCGCAGCAAATGGAGCAGTGACAGTGCTAGCCGTACTATCACCTTGAATACTCAAATTCCGAATGTGCCTACAGGCTTAACTGCTATTGGCGGCAAACAAGGGCAGGTATTTCTGAGCTGGACTGCCGTTGTCAGTGCCAACCCCAACAATCAGGTGAAGGGTTATAACCTCTATCGGGCTAGTGTTAATTTCACAACTGTGGGCGATGCCGATGTCAGAAAGGTAAATACTCAGCTCATTAGCGGCAACCTGTTTACCGATATGATTGCGCTGGATGGCACCTATTTTTATGCCGTGTCAGCAGTAAATCAGGATGGAAATGAAAGCGCCTTATCGGTAACCAGTAGTGCTGTTGCCGATAGTCAGGGCCCCAAAATTGTTCAGCTCACCTACACCAGTGATGGTAAAAAGGATCTGGCAACCGGGCGGATGGGCCAGGGTACGATTCAGGTTTCTGCCACCTTCAGCGAACCATTACGTAATACGCCTTATTTTGCTTTAGTACCTGATAAGGGTGTGCCAGTTACAGTTGAGCTCAGCAAAAGTTTTAGCGATGAAAAACTCTATACCGGGCAATTCCAAATTGCAGCATCCACTCCTTCTGGAACAGCCTATGCCGTGATGTCGGCTTACGATAATGCAGGCAATCGCGGCACTGATATTGATCAAGGTACCACACTCAAAATAGATACCCATGGGCCAGAAGTAGCAGCATTGTCGCTAACCCCTATCGAGCCACTTAAAGTCGATGAGGTAAACGGTTTAATCGTTACTATATCCATCAAACTGAATGATGAAACCAACCATAGCGATATGCCTAAGCTGATTCCATTACTGGATGGTGCTGTAGTTGCGGGCTATGCGCAGGGTATAGCGCTAACACGAGATAGCAGTTCAGTTGTGGGCGAACCCTTATGGAATGGTACATTTAATCTGCCCAATACTGCTACTAAAACGGCCAAGGCCAATTTGAGTTTTAGTTATTTGGCAGAGGACGACCTTAACAATTCCACAACCAAAATTATTGGTCAAAACCAATTCCAGGTTTATCAAGGTGACCTGCCCCCACTAGCAGTGCCAAGTGATCTTACTGCTAAAGCTCAACCGGGCGGAAAGGTAAAACTCAGTTGGAAAACAGTCGATAAAGCTATTTCCTACGTGCTCTATCGTCAAGGTCCTAGCGACGCAAGCTTGATAGCGCTTGATCCTGTAACAGCCCTTGAATTTATAGATCAAACGGCTACGGATGGTACTTACCTTTATGCCATTGCATCGGTCAGAAGTGACAATGGACAGGAATCACGCAGTGCAAAAAGCAATACGGTCAGTGTTAAAACAGACCGTATTGCACCCTCGGTACCCAAAAACTTCACCCTGGAATTGAATGGTGCGGGCATAGTGTCACGTTGGTTGGCACCGGTGGTGGATAATCAAAGTAACCCGCAAAGCCAGGATGGGCTAACGTACAACCTTTACCGTGTGGCACGGGCGAAGGATCAGCAAGTTACGGATATTGCAGGTATTACACCCATTCAAACGGGCATTCCTGCACTGATTGCACTGGATACTAAACCGAGTACCGATGAGCACAGTTACTTTGTTACCGCAGTTGATGCGGCGGGTAATGAGTCTGCACCAAGTACCACGGTTTATCTTAACTTTGGCTTGCTGCCGGTTAGCCCCTTAAGCATTTTGTTGAATAACAATAGTTACCCCAGCTTGACGTGGCAGCACGATGGTGCGGCCATTAAAAGTTATAAGGTATCGCGCCATACGGGTGATGAAACACCCGTATTGCTAACGCCAGAAGCCATTAAACATGTGGCTACCACGACGACTTACCTGGACAACTCCTACAACGGTAACCAGGTCAGCAGAGGTGCAGGGCAAGAGGTGGTTTATAGCGTAGTGACGGTTGATAGCAACAATGTTGAAAGTCTTGCACATGAACTCAAGTTACCCGCTTTAACCGTAAAAGTAGAAAAGACCAAAGAGGTTGTTATCGAACGCGGCATCATGAACCAGGTGCTGTTCCGGGTGGATAACAAAGGTAATACGGAGGCGACTAAGTTGCGTCTCTACGTTAACCTCTCTGAAAATGGCACGATCAGACAACATGTGTCTGATACTTTTAACGTACCTGCCAACGGCAACATTCTGGTACCTGTGGTGATTGGCGGTTACAGCAAACTGGATGGCATAGCTGATTTAACACTGCGTTTAGAGCAACTCCCGCAGACCAGTGAAAGTATCAATATTACGGAATTAGAAACCGTACTCGTGGGTAGCTCCAGCCTTACCGCCAGTCTTGATATGCAAGATTTCATTCGCGGTGGTGCGGGTAAAGTGTCATTTACCATCACCAACACCAGTGAGGTAGAAACCGAATTGGTATTGGCTACCAACAATGGCAATGCTGATTCCAATGAGGTTCGTTTGGTGCTGGAAGACTTGCAAGGTAACGTGCTTACTTCACAGCCGATCAAACAATTTACCGGTGGCGTTATAGGCGTAAGCACGGGCCAAATGGTGGCACGTATTGCGCCTAAAGCAAGTTTCACCTCCAACGTATTTAGCCTCAACATTCCTGCAGCGGCGCCTGATCAAGTGAAATTGCGCCTGGTGGTGGATAAATATCACTATCACCTGGGTCAGGATACGCACGTAGAAATGTCCGGTGTAGGTGTTGGTAAGGATGTTCAACTCAGCGATACACCCTATTACGCGGAAGTGAATACGATTGAACCCAAAGTTATCTATGCCAAAGGTGAAACAGTCACTATTACCGGTAATGTATTTGAGCGCTCGACTCACCTGCCCATGGCCAATGCTCCCATCACACTGGTGTACAGCGTGCGTGGTTTTGAACTTAAATCTACGGTTTATTCCGATGACTTGGGTAAATTTGTATTTGCCTATAAATCGGATGGCACTACGGGTAAATACCGTGTATCCGCTGTGCACCCTGATGTTACCGATAGGCCCAATCAGGGTGAGTTTATGGTTGAAGGTGGCTCAGTTAGCCCGCAAGAGCTCGATGTGAAAATACCGCGTAACTATGTGCAAACAATACCGCTGCGCATAGAGGTTGGTTATGAATCGACGCTCAACAATGTACGTCTGGTACAAATTGCGAGTGGTGTAGGCGAAACCGCACAAATGCCTACAGGTATTGCCATTAGCTACGATCCTCTCACAGTGGTTAACGCTAGTACCAGCGCTTATCTTAACCTGAGTTTTAGTGGTGACAATAGCGCCGCAGATACAGGAGTGGTGAGTTACCGTGTGGAGGCTGACAACCACACCGGTAGTGGAGCACTGGGCACCATTAATTTGCGTTACACACTGATGCAAGCTGCTCCTGCAGTGGCTACCAAACCTAACTATATAGATACCGGAGTCGGTTTAGAGCAACAGGTAGTAGAAAACCTGATCGTGAGTAACAAAGGCCTAGATGTATTGCGCAATGCCAGTGTTAGCTTAACCAAAAAAGATGGTAGTGCATTACCGACATGGGTAATTCTCAACACTGCCGCTGCATTGGGTGATCTTGCCATAGGTGAAGAACGTGCGGTTCAAATAATCGCCAGCCCTAAAAGCGATACTGCTGAAGGTGATTATGAATTTACCCTGAAAATTAAAGGCGACAATCTCGATGGTTATACTCTGCCGGTGTTTATTAAAGTCACTCAATCCGGCAAGGGTAAAGCCTTCTTCCATGTGTCAGATATTTATACCGCCACACTGGATACCAATAATCAGCGTATTGACGGTGTAAACAGTGCGAGTATCCAATTGCAAAATGAAAATGTGTTGAGTGCTGTATACAACCTCAATACCGATACAAAAGGTGAAGCACTCTTTGAAAATATTCCTGCAGGTCGCTACAGCTACCGTACGAGCGCGTTTGATCACAACAGTATCAATGGTCGAGTGTGGATAAAGCCTGGTGTTACCACTAGCGAAGAAGTTTTTGTGATGAATAACCTCGTGAATATTGAATGGTCAGTGCGTGAAATTACGCTTGAAGATCGCTATGAAATTAAGTTGGAAGCTACCTTTAAAACGAATGTACCTGTGCCATTGCTCATGCTTTCACCGCTCATGGTGCAGTTGCCGGTAATGAAACAAGGGGAAGTATTTCAGGGCGAATTTAAACTCACCAATTATGGTTTGATTCGCGCGTTAAACGTAAAACAAACCTTGCCTGGCAATACCAATTTAGTGCGTTTTGAATTTCTCAAAACCGTACCTGAAACACTTGAACCCGGCGAAGTTTTTACCTTGCCCTACCGTATTCAAGCGCTCAATGACTTTAACCCTGATAGCGACGCGCAAGCGAGTGGCGGTGGTTGTGGCAGTTTAAATGCGAATGTGAGCGTGTCGTCTTTAACGCCATGCGCTGAAGGCACATTAGTGCCAAGCGGTGCCAGCGGGGGATTCAATTCTAACTGGGGTTCGTGCGGTGGCGGTGGCGGTGGTAGCGCCACTTATAACGCCCCTACAACTACTAGTAGCGCTGGTGGTGGTTATAGTTATGGCGCTGCCGGTAGCCCTTTAAGTGGTAACGGCCAGCAATGTGAGGTTGCGCCAGCTTGTGATGATTGTGGTTCGCCTTCTGGCAACTAAGTTAGTGATGAAATCATGCCTGTCCAAGGCCAAACCAGATAATGACATGAATTTAATGAGCTCTTATAAAATGGAAAAAACAGTAAAAACATCGCTAATTGCCTGCCGTTTACTTGGGTTAGCTCTGATATTCAGCAGTACTCTCAGTTATGCCGTAGGCGGCATTACCAGCAACCTGGCGCCGCCGCATTTTGCGACCAGCCAAAATCGCGAAGACCTGGAAGAGATGGAAGTGAAGGTGTTGGGGGGCAGTGTACGCATGACACGGCGTTGGATGGGGACAAAATGGGAGTGGAATTCCCGATGGAATGATTTAGGTGGATCACCAGATCAAACTATAGTTGAAGCAGTACTCGCACCGAAAACTGGCGTTGTGAATCAACCAGGTTCAGGTGGTATCGGTGGCATTACCAGTGGCGGTGGTAGTGGTGGTGGCAGCGTAGGCGGTGTTTTTGGCACTGGCAGTGGTTCATCTGGTGTTTTCTCGTCACAAGTTGCCTATATATATCGCCTTGGCCAAGCCTACACGAGTGCTAATGGATCCCCCTATCAAAACCAATTGCGCTATACGATAACTGGAAAAAATAATGGTTATGTGTGGAAAGATCATGCGGGTAATCGTATTAATTATGATCACTATGGTCGCATGACTGATTATGAGGACCGTAACGGCAATCAAGTAGCAGTAATTCGCGATGCTAATGGTGCCATCACAGAGGTTAAAGACGCGCTAGGTAATACAGTGATTAGCTACGCCTGGGAAGATATTCCAGGTGCAGCGCCGATAAAAAATGTGGCGGGCGCAACTTATACTCCGCAACGTTTAGTGTCGCTTACCGATTACACCGGGCGCAAAGTGGTTTACCAGTGGGATGCCAGCAACAACCTCACCCAGGTAACGGATGTTCTCGGTCAAGCCTGGCTTTATACCTACAGTGCAACGGGTGAACTCACTGGCCAAACCAACCCCGATGAGAGGGTAGTCAAATACAGCATCAGCCAAAAAGGTATAGTTTCATCTCGCATTGATGAAAACGGTGCAGGTGAACGTTATAGTTACAGTTTTGACAGTGAGAAAAAAGAATACACTATCACTCATATTGATCTGGCAGGCACCGTAACTGAGCAGCTATACAACAATAATGGTGTAGAGCTTCGCCGCAAGATTAATGGTGAAATACAATTCACGGCAGCGATAACACTTTCAGATGGCAGTACTAGCAGCAATAAAATGGTAGCGCAATACAGTAGGCAGATGAGTGCAGGTCCTTCATCGGGTGGCGGGAACAGCGTTAGTTTTAGTATTCCCTATATGGAATCACTCTATACAAAAAATAATACGGTTACCGATGCGCTTGGCAATAAAACTACCCACATTTACGATCAGTGGCACAATGAAATAAAAACTGTAAATCCAGATGGCACCACCATACTGCGCACCTGGCATAGCCAATACGCTCTGCCGTTAACAGAAGCCAACGAAAAAGGTGTGGTGACTGCCTATGAATACGATATTGCAGGTAATTTGCTAGTTTTAACTGAAGCCAAAGGCACTGCAGGCCAGCGCATCACTCGCTACACTTATGATCAGTATGGACAGGTAGAAACAATCACCACGGGTGAATCCACTGCAAATAATGCCGCGTTGGCAACAATACATTATGAATATGATGATTACGGTAACGTGGTAAAAATTACCGATGCTGAAGGTAAAATTACAACCTTCAGTGATTTTGATGTATTGGGTAATGCACGCACCATGAAAGATGCTCGCGCTAATGCTTTATCAAATGCTGTGCAATATACCTGGGCGAGAACATTTGATACTGCGGGTAATTTACTCACAAGTATTGACCCTTATGGCAAAGGAACAATTTACACTTACAGCAACGGCGGCGATTTAAAAGTCATCACCGCCGCCGATGGCAGCACCGCAACACTCACCACCAATGCCAGCAGTTTACCTCTTACCATCACCGATGCCAATAATAAAATTACCAAACTCGAATTCGATCAAGCGAATCGTTTAACATTTTTAACCGATGCCAACGGCAACAAAACCCAAACCGTCTACGACGATCAGGGCCGTGTAGCGCGCACAGTGGATGGCGAAAATAATGCGACCCAATATACTTACGCGCAAAGCCAATTGCGCAGTATTCAATACCCCACGCATAAAGAATTATTGGAGTACGACAACCGTAACCGCGTAAAACAAACTACACAGCAAGCTAACAGCCGCAACTATTTACGCAAGCGCGGTTATGAGCAAAATGGCAATCTTGTGAGCACTGCCGATGCATTAGATAATAGTAATGCTTATGAATACGACTCACTCAATCGCATTGTAAAAATGACTGATGCGAACTCTGGCATTACGCAATTTACTTATGACGCACACGATAATTTATTGCAAGTGAAAGATCCTGAAAGTCGCGTAACAATTTACACTTACAATAAAAACAATCAATTAAAAAGTGAAACGAAAGACGGTGACCAAAATACCACCAAAAAACGTTGCTATGCCTATGACGCTAACGGCAACGTCATTAGCAGCATCAACCCCGAACAAGAAAAAACGGTTTACGAATATGACCAAGCGAATCATTTAATTAAATCATCCGTGTTCGCCCAAAAAGATCAAACCAATCCGATTAAAGTGGTGAGCTACAATATCAATGAGAAAAATCAACTCGACAGTTGGGCGCAACAAGTCTCCAGCACTTTGCCGAATGGCGTAACACCCACAGCGGATATTATTTCACTCGCCGAAACCTACACCTACACTAATTTAGGCCAGCTTGAATCTGTCACGGCTAGTTTGGGTGGTTTCACCAAAACCTATAGCTATAGTTACTATCCTAATGGCCTGAAAAAAACCTACACCAATGCAGAAGGTATTATTTACACCTATTACTACAACAAAAATAATCAACTCATTGCAGTGCATATTCCCAATAATGGCCAAATCACTTACGCGGAATTTAATTGGCTTATGCCACAAACCTTGCTCTTGCCCGGCGGCCAAAAAATCACTTACAGTTATACCGATTTTTTACAAGTGAAAGAACGCTTCCTAAAAAATTCTACTGATCAAATACTGGCGCATTCACTGTATGAATATGATGCTGAAAACAATATCAAAAAAATCGCCGCGAATGACGGTGATTATAATTTTGGTTACGACAAGCTTTATCATTTGAAGAGTGAAAATGATGAAACCTTTGATTATGATGGTGTAGGCAATCGCACCAGCCATAGTAATAAAATAGGTGAAATTACTACAAGTGAAAATTTAACCTACAATAGCAAAAGTCAACTGGTTAATTCCACCGCGAATACCACATTTACCTACACTGCGAGTGGTCATACCAAAACCCAAACGCAAAGTGGTGTAACTACCGAATATGTTTACAATCATGAAGAGCGTTTAATTGCGGTAAAACGTGCAGGTAGTGTAATTGCAGAATATGCGTACAATCCACAAGGTCAGCGTGTTAAGAAAACCGTCAATGGCAACACAACCTGGTATTTATATAATCAAAATGGTTTGGCTGAAGAGTTTTCTAATACAGGTAATTTAATTAAAGAATATTTCTTCCATCCACAAAAAACCTGGATGACTGATCCGCTGTTTATGCGCACCGCGAGTAACGAAATTTATTATTACCACAATGATCATTTGGGTACGCCGCAGCAGTTGGTCAACAGCACAGGGCAGGTTGTTTGGCAGGCAAAATATTCTGCATTTGGAAAAGCAAACATCACGATCAGCGCGATAGAAAATAATTTACGCGCACCTGGTCAATACTTCGATTTAGAAACTGGGCTTCACCAAAATTATTTTCGTGACTATGATCCGAGTACTGGCAGGTACCTGGAAAATGATCCAATAGGTTTTAATGGTGGGTTAAATAACTACATTTATATTAACAGTAGCCCGCTAATAGGAATTGATCCTTATGGGCTTGTAGCGCATATGAATTTGATAAGTCCCGATGTGAATACCTATTTAGGAAATTATAATTGGCAGCCTGCAGATTATAATACTGTGGTTGTACATGGGACGGTAGATAGCAATGGAAACTCTACCGGTGCGTTTTCAGATGCGTCAGGGCGTCCAGCTTATCAATGGACGCCTGAACAGGTTGCTAATATGTTAAAACACTACCCTGGTTACGATCCGACAAAGCCAACTATTCTTGTTGCATGTAAAAGTGGTGCTCCCGGAGGGGGGGCTCAGGGTGTGGCGGATGGGTTAGGTGGGCCTGTGTGGGCACCAGATACAAATGTTCATCCTGGACAAGGTAATACTTTACCCCATACAGGAGACACATCTCATTTCTGGGAAGACAATAACTCACATAATCCAGGTTTTTTAACTGGTACTCCAGATTCAAACTGGCATCACTTTGATGGGAAAAAATAAATGATTTCTTTTAAATCAAAATTTTTATTTATTGTTTTGTTAGCGATTTGTTTTGTTTCGTTTGGTATTGTTTTTTTTAAACAAAAAAATAATACTTCATCTTTTTGCTCAACAATGAATTTTGTTAATATAGAAAAAATAGCTATTGGTTACGATGGTGCGACAGTTTATGCAATAGATAACGGGGGTAGGTTAATAGAGTTTTCCACGCTTACTCATGCCATTACACAAAAGACTATTTCAAAATCGACAAGCAGATTGATGCTTGGCTATGCAGGCAAAGAAATATTTCTAACGGTGAATAATGGCGATGGTTTTTTATCTATAATTAAGGTCGCTACAAATACGCTAGTAACCACGATTCCTATTCCAGCAAATTATTTTTCTTATAATGATCAGGTTGCAGTTTCTCCAGATTGGAAAAAAGTCTATTTAATAGTTAAGGAAAATAACGAAGATAAGGTTTTTATTATTGACTCTACGACTAAAGCAGTTATTGGTAATATTCCTGTTGGTTACGGGGCAGTATTCTCGCTTAATATCGATGGAACTAAGCTATATGTGCTTGGGCGGAAACTGTCGATAATCGACACCCTTACTAATATTGTACTTAATAGTATTCCATTGGAAGGTACAGCTTCCAGTGTTGCCATTAATCAAGATGGTACTGAAATTGCCGTTACAATCTCTGGCGATATGAATAGTAGTATCAAAATCATTGATGCTATTACGAACCAAATATCCGATAGCATTGAGGTTAAGGACATTACACCAGAAAAGCCATCACCTTATGGAATATATAACGTAATGCCGGAAAACGTTATGTTCGCTCCAAATGGTATTAGCGCTTACGCTGTAGATCCCTTCTGGCACTTCGGCATAGTTTACGTAGTTGACTTAAATCTTCGCAAAGTAGTATCGACAATCCCGCTTGGAAGTCATACTTTTAGCATGGCAATAAGTCCAGATGGAGAAAAAATATATTTGTTAGGTGTCCCTTTTGATGGAGATAAAAATGTAATGACTGTAATTGATGCTCATACTAATTCAATATCCTCTATTATTCCGGTACCTGATCCTGAACCTACATTGCCTGAAATGTTTGAGTTTTGGTTTAAATCAGCAGTTAAAAAAATTAAAGGCTTTTGTTCTTAATAAAAATTGGTGTCTTGTTCTTTATCTTTTCATCCTTATAGTGCGGGTCAGGATCTGCGCGGATGAAAATACTTGATTGTATTATGTTGCTAATTTTTTGAGTTTTTTATTGCGTTTGTGTATGTAATTTGAATGTGATTCGTAGGTTGCGCCTTTGGCTAGCCCGTCCTACGGACTGCTATAAACCAAAATAAATATTTCATTAAGGTGATTTGATATAGCAATTGCAGCTTCTAAATTAATAAGGAAACTATTATTTGGTGGTATGTTTGGTGTTTTGGTCGCACTTCCTTTTGGTCTTATAGCTGGATTGCCATTTTATAGAATTGAGAACAATCGGTGGATCAATTTATGATGCGATTCACCATAATTCAGAATCAAATAATGACTCTGGTAGGCATGAAGATAGCGGGAAGTGTCCGGAACATAAGCCAGATAATATTCCTGATTTTGATTTTGATGATCCAACAAAGCCTCCTGTTGGACAGGATGGCACAGAATGGGTGTGGAAAGGAAAGCCCCCTGAAGGGGGAGAGTATGGTGGCTGGAAGAACCCTAATGGTCCAGAAAGTATTCATCCAGATTTGGGGCATGACGAGCCTGTAGGCCCTCATTGGGATTTTAATGATAGAGATGGACCTGGGTGGAGAATTGATGGGAATGGAAATGTGACACCGAAATAATAGTTGGAGCTAATTTATGCCTTTAGTAAATGTGCCTGTATCTTCCGGGATAAAGCATGCAATTTCTGTTTTAGATTATGATAATAATTTATGCGTCATTGCAAAAAAATATATCGTAGATAAAAAAAATAGTTTGATTTTTAATTCATTTTTTAATGAACAAATTAACTTAGATAAAATATTTAATTTGAGCCAAGGAGGGCATGATTCCGTAAGAGACTATTTGCCATTTTATCTAGAAGAAAAATATTCAAAATCGAAGAATGTAGTTATTTTTTTTGATGATGTAATGGCTAATCCAAAGGACTATATTGTGTTAGATATTGGAATTAATAGTTTGTCTTTAAATGGTGAGTTTTATCGGTACATTTATTCCAATGATTTAGAGTCTGATCTTCTTCGGAAATTAATATGGTGCGTTTCTGTTTCTTGGCATTTTGTGTGTGTAGTGATTGATTCAAAAGAAGTGCTTCCTGATTCCATGGAAAAAATGATTACCGATAGTAACTTTGAAGGCTGTGATATTTTAGAAGTTATCGTTGGAGCATTTGATGGAGAAGGGTATTTGCATATATCACATGAGTAACTTGCTGTTAAATTGAAGAGATTTTAGAGTCTTTTTAATTTGGAATGTGAGTGTTGAAAGTGTCGTTGATCTGGTTGTGGCTGATGTCTAATTCTTCTCGCAAAATGATGAAACTATTTATTTTTGATGGTTGGATAGTCTTTCTTGTTTAGCCCTGTAGCGCGGGTTAAGGTCTTCGCGGATAAATGCATTTTGTTTCTATATTTTTTTGTTTTAAGTTTTATTATTTTTATTGAAAATTTATTGTTGGAAGTTATTCCAAAAGTCAGGAGTTAGGCAGTAATGGTTACGCGTATTCTGTGTTTGTGCCTTGGCATATTGTTAAGTATTGGTTCTATGGCTGTGCGTGCGCAAGAATCACTCTGTGCTGTGGTTAAAATTGAAATCTTGCAAGAAGTAACAATGGAACGGCAGGGTTTTGAGGCGCTGATGCGCATCACCAATAGTCTGGATACTTTTTCGCTGGAAAATGTCAGCGTAAAAGTGATCTTTTCCGATGCGGATGGCAACACAGTGATTGCTACCTCGGATACTGCGGCAAGTAATGCGGCATTTTTTATTCGTGTGGATGGCACTCGCGATATCACGGGTTATCAAACGGGTACTAATGGCTTTATTGAGGGCGGTGTGATCGCGCCTAAAAAAGTCGGTGAGTTGCGCTGGTTAATTATTCCCACTGCCAATGCTGCTGGCCAAACCAAAGATGGAAAATTATATTTTGTCGGCGCAGAGCTTAAATATTCTTACGGCGGTAAAGATGAGGTAGTCAACGTTGCTAATGATTCTATTGTGGTTAAACCGCAGCCCGCTTTAACCCTGGATTATTTTTTAACGCAAGAAGTCGTTGGCGACAATGGATTCACTCCGGAAATCGAACCAGCTGAGCCGTACACCTTGGGCGTACGCATTAGTAACAATGGTTTTGGTTATGCAAAATCGGTAAAGATTGAATCAGCACAACCCACTATTGTTGAAAATAAACAGGGCTTGTCCGTGGGTTTTAAAATTTTAGGCAGTTATTTGGCAGACCAACCTGCGGAGCCTACGTTGTTACTTAATTTCGGTAATATTGAACCCAAAGGTGTTGCCATTGGCCGTTGGATTATGGAAAGTAATTTGGCGGGAACTTTTATTAGTTTTAATGCCAGCTTTACACATGCCGACGAATTGGGCGGCGCGCTCACATCATTATTACAAGCTACTAATGCGAATTTTTTAGTGCACGATGTATTGGTAGAGTTACCAGGTCGTGATCATGTACGCGATTTTTTAGCCTATAACCAACAAAATAATTTATTGGTTTATGAATCTGAAATTACGGGTGCTAATGAAGCAAGCTGTACCAACTGCAAAGCAGTAAATGAAGTTGCGGCTACGCTTTCTACATCTACCAATCAGTTAACACATTTCCCGCAAGCAGGCTTAAGTTTTGCGACTGTGGTGGATCCCTATAAGGGCGCGAAAGTGCTCAGTAAAGTAGTGCGTTTGGATGGATCTACTGTGCATCCACAAAATGTGTGGTTATCAAAAAAACGTGCAGACGATAAAATTCATTTTGATTATTTTATTCATGTTTTCGATAACAACAGTGTGGGTTCTTACACTTTGTATTGGGGTGAAAATTTTGTGGATTTGCCACAGCCACCGGTTATCCGTTTTATGCAAGATTATGTTACCTATGAGGGTGGCAATCTTGGTTTTATCGTGCAGGCTTCGGATCCGAATCAAACCATTCCTAATGTCTCGGTCGTACAGCTACCGGCTGGTGCTAGTTTTACGTTGAGTGCACCTAACCAAGGTGTGTTCAATTGGTCACCGCAGCTTGGGCAAGCAGGTATTTACCCCATTACCTTTACCGCTACAGATGGCGTGTTGAGTACAACACGCTCTATGACTATACGTGTTAACACGGCGAAAGATACTGATGGCGATGGTATGGATGATGATTGGGAACGGAAACATTTTGGTGATTTAAGCCATGATGGCAGCGCTGATAGCGATGGTGATGGCCGCTCCGATCTGCAAGAATTTTTAGACAAAACTGATCCTAATGTGCTGGACACTATTCCAGGGACACCACAAATTTTGTCGCCTATTTTTGATGGCGATACTCTTGACGGCGCCACTACACCATTGCAACCCGTGTTGACAGTAACCAATGGTAAGCATCCCGCTAATGCGGGTGTAGTTGCCATTGTTTATGAAATTTATAAAGATGAAGGCTTAACCGATTTAATGGCAACAGGTACCGTCGAAGAAGGCACAGGTGCTTCCACTACAGTGGGTACGACCAGTTTTAAAGTGACACCTGAGTTGATGTTGGATGGTGCAAGTTTTGAGGATAACCATCTTTACTATTGGCGTGCTAAATCTCAGCAACAAACCGGCGCTACTAGTTCTAGTGCATGGGTGAAGAGTAAGTTCTTTATAAACACCGCTAATGATGCGCCGAGTGTCCCACACATCAGTAGCCCTGCTATCGACAGTATTGTGGCAGATCTAAGCCCAACCTTAAGTGTGACTAATGCAACGGATATTGATCGCGACAGTTTGTCGTACAATTTTGTGCTTTATACGGAAAACGATTTAGCAACACCGGTTGCTAGTGTGAGTAATTTGAATCCAGGATTGAATGGCCAAACTGCTTGGCATCTTCCTAAAGTATTACAGGAAGATGGTCGTTACTTGTGGCAAGCGAAAGTGGTGGATGGTCGTGGTGCTGAGACACTCTCTGAGTGGGGCAGCTTCCTTGTTAGCCTGGTCAATAACGCACCAACTGTGCCGCAAATTAATTCGCCAACCAATGGTACTTTAGTAGAGCAGTTGCAGGGCGATACCAACCTAACGCTTAGCGTGATCAATGCAACCGATCCTGAACGTGCCGCGCTAACTTATTATTTTGAGCTGGATACCGTTAATACGTTTGATAGTTTGGGTAAGCAGACATCGGCAGCCATAGCTACCGGCGGTGCGGGTAAAACTGCTTGGCCTTTAAGTGGGTTGGTGGAAAATGTAACTTACTATTGGCGTGTTCGAGCCTTTGATGGTCAAGTTTATAGTGAGTGGATGTTAGGGCAGTTTGGCGTGAGCGTGCATAATGAACCGCCGTCTATACCCACAGTACTCAATCCTGCAAATGGTGCTGTGGTGCCTAGCATTCATCCGTTATTAGAAGCAAACCCGGCGCTTGACCCCGAAGGTAAACCGCTCACGTATAAATTTGAGGTTTACTCGAATGAAGGTTTAACGAGTTTGGTCGCGCAAAAATTAACAACTGAAACGCAATGGGTAGTGGATATTGATCTTGTCGATAAGTTGCAATATTTTTGGCGAGTGCACGCGGAAGATGAAAAAAATCTAGCCAGTAATTGGAGTGATACCTTTTCATTTACCGTTGTATTGCCAAAAGTAAATGAAGCACCGGCAATGCTGTTTGTATTACCGGATAGTGATATTACCGATGTTAATCAATCTGTGTTGTTACAGTGGGTTGACAGTGATTCCGATAGCAGCGCAAAAATTAATTTATATTATCGCGCTGCAAATTCTCCAACGGCCGATAAAATCAGCATTGCCCAAAATCTGGAAGAAGATCTTGACGGAAATGGTGATCAGTATGTGTGGAGTACGATTAACATCCCTGCGGGTAATTATGAAATATTTGCAGACATAAGCGATGAAATTACCACAAAGACCATTAAGTCTTGTTGCATAGTTCAGGTGTTGCCGCATTCCAGCTCTAGCAGTTCTGTTAGTTCGATATCGCAATCAAGCGTGAACTCGTCATCTGCTGTGTCTAGTAGTAGTTCGCTACCCACTAGCAGCAGTGCATCGTCACAGCTATCAAGCAGCAGTTCATTATCAGTCAGTAGTCGCTCGTCGAGTAGCAATAGTTCATTGCCAGTTAGTAGCAGTTCTGCATCGACATTATCGAGCAGCAGTTCTGTGAAATCGAGCATCAGCTCATCGAAGGCAAGTAGTAGTTCTGTGAAGTCGAGCATTAGCTCATCGACAGTAAGTAACAGTTCTGTGAAGTCGAGCGTCAGCTCATCGAAGGTAAGTAGCAGCTCTGTGAAGTCGAGTATCGGTTCGTCGAAGGCAAGTAGCAGCTCTTCGAAAGCAAATAGTAGTGCTTCAGTGAAATCGAGTAGTAGTTCGTCGAAGGCAGCTAGTAGTTCTGTGAAATCGAGCATCAGTTCATCGAAGGCAAACAGTAGTGCTTCAGTGATGTCGAGCAGTAGCACCTCTAAAGCCAGTAGTAGTGTTGTGAAATCAAGTGGTATTTCTTCGATGGTCAGTAGCAGTGCTGTGAAATCAATTAGCAGCTCTTCGAAAGCAAATAGTAGTGCTTCGGTGAAATCGAGCAGTAGCTCCTCCATGTAGCGCGTCACGAAGTCAGTCAGGGGTATGTGCTAAAATCTCCAGCTCATGCGCTAAATTCGGGTTCCATTTTCACACTCGAATTCATTGAGAGTGTTTATGGTATATGAGTAAGTATACGGTTTTGTTTTATTAAAATTAAGTATTTTAAAATCAATGTGTTATGTATTTTATTCGAGTCCGGCCTTGGTACCATATGTAAGACCGATGCCGTCCGGTATCATCCTAAAACCCGCCCCTGAAATTACAAAAGGAGCGGGTTTTTTATGTTCTTCGTTTTTGGCTTGTCTTATAAACTGCCACTGATTCGCTTCATATCCTAAATTGAACTCCCCCGCGTGATCGCAAATAAAGTACAATTACGCCCTTAAAAATTCTCCCGATGCTGAGGCTTAACTGACTATGCTGATTCTGCGTGGCGCACCCGCTCTTTCTAGCTTTCGTACTCAAAAACTCCTTTCAACTTTGCAGCAAACCTTGCCTGGTGTGATCGGTGTAGCTTGCGAATTTGTTCACTTTGTTAACGTATCTGCACCTTTGACTGCTGAGCAAACGCAGATTTTGCAGCAGCTTCTAACCTATGGCCCTAAAGCTGGTGGAGAAGTTGATCATCAAGGCGAGTTGTTTTTAGTAGTGCCGCGATTAGGCACCATTTCTCCTTGGGCATCTAAAGCAACAGATATCGCCAAAAATACTGGCCTTGAACAAGTCCGTCGCCTTGAGCGTGGCGTTGCTTATTATGTGACCGGTACTATTTCAGCCTCAGATCGCACAACGTTTACGAGTCTTTTGCATGACCGCATGGTAGAAACTGTGTTCGATAGCCTTGCCGCCGCAGAACAGATTTTCACCACTCAAGCACCCGCATTGCAAACCAATGTCGATATTCTTGGTGGTGGTCGTTCGGCGCTGGTTAGTGCGAACAAGTCTTTGGGTTTAGCTTTGGCTGATGACGAGATTGATTACTTGGTCGAGAGTTTTAAGGCTCTTGGTCGCAATCCAGTTGATGTGGAATTGATGATGTTTGCGCAGGCCAATTCTGAGCACTGTCGCCATAAAATCTTTAACGCTTCCTGGACACTTGATGGCGTTGAGCAAGAGCGCAGCCTATTTAAAATGATTCGTAATACCAACGAAGTGGGTGGTGAAGATGTGCTTTCTGCCTACTCCGATAATGCCGCAGTAGTTGTTGGCCATGAAGCAGGGCGTTTTTACCCTGACACTGAAAACAAAACCTACGGCTACAACGTTGAACCTATTCACCTACTGATGAAAGTGGAAACGCACAATCACCCCACTGCAATTTCGCCTTTCTCTGGCGCGGGCACCGGCGCCGGCGGCGAAATTCGCGATGAAGGTGCAGTAGGCCGTGGTTCCAAGCCGAAGGTCGGGTTGACGGGTTTTAGTGTTTCTAATCTGCAAATTCCTGATTTTATTCAGCCCTGGGAGCTTAGTCACGGAAAAGAAGGTTACGGCAAGCCGGGCCGCATTGTGACCGCGCTCGATATTATGATCGAAGGCCCTCTCGGTGGTGCAGCGTTTAATAACGAATTTGGTCGCCCTAATATTTGTGGTTATTTCCGCACTTTTGAAGAAGATTTTGACGGTGAACGCCGCGGTTATCACAAACCTATTATGCTTGCCGGCGGTTACGGAAATATCAAACAAGAACATGTGCAAAAGCCGCCTTTTAGTGCTGGTGCCAAGTTAGTGGTACTTGGTGGCCCGGCAATGTTGATTGGTTTGGGTGGTGGTGCTGCCTCATCTATGGCTTCCGGATCGTCTTTAGAAGATTTGGATTTTGCTTCGGTACAGCGGCAAAACCCTGAAATGGAGCGCCGGTGTCAGGAAGTCATTGATGCCTGTTGGCAGCAGGGCAACAAAAACCCTATAGCATTTATTCACGATGTGGGCGCCGGTGGTTTATCTAATGCCTTTCCTGAATTGGTGAAAGATGGTGGTTGCGGCGGCAAGTTTGAGCTGCGCAATGTACCTAACGATGAGCCGAGTATGAGTCCGCTGGCGATTTGGTGTAATGAGTCGCAAGAGCGTTATGTGTTGGCGATTAATCCAGTAGATTTGCCGCGTTTTGAAGCGATTTGTAAGCGCGAACGTTGCCCTTATTCGGTAGTCGGCGAAGCGACTGATGCGAAACATTTATTGTTAAACGATAAACACTTTGACGCTAAACCAGTTGATTTACCAATGTCGATTTTGTTTGGCAAGCCACCGAAAATGCATCGCACTGCAGAAGCTTACAAACCTGCAACTTCAGCTTTCTCAACGGTAGACATCAATATCAACGATGCAGCTGAGCGCATACTCAAGCACCCCGCTGTTGCCAGTAAAAGTTTCCTGATTACCATCGGCGACCGCTCGGTCACTGGTATGGTAGTGCGCGACCAGATGGTTGGCCCATGGCAAGTACCGGTAGCAGATTGCGCCGTTACCACCGTTAGCTACGATAGTTTTAAAGGCGAAGCCATGAGTTTGGGTGAACGCACACCTATAGCGCTGCTCGACGGCCCGGCATCCGGACGCATGGCAATTGCAGAAGCGATTACCAACATCGCAGCAACTCGCATTGCAAAATTATCCGACGTAAAACTGTCCGCCAACTGGATGTGCGCCGCAGGCCACAAAGGTGAAGATGAAAAACTTTATCGCACTGTAGAAGCTGTCGGTATGGAGCTTTGCCCCGAGTTGGGCATCACTATTCCTGTGGGTAAAGACTCTATGTCGATGCGCACGGCTTGGCAGGATACTAATGCCAATGGCGTTGCTGAAAACAAAGCGGTGACTTCACCTTTATCACTAGTGATTACCGCCTTTGCTCCGGTAGTGGATGTTCGCCAAACCTTAACGCCGCAACTTAGAACCGACAAGGGTGCTACAGACCTGATTCTTATCGACTTAGGCAACGGTAAAAATCGTTTAGGTGGTTCAATTCTGGCACAAGTTTACAATCAAATGGGCGATGTGCCGGCGGATTTGGATTCTGGTGCGCAACTCAAAGGCTTCTTTAATGCCATACAAGAAAGCCTTGCTGCCAACGAAATTCTGGCCTATCACGACCGCAGTGATGGTGGATTATTTACAACTCTTGCGGAAATGGCGTTTGCTGGTCATACCGGAGTGGATATATCTCTTGATGCGCTTTGCTTAAAGGGTGATGGTCTGGGTGAAGATGTTCTTGCGACATTGTTCAGTGAAGAAGCCGGTGCCGTATTGCAAGTTGGTCGCGAAAATTCAGC
>JANYIO010000118.1 GCA_025362015.1 Gammaproteobacteria bacterium | reverse complement strand
ATTTAAATTTTTATTTATTTTAAATTTCTGTAATAGAAATCCATAAAGTAAATTTATGAGTTCATTGTTATGAAATATATGGTGGTGGCTATAATTTTCAGTCTTTCGTCTTTGTGCCAAGCTCAAGAGGTGTCTGAAGGTAATAAGGCTGAAATTGAACATCTATTTAAATACCTTGAAGGTTCGGGCTGCGAATTCAATCGTAACGGTACTTGGTATAATGCAGCTGACGCATCAGCACATATTAAAAAGAAATATGACTATTTACTTGGTAAACACCTACTGTCATCTTCAGAGTCTTTTATTGAAAAGGCTGCATCAGAAAGTAGTGTGTCTGGCAAACTCTACCAAGTGAAATGCGGTACTGCAAGTCCAGTTCAAAGCTCCATCTGGTTTAATTTAGAGCTAAAAAAATACAGAGCGGAAAAAAGTCATTAACAAGTCGCTGAGGAATCGCCTGAAAGCCCAATCGGCCGACGTAGTATGTGCTATGACCGCAAGGCTCTTGATTCCAGGAAAGAAAATAAACCAAACGGAAACGCGATCGAAATTGCTTCCTCGCTTGGCATTGAAATGCTCACAGAACAACAATATCGTGAATTGCAAGAGCTTGGAGAATTCGATAAGAAAACTTCAAGCTGGGTAACAACACCATCCAATATACGGGATCTGGGTGGTGCGCTCTTCTGCGATCGGCGCTATGGTCAGGTGTTCGTCTATCACAATGGTGCTGAATCATACTATGCCGCCAGAGGCTTTCGCGGTCGAATCAAAGTTTAACTGGCGCTAAATTTAACTGCTTTTGAATTTAGCTGCATCAGAATTTAATGTTATGCAGCTAAAATTTATAGAAATATTATTTTTCTACAAAATTTTTCAAAGCATTCAATCGTTGATCCCACTGATTCTCCATACTCGTTATGAATGCTCGCGCCAATTCTAACGACGACATATCTAGCGTCACTAAAGTTTCACGACCAATCGGTTTTAGAAATACAACATTTGCAGATACAAGAACTTGTATCTGCTTTCGCGCCCCTTGTCGTGATATACCAAGATCCTTTGAAAGATTATTCATCGTGTAAGCAGACCCGTCTGCTAGTCGTTTAACTATTTCTAAGCGTACCGGATCACCTAATGCTTTAAATATCTGAGCTGCTGTCACTTATACCTCTTCAAAATATTTTCCAAGACGACCAAGCATAAACTCCCAGCCTCCTGAATTTTGCGTAAAGCATTTTTCGGCTAAATTTATGGGTAGTGTAGCGAAGCCGGTTTCAGTTAATGTCAATTTACAAGAGTTATCCTTCAATTCTTCAATACGAAATTCCACCAATGTGTTAGCTACAGTTAATACGTCACCAAGAAAGTGATTGCTACCAGGAACCCATCGATAAGCAAAATATTCATGAGGTTTAGCATCCTCAATATAGATTTGATTCTTGCCATGTTCACCAAAACCAAGGATCGGCCGCTCTCCTACCTTATAGGAACCTTCCAGCGTTTCGGGAAACCATAACACTACCTGTTCAGGGTTAGCTATGGCGTCATAAATCCGCTCTTTAGTTGCTTTGA
The DNA here is from genome assembly GCA_025362015.1 of Gammaproteobacteria bacterium. Lineage (GTDB taxonomy): Bacteria > Pseudomonadota > Gammaproteobacteria > Pseudomonadales > Cellvibrionaceae > Cellvibrio. Next base: position 17,635 of record JANYIO010000118.1, on the reverse strand, counting down.
TCATAATTTCACGTTGAATTTTGTCTTTCATAAGCGCCACCTATTGATTGGTAAGGGTTTCAAGTCAGAAGCATTAAATCACTTTACGATTCAATGTGCAACCATTTGGTTGCCTTATGAGAGGTAGGTAGGGGTATGCTACATTTGCATGCAAACCTTGTCTGCGCTGGACTTGACGCCCCTAATGGCGAACCGTTTACCTTCATCTCAGGCATAAAGTAATTATGAATATTGAAATATGTGCAGCAAAAATTGAAAACGCAGCGGAAATATCAACCTTAACTCGTGAGCTTGGTTATGCAGCAAATGAAAGTTAAATAAATGAATGGCTGCATTATCTATTACATTCGAAAACTCACTCTGTATTGATCGCTTTGAAAAAGTCCATCGCCACTTGTAAAGTGCTTTGATGTTGAGCTGATGAGCTTCAGCGTAAGCCGATAACAACTGCCCCTTGCGTTGCGCAGTACTGATGTGATCGAACCAATATTGTTGTTTGAGTGTGAGTGGTTTTTGCATTGTGCCTCCTGTTTGTTAGAGGCTGAACACTAAATTATTAGGAAGATATACGGTAGGGTGTAGTTGGGGCTGCGCTTACGTTAAACATGGAAATCTTCTGCGTTATTTTTGCTAGTTATTTATTTTGTTGAGCATTCATCGGTCATAAAAATTAACTTCAGCTGGGCGCAATACAGCTTTCAACCTCACTTTTTAAGTCAAAATTCCGCGCTTGAACCAGTCCTAAGCATTAGCCCAGCTCTAGATCACTAACTATTGACAGCGCTGTCAATTTAATTATAATTGCTGCGTGGCGTCATTTTAAGGTGTGCCATTCAGCAATAAGCCTGCTGTTTATCTTTGGGTGATAGGTTTAATAAAAATAATTGAAGACAACTGTTTACATCACTAACCAATAAAACTTCGGAGCACTTTAATGAAACTCTCGTCAAAAAATCCGTAAGCCCTAAATAAGTTATGGATGGTAAGTAATGTACCGGAAACAAAATAAATAATTCTCAACAATGATACAAAGGGGAGCTCCATGAACAAATCTATTAGTTTTAAGAAAAAGCTTATTGCTTCTGCCGTAGCTACCGCGATGGCCGGTTTCAGTATGTCCGTATTCGCGGAAGATGCTGTTGAGGAAGTGATTGTTACAGGTATCAAAGCGTCGTTACAGCGCGCTGTGGATATCAAGCGTGATGCAGCAGGTGTTGTTGATGCCATCTCGTCAGAAGATATCGGCAAAATGCCAGATGCTAACTTGGCCGAATCGCTACAACGTATCACTGGTATTTCCATTGATCGTACTGATGGTGAAGGTTCTAAGCTCACTTCTCGTGGTTTCGGTCCACAGTACAACTTGATTACCCTTAATGGCCGCCAATTGGCATCAGCGTCAATCGGTGAAGGCAATAACCTTGATGGCAGCCGTTCATTCGATATGAGCAACATTGCATCTGAATCTGTTTCAGGTGTACAAGTGTACAAAACCGGTAGGGCAAGTGTTCCTACAGGTGGTATTGGTGCAACGGTGAACCTTTCAACCGCTAAACCATTCGATAATGAAGGCTTTAAAGCTTCCATTGGTGGTAAAGCGTTATACGATCAATCTAACGACATTGGCACCAACGTTACTCCAGAATTATCTGGCTTTGTAAGTTGGTCTAATGAGATGTTTGGTGCGTCATTATCGATTGCTCACCAGGAGCGTAACAGCGGTCGCTCTGGTTTTGCTTCTCAAGGTTGGGGCGATAAGTTAACTCACTACACAGGCGGGGATATATTCAACGGCGGTTATACTCCAGGCGCAGTTATCCTTAACGAGCCAACTTTGGCTACTCCAGGCATTCCTTTTACTGGTGACTTGGCTACCCGTACCCAAGAAGCGCATTTCTTCCATACTGATACAGAGCGTAAGCGTGACAACGGCTTGCTGACATTGCAATTTAAGCCTACTGATAAGATCTCTACAACGCTTGATTACATGCATGCGGAAACCAAAAGCAAATCGCAAGAAGATATTTATTCCTTGTGGTTCTCTGATGGTAATTGGCCAACTAATGCTGTGAAGTGGGATGGTAGTAAAACCAGCGCGTCTCCTCTTTACTTGTGGCAGGCGAATCCAACGGGTGCCCCTCGCGATATCGCGTTGAAAAACGGCTTGCGCAACGCTGACAACAAATTGGACGACCTGGGCTTGAACGTAGCTCTTGAAGCTACCGATGAGTTGAGCTTTGAACTCGACGTCCATCATTCTAAATCAAGCGCAACCCCTTGGGGTGCGCCAGGCTCAAACATTACGCTAGGCATAGGCGTGAACACGCTGGTGGGTCAAGGTTTGGATATGAGCGGTGACCTGCCTCTTATTGCGAGTGTCCTCAACACCGGTAGCATCCAGAAGAGCGACGTGGGCTCCACTATTAGCCAATTGGTTAATGCTCGTGCTTGGGCAGATGTTAAAGAAGCTAAGGTTTCAGGTACCTATAAATTTGCAGATTCAGGCGCTATCAACTTTGGTATAGATACACTGAAAACTGAATCTATTCAAAAGCAATCCGACATTGGTAATGCAACCATGAAGGGCGGTTGGAGTGTTGCAGCAGCTGGTGATATTAACCCGAATAACTTTGAGTTACTTAATTTCAACGATTATTTTAAGGGTTATAAAAATAACTTGTCAGCTGACAGCAAAGCTTTCTTTGCAAGCGCAGGTAACAACGGTGGAAAAGCCACATCAAATGTTACCGGTGTGCGCCTTACAAACTTTGATGCTGCGGCTAAGCAGATGTTTGATGAAGCTCCGCTTAAAGGTGACGGCAGCAAACTTTTATATGCAGCTAACCCAGTCGACAGCGTTGACCGTAAGATTGAGGAAGATATTAAGGCAGCCTATGTTGAAACCAACCTCCATGGTGACTTAGGTGATATGAAGGTAGATTTGTCTGCTGGTCTTCGTTATGAAACCACTGATGTATCGTCTTATTCACGTGTTTCTCCGAGAAAGATCACGTGGACGGCCGATAGAGACTTCAATAATGAAGCTATTGGAGTCGCTGGCTCCCTTCCTTACACGGTTAGCGAATACTCCTACGCCAATGTGCTCCCTAATTTGGACTTAACCTTCCATGTTACTGATGCGCTGATTGCGCGTGTATCAACCAGTAAAACGATTTCTCGTGCAAGCTACAATGATCTACAAATGGGCGCTGCAGGGAATCCACCAAGAGGTGGTCCGCTATTGGCCGGTGGTTCATTCGGTACTAGCTCGGACGGGAACGTTAAGTTGAAGCCAATTGAATCTAACAACTTAGATTTGTCGGTTGAATATTACTTCAACGCCACTGATTATATCTCTATTGGTTTCTTTGATAAGCGCGTACCTAACTTCATTGGTACAGCAGAAAGTAAAGTTACGTACCCTGGCACACTGGATCCAAGTAATGGCCCGCGTGCAGTAGCAGCTGTGGCTGCATTGAAGGCCGGTGGTTTTGCAGTAACTGAGGCAAACTTGTTCCAAATGGTTGGTATGATGAACAATACCGCTAATGGTTGCGTCAATACCAGTGCACAAAACTTGTGCGGTACGGGGGGCACGTTTAACCCGGCCGATAACGGGAAGTGGGCTAACGGCGTAGATATCGTAGCTCTGGCGAACGACCCAAGTGTTACGAATGTCACCTCGGGGCCTGTTAACTCTGAAAATGCTGTGTTGAATGGCTGGGAATTCGCAGGTCAGCACTTCTTCGGTGATAGCGGTTTTGGTATTCAAGCTAACTACACTATTGTTAATGGCAGTATTGGCTACGACGTCCATTCAGAACCTAACTCGGGTGGGTTCCATGTAGTTGGCTTGAGTGATTCGGCTAACTTGGTTGGCATCTATGAAAAAGACCAATGGCAAGCACGTATTGCGTACAACTGGCGCGATAAGTTCTTAGACAGTGGAAACGTTGGTGGCGGTGAACCTGAGTTTACAAAAGCTTTTGGCCAAGTTGACTTTAACGTAGGGTTCAAGATTACTGAAGACCTCACAGTATCCTTGGAAGGTACTAACGTGCTAGGTGCGGATAAGAAAACATATGGCCGTACTACAAGCCAAGTAAGATACGTCGATATATTAGAGCCTCGTTATGCGCTTTCTGCGCGTTACAATTTCTAATAATCTGCAATTGATGTAGTAAGAAAAAATGCCGCTCAAAGAGCGGCATTTTTTTAAGTAATATATTTTTAGCCGCATAAGAAAAACGGAAGATAAAATGAAAGATTTTCAAATACTAAACGTTGAGCAACATAAAAATCTTGGGTACGTAGAAAAATACGGCTCTGAATATGGGCATCAGGTAGGAGCAGTAATGATACTGCCCAATGAATTTGCAAAAGCTCAACGAGAATACCCAATTCTATTTCGCAAAGATTCTGAGACTGGCCGCTTTTTTCCAGTAGCCTTACTAGGGCTTGAGGAGAATGAAAATCTCTTCCTTGATCAGAGCTCAACGTGGAGTACGCGTTACATTCCTCACGCTGTGAAACAAGGTCCTTTTATTATTGGACTTCAGCAACAAGAAACGGAACAAAAACTCGTTGTTTATGTGGACTTAAATGATTCCAGAATTCAACAAAACACAGCTCCAGCACTTTTCAATGTCGATGGCACAAGCTCAAGTACCTTAACGGAAATAAGAAGTGTATTGTTAGCGCGTCATGAAGGTTCTGAGCGACTTGAGCCTATGATTGAAGCCTTTTTAAAATATGATCTTCTTGAGCGGGTTATGTTAGAAATTGATTTAGCTAACGGGACTACTATTAACTTTGATGCTGGTTATATAGTGCATATTGAAAAGTTAATGGCATTAGAAAATGATGCAGTGGTTGAGTTACACAAATCTGGCTTCTTATCGCTTGCGTACAACGTTGCTGATTCTGTGAATAACATACAAAGTTTGATTGATATCAAAAATGCAAAAATGAAGTAAATTAGTATACGAAGAATCAATAAAAATGAGCTTAGACATGAACGAAAATACAGCAATGAATTCTATTCGTAAAATCGTTATTGCAGGTGGTGGTACTTCAGGTTGGTTAGCTGCGGCCGCTATCTCCAAGATACTCGGAAAAAATCTCGATATCACTCTGATTGAATCGCCAGAAATTGGGCGAATTGGTGTGGGGGAGGCAACCATCCCCACCCTGCGAGTATTTCATAAGCTGTTGGGCATTAATGAGCGAGAGCTCATGGCCCATGTTCAAGGAACGTTTAAGTTAGGTATTGAGTTTAGTAACTGGGCTAATAAAGGCGATAAATACTTTCACTCTTTTGGTCTTACGGGAAAAGATTGTTGGGCATGCCAATTCCAGCATTTTTGGCTGGCGGGAAAAAAATACGGTATCAATGTTCCATTTGGTGATTATTGCCCCGAGTCTAAAGCCGCGCGTTTAGAAAAATGTAGCGGGGAAGATGATGGAGTTAACTATGCCTATCACTTCGATGCAAATTTATATGCGGATTATTTGAAAGCTTTTTCTATAAAGCTCGGTGTTAAGCATGTTGAAGGGCTTATTGATAAGGTAATACTTTCTCCAGAGAATGGTTTTATTAAGTCGTTGCTATTAAAAGATGAACAAGAAATAGAGGGCGATTTATTTCTGGATTGTACCGGCTTCAAAGCAATGCTAATCGAAGGGGCTTTAAATACACCTTGGGTGCCCTATGGTCATTATCTTCCCTGTGATTCAGCGGTTGCTCTACAAACTGAATTAACGCGAGCACCCAGGCCCTACACGCAATCAATAGCCCACGATTTTGGATGGCAGTGGCGTATTCCGCTGCAACACAGAGCAGGAAATGGTTTGGTCTATTCCAGCCGACATGTTTCAGATGATGAAGCAATAAACACGTTACTGAAAAACCTAGAAGGGCGCCCTGTTACAGAGCCGCGAGTCATTAAATATAAAACTGGCCGTCGAATGAAGGCCTGGAATAAAAATTGTATTGCTGTGGGGCTTACGGCAAGTTTTATTGAGCCACTTGAATCTACCTCCATCCATTTAGCAATGTCTGCGATTTATCGCTTAATGAGATATTTTCCGCAAAATGAAATTGTGATGTCGAATGTGGATGAATTTAATAAACAGTCGGCTGAAGAAATGGATCGTGCTCGCAATTTTGTTATTTTGCATTATCACGCAACTCAAAGAGATGACACAGACTTCTGGCGCTATTGTAAAAATATGGAAATACCTGAAGCCTTGGCGCATCGAGTACAGTTATTCAAAGATACCGGTGCAATTGCGCTAGAAGAGAAAGAATTATTTCTAAATGATTCCTGGGTTCAGGTGATGATGGGGCAAGGTATTATGCCTACCGCATATCATCCTATTGCCGATGTGATGGATGAAAAGGAGCTGAAAGGTTTCTTGGCATTTTTGAAAGATGACGTGAATAATAAAGTATCGGCAATGCCTTCTCATCAAGAATTTATCAATCAATACTGTAAGGCCGAGCTGATTTAATGAGAATTTGGGTGTGAGTAAACATAATATCGAAGTCAAACATATAGTCATTTTAGGCGGAGGTTCTGCTGGTTGGCTAACTGCAGGTGTAATAGCTGCTGAGCATCATGCCAATAAACCCGATGGCATTAAAATCACACTGATTGAATCCCCCGATGTTCCCACTATTGGTGTTGGTGAAGGAACTTGGCCAAGCATGCGAAATACATTATCTAAAATGGGGGTTTCTGAAACAGACCTATTTCGCGAATGTGACGCATCTTTTAAGCAGGGTGCGAAATTTGTAAAATGGGTAACCGGTGAAAATGACGATTATTATTACCACCCGTTGATTTTGCCTCATGGGTCTTATGACACGGATCTTGTAACGCCGTGGCAAACCATGCGTGATAAAGTATCTTTTGCCGATGCTGTTTGTTGCCAAGGTGCCTTATGTGACGCCGGTAAGGCTCCCAAGCAAATTACAACTCCAGAATATGCCTCTGTTGCGAATTATGCCTATCATCTTAATGCAACAAAGCTTGGTATTTTTTTACAGAAACATTGCATTACTAAGCTAGGTGTCAATCACATTATCGACCATGTGGTTGAGGTGAAATGCAGTGAAACTGGTGATATAGCCGCGCTGAAAACAAAAATAAATGGTGATGTGGAAGGTGATCTATTTATTGATTGCTCGGGGCGTCGCTCGCTATTAATTGGCCAGCATTACAAAATTCCTTTTATCTCTAAAAAACATATTTTATTTAACGACTCTGCAATTGCCGCACAAGTGCCGTATGCCGAAGAGCATAGCGCTATCGCATCACATACTATTTCTACCGCACAAAGTGCAGGATGGATTTGGGATATTGGTTTGCCTACTCGCAAGGGAGTTGGTGTCGTTTTCTCAAGCGCACATATCTCTGATGACAATGCCACGATTGAACTGCAACAATATATTGAACAATCACTTGATCCTAAAAGAGCTGCTGAGATATCGTTTAAAAAAATTAATATTAATCCTGGGCACCACCAAGTGTTATGGCATAGGAATTGTGTTGCAGTGGGTATGGCGGCGGGATTTTTAGAGCCGCTTGAGGCTTCCGCATTAGTATTAGTGGAGGTGTCTGCAGCGATGATTAGCAATGATTTACCGGCTACACGTGATGTTATGGATATTGTTGCAAAGCGCTACAATCAAAGAACCGCATACTATTGGGAGACTATTATTGATTTTCTAAAGCTTCATTACATTCTAACAAAGCGTACCGACACGGAATATTGGATAGACAATCTCGATAAAAATTCAATATCTATGTCACTGCAAGAAAAATTATTCTTATGGCGGCACCAAGTTCCCAATAGATATGATTTTCCACTGAAAGAAGAAATGTTTCCTGCTGCCAGTTGGCAATACGTACTTTATGGTATGGGTTTTGAGACGGCAGTGAGAAAAACTAAATCCAAATCGAGTGATCTAGATAGGGTACAAACCTACTTTTCCGAAGTGCAACAAATTACTCGGAAGGCTTTGAGCGGATTACCGTCAAATAGAGATTTGATTGAAAAAATTAATCAATTTGGTTTTCATAAAATATAGAGAATTGTATGGAGCCGATTGTGTATGAGCTTTGTGAGGATGCCAGCATTGAATGTTATAGAGTTGGCGCTGAACAACAGGAGGTTCTGCTCGTTGATAACTTCCTTAAAGGAGCTTTAGCCTTAAAAGAGCATGCTATACAGAAAAATGATTTCGCGCGCGCGGATTCTTTCTATCCTGGTGTGCGAATGGAGGTGCCACAGGAATATACTTTTGCTCTTGTTAAAAATCTTGGCTTCTTTATGCAGCAAATTTTTCAATTAGAAGTACGACAAATTAAAAGTGCCGTTTCTAAATTTTCGATAATAACAACTTCCCCAAATGATCTTGATTTATTACAACGCATTCCTCATTTCGATTCTCCATCGCGCAAAGGTTTAGCTTTTGTGCATTATCTACAATCAATTCCCAGTATGGGGACTGCGTTGTATCGTCATAGACCAACAGATTTTGAGTATGTGGATGAGCAACGATATTCAAGTTATATGGCGAAGATACAGGAAACGTTTCCGACAGAAAATAAATACCCGGAGGGCTATATAAATGGCTCTACAGATGAATTTGAAGAAGTGGCGTCATTCGATGCGTTATTTAATCGATTAATTATGTATAGAGGAACGAGCCTTCACTCAGGGAAAATTGGAGAAGATTATAATTTTGATCCCAGTCCAGCGACGGGCCGGCTCACGCTAACTTCATTTTTTGAATTCAAATAATTTGTTGGTTGAATTTGACATTGTAAGGTGCTTTGACATTGAGCTGTTGAGCTTTAGCATAAGCCGATAACAACTGCCCATTGCGTTGCGCAGCACTGATGTGATCGAACCAATATTGTTGTTTGAATGTGAGTGGTTTTTGCATTGTACCTCCTTGTTGTTGGAGGCTGAACACTAAATTATTACGAAGATATGCGGTAGGGTGTGGTTGAGGCTGGAGCTGCGCTTACGTTAAACATGGAAATCTCCTGCGTTATTTTTTGCTAGTTATTTATTTTGTTGAGCATTCATCGGTCATAAAAATTAACTTCAGCTAAGCGCATTACAGCTTTCAGCCTCACTTTTTAAGTCAAAATTCCGCGCTTGAAACGGCTCTGAGCATTAATTCAATTATAAATTACTATCTGTTGACAGCGCTGTCAATTTAATTATAATTGCTGCGTGGCATCAACTTAAGGTGTGTCATTCAGCAATAAGTCTGCTGTTTATCTTTGGGTGATAGGTTTAATAAAAATAATTGAAGACAACTCTTTACATCACTAACCAATAAAACTTCGGAGCACTTAATGAAATTCACGACAACAAAAATGTATGGCTTAGCCGCCATGCTGGGCATGAGCTTTGCTGTTAGTCAGGCTCATGCGGCAATCTGTGCCTATAAAGTTGATAGTCAGTGGGATAGCGGTTTTACCGCGACTATTACCATTACGAATGACAACTCTGCAGTCGTTAATGGCTGGAATTTGGGCTGGCAATACAGTGCAAACAGAATAACTAATTCGTGGAATGCGACCATGACAGGTAGCAATCCTTATTCGGCAGTTCCTTTGGATTGGAATAAAACCATACAGCCTGGGCAATCGGTCAGCTTTGGTTTTCAAGGTACTAAAAACAATACCAATGCTGCTGAAACACCCGTAATTACTGGTGTTGTATGTTCTGCCGCGGGCTCAAGTGCATCCGTCTCCAGTGTTAAATCAAGTGCAGTTTCCAGCTCGAAATCAAGCTCTTCGTTTGGTATTAATTGCTCCGAAGGTAATAATGCGGCTTGTTCTTCCAAGTCCAATGCATCGCTTGCGTCTAGCGCTTCCAGTTCCGTTATTTCAGGCGCTGGTTTTGTGTCGCAACATGGCCGTTTAAAAACGGTTAATGGTCGTTTGGTGGATAAAAATGGCAGCCCTACACCTTTGCATGGCATGAGTACTCATGGCTTGCAATGGTTTGGTAAGTTTTACAATCAAGACACTATTCGCTGGCTAAGAGATGACTGGCATGCAAATGTTATTCGTGCCGCTATGTACACGAAGGAAGGTGGCTATTTGGATAACCCCAGTGTTCTTACCAAAGTGTGGGAAACAGTGGATGCTGCTATTGCAGCCGATATTTATGTGATTGTTGATTGGCATATTTTGTCAGATGGCAACCCACTTACTAACAAAGAAGCGGCCAAAGATTTTTTCCGTCAGGTGACGGCGAAATATGGCAATGATGCGCACATCATTTATGAAATTGCGAATGAGCCAAATGGTGCTGACGTAAGTTGGGGTAGTGCAATAAAGCCTTATGCCAATGAAGTAATTCCAGTGATTCGCGCTGGCGCACCTGATGCATTTGTGATTGTGGGCACGGCAGTGTGGAGTCAACGTTTGGATCAAGTTGTTGCTGATCCTTTGGCTTTCAGTAACGTTGCTTATACCGTGCATTTCTACGCTTGTTCAGTTGAGCATCAGGACTCCCTGCGCGCTCTGGTGAAATCTGCCGCTGATGCAAAATTGCCCATTTTCTCGACCGAATGGGGTGATGCAGAATATACCGGCAATGGCGCTACTTGCCCTGCGCAAGTTGATATCTGGATGAATTTGCTGGATCAATATGGCATTAGCTGGGTTAACTGGAATTTGTCTGACGCGCCAGAAACTTCTGCTGCATTAAAATCTGGTGCAAGTACTACGGGTGGTTGGTCAGCGTCGCAATTGACCGAATCCGGCAATTATGTGCGTAACCGTATGCGCAGTTATACCAACGGTAACTCATCTTCAGTGGGTTCGAGTGCGCAATCAAGCTCGTCGCTTTCATGCCCTCCGGGCAACACATGGCCAGATTGTCCGCATAGCAGTTCAGTTGCCAGCGTCGCTAGTTCCAGCGCCTTGAGTTCTAGTTCTAGCTCGATAGCCGCTACACAGCAATGTAACTGGTATGGCCAGCTTGTTTCTCTGTGCACAACAACAACGAGTGGTTGGGGTTGGGAAAATAATCTGAGCTGTGTTGCAGTCTCTACCTGCAGTGGCCAACCAGCGCCCTATGGTGTAGTAGGTGGGGCTTCTTCTGTCAGTTCAATTGCAAGTTCTATCGCGAGTACTAGTGTCAAATCGAACCTAAGTTCCCTAGGTGTGCAATCCAGTAGCACCAAATCAAGCATTGTTAGCAGCGCGGGGCAAAGCAGTTCAGGGCAAAGTAGCTTGCCGCCAGGTGTGCGTATGGACAATCCATTTATAGGTGCTGTTTGGTATGTTGACCCGATTTGGTCAGCTAAAGCGGGTGCAGAAACTAACGGTTCTAAAGTTGCCAAATACAACACCGCTGTGTGGATGGATCGTATTGGCGCCATAGTTCCAACTGATGGTAGCTATGGCTTGCGCGATCACTTGAATGCCGCTCTCGCACAAAAAGCGAATGTCATTCAAGTCGTGGTATACGATTTACCAAACCGCGATTGTCATGCATTGTCTTCGAATGGCGAATTGAAACAAGGCGCAGAGGGTACAGCTCGTTATCGCACCGAGTACATTGACGCCCTTGCAGCAATTTTCGCTGATGCTAAATATAAAGATATTCGTATTATCGCCATCATCGAACCAGATTCGTTGCCTAATTTGGTGACCAACCTGGATGATCCGGATTGCGCATTGGCCACTGATGCAACCCACGGTTATATTGCCAATACTCGCTACACACTCAACAAGTTCTACCCCATCACCAATGTGTATAGCTACATGGATGCTGGTCACTCAGGTTGGTTGGGCTGGGATGAAAATCTTGGCAAAGCAACCACGTTGGTTGCCGATACAGTTAAGGGAACAACCAATGGCGTAAACAGCGTTGCGGGTTTTGTCACTAACACTGCCGGTGTTACACCGCTGAGTGAACCCTTCCTTGACGCATTCGAAATGGCTTCTATGCCGGGCAGTAATGGTGGCACGCAAGTTCGTCAAGCCAAGTTCTATCAGTGGAATACTCACTTTGGTGAAATCTCGTTTGCAAAAGCCTGGCGCACCAAAATGATTGCCGCTGGCTTCCCAGCCACAATCGGGATGTTGATTGATACCGCGCGCAATGGTTGGGGTGGTGCAAATCGTCCATCTGTTCTTTCTAGCAGCACGCTTCTAGAGACCTTTGTGGATGACTCTCGTATCGACCGGCGCTCACATCGCGGTAACTGGTGTAACCAAAAATCAGGTATTGGCGAGCGTCCACAAGTTGTTAACGCAGAGGGTATCGATGCGTATGTGTGGGTGAAGCCACCGGGTGAATCAGACGGTGCTGCATCAAAAGAGTTGTCGTTTGACCCGCAAGATCCCGCTAAAGGTTTTGATGAAATGTGTAGCCCTACTTACCTGCGCAGCGAAAGCAGTGGCACTGTTGATACAGGTGCAATTGCCAATGCTCCTGTAGCAGGCCGTTGGTTTCCTGCCGGGTTCAAAATTCTATTAGACAACGCTTATCCAGCGCTGCAATAGAGCGAGTTTTACAGAAATTTACGTTTGCATCGGAGCTATTGCTTGGTTCAAGGAGGAACCAGGCCTTTTTCCCGCTTGATTAGTTAATTTGACTCACGCCCACAACCTCTGCAATTTAAATCGCTTTTAATTAACCCCTCAATCTGGCATCGTTGTCCACGGATTAGCTGCGGTTAATGTATGTGTTTGATTCTTGAATAATAAAATGTGGGCGGGTAGTCGGTGACAAAAGCAATAATTGATGATGTGGCAGAGCTGGCGGGAGTCTCTATTAAAACCGTCTCACGGGTTGTCAATAATGAGCCAAATGTGCGCCCGGCCATGCGTGACAAGGTTCTGAATGCGATTGCGCAGTTAGATTATCGCCCCAACATGTCTGCCCGCAGTTTGGCGGGTAATCGCTCCTATCTGCTGGGCCTACTTTATGGCACTCCTTCCGCCCATTATGTGTTGGATATCCAGGAGGGCGTTTTGGCCACTTGTCGGCCGCAGCGCTACGAACTGATCGTTCATCCCTGTAATCATCAGGATGCAAACCTCATTGAAGATATATCTGCATTGGTGCAAAACAGCAGAATTGACGGTGTCATACTAACGCCGCCGCTCTCAGATAATATTGAACTATTGCATGCACTTAAACAAATGTCCGTGCCTTTTGTGCGTGTAGCGCCAACATTAAATAAAGAATTGTCCGCCTATGTCGAAACCAATGACCGCGACGCCAGCTATGAAATGACCTGTAAATTAATTGCGTTGGGGCATAGCCGTATTGGGTTTATTGGCGGTCACCCCGACCATCGTGCGGTAGGTTTGCGGTTTGAGGGTTATCAGGCGGCAATGCTGGATAACAAGATCCGCCCCGCGGCGGATTGGATCGCAACCGGTGATAGTTCGTTTGATTCGGGGGAGCGTTGTGCGCACCAATTGCTGCAGGTTGAGCCTCGTCCTACCGCCATTTTTGCCGCTAACGATGAGATGGCTGCTGGTGTAATACTTGCCGCTCACCAAATGGGAATTGATATTCCTGCAGATCTATCGATAGCCGGTTTTGACGATACTCCTGTGGCGCATCAAATTTGGCCGGCGTTAACGACCATTCGCCAGCCGATTCAGGATATGGCTAAAAATGCTACCGAGTTACTGATTAAACAGCTGAAGAAAAGCACATCCCCGCTATCGGCAAGCATGCTGCCCTCGTTGATCATTACGCGTGAGTCTACTGGCCGTGCCCCTCAATAACCTGCTACTTATTTTGCTGAAGATTTCTCCTCTGGTAAGATTTAAATAGGCTTGAGGTTTTGATAATTGACAGCGCTGTCAATATTGGGATACCCTGAACTCTCGATTTTATTTTGTCGGAACTTATGTTGGGTTGCTGGATGCTTTGGCGTTAAGTTTTTTAATATTTATTCTGGGAGGCTGGTCACTTGCCTTGGCCAAAACTCACCCTCGCGGTGAAAAAAGATGTTGCCCTTGAAGGCAAGGTAGAAAGTTTGTTGTTGCGCATGAGTTTGCCCGAGAAAATAGGGCAAATGATGCAGCTCGAAATTCGCCACCTAAGCCCGCAGGATGTTAAAGATTTCCACATTGGTTCAGTGCTCAATGGTGGTGGCTCCGTGCCCAATAATAATCGCTATGCGAAAGCCGCTGATTGGCTGGCGCTTGCCGATAGTTTTTATGCTGCCTCCATGGATGAAAGCGATGGCAAGGTCGCCATTCCCATTATGTGGGGTTCAGATGCGGTACACGGTGTGGGCAATATCGTTGGCGCTACCCTGTTTCCCCATAATATTGCTTTGGGCGCCGCTCATAACCCGGAGTTAATTCGCAGCATTGGTCAGGCTACGGCCTCAGAGTTGGCAGTTACTGGTTTAGATTGGGATTTTTCGCCCACCGTCGCCGTCGCTCGTGATACCCGTTGGGGGCGTACTTATGAATCTTATGCTGAGCACCCAGAGCTGGTTTATCAATACGCCCGCACTATGGTAGAAGGCTTACAAGGTGCGGCCAACGGCACTACATTTTTGGATGCCACTCGTGTTATCGCCACGGCTAAACATTTTATTGCGGATGGCGGCACCCTCAATGGTATTGATCGCGGCAACAGTATCGTAAGTGAACAAGAGCTGTGCGATATTCATGGCGCTGGCTACTTTAGCGCGCTTGAAGCGGGTGTGCAGACGGTCATGGCATCGTTTAGTAGCTGGCAGGGAGAGCACTTGCACGGCCATCAATACTTATTAACGGATGTGCTCAAAGGCTATTTGGGTTTTGATGGCTTGGTGATAGGCGATTGGAATGGTCATGGCTTTATCGCTGGTGCGAGTGTTCTGGATTGCCCGCAAGCTATCAATGCGGGTCTGGATATGTTTATGATCCCGCATCCTGAGTGGAAAACCCTGTACCACAATACGCTTGAACAGGTAACACGCGGCGTAATTTCCTTGGCGCGAGTGGATGATGCGGTACGCCGGATTCTGCGGGTAAAACTGCGTGCTAATCTCTGGAGTAAAGGGCTACCTTCGAGTCGTCCCTTTGCCGGCAAGGATGAGCTAATTGGTTGTGCTGCGCATCGTGCTATTGCGCGACAAGCGGTGCGTGAATCGATTGTGTTGCTGAAAAACAAAGGATCTCTCTTACCTCTTGCGCCATCCGCCAGGATTTTGGTGGCGGGTGACGGTGCCGATAATATCAGTAAACAAACCGGTGGTTGGTCGGTGAATTGGCAAGGTACTGGCAATAATATTGAAGATTTTCCTGGCGCCACTACCTTGTGGTCGGCTATTGAATCTACCGTGCAAGCGGGCGGCGGCACAGTGAGTTTAAGTACCGAGGGTAATTACAATGAACGGCCTGATGTTGCTATCGTTATTTTTGGTGAAGACCCCTATGCGGAAATGCAAGGCGATACCCAAAACCTGCTTTTGAAAGCGGGTGCTAGCCAGGATCTTGCGCTGCTCAAAAAGTTGAAGGCTGAGGGTATTCCTGTAGTCGCGCTGTTTATTACGGGGCGCCCCTTATGGATCAACCGCGAGCTCAATGCGGCGGATGCCTTCGCGGTTATCTGGCAGCCGGGTACAGAAGGTGCCGGGGTTACCGATGTAATTTTCCAAACGAATGACAACAAGGTAAATCACGACAGCACCGGCCGTTTGACCTTCTCATGGCCAAGGCGCCCGGATCAAACACCCTTAAATGTCAGAGATAACCCGCTATTTGCCTATGGTTTTGGTTTGAGTTACAGCGATAGATGCAACTTGGGTGATAACTTGCCAGAAGAAGGACTTCCGCAAGTGGAAGCTTCGCCCGTGTTAGATTTGTTCAAGCGCCGCCCCATGAGCCCCTATAGCCTGGTGCTAGAAGGGAGCAACAACGACCGTGTTACTATGAGTGGTAATTACGCCAGCGTCGCCACACTAACCCTGACTGCAGTAGATCTTGATGTGCAAGAAGATGCGCGCCGCGCAGTCTGGAACGGCGAGGGCTTGGGGGTGGTGGCAATAGTTGCCGGCCAGCGCCAGGTGTTAAGCAGCTACCTCTACGCTAATGCTGCGTTAGTGTTCGATCTTAACGTTAATGCAGCGCCTCACGCTAAAGTCTACATGCGCCTGGGTTGCGGCCCCTCTTGTTTCTCGGAAGTCGATATTACCTGGCAGCTCACCGCAATTGCCCGCCAAGGTTGGCAAACCCTGCGCCTAGCCTTAAGCCGTTTCCCTGATGTGGAAACCGATTTCGGCCTGCGCCGTACTCAGGAGGAATTATTCGCCTTGGTGCTCGAACCTTTTAGTTTGGCTACCGCCGGGAAAATGGATATGATGTTTGCGAACGTGAGAATTGAAAAGCCTAAATTGATTTTATCCAGCTAAAAAAATGGCTGTCATTCCGGCGAATGGCAGCCATTTTTTTCAGAAAAATTTTTATTCGATTTTTATTTTATCAAGAATGTATTTTTATTTTATTACGAATTTATTTCTATTTTATTAAGGGTTCTCTTTGATATTAAATGGCGCTAACCAGCACACAATAAATGATGGGATAGTGGCGGCCATAACAAAAATAAAATAATGCGTATAACCCAACATTTGTTGTAAGTGCCCACTGATAACGCCGGTCACCATCATGCATAGGCCCATTAATCCAGTGCCAAAGGCATAGTGAGTGGTGGTGTATTTACCGGGGGCGAGCTGTTGCATTAAATAAATCATAAAACCGACTGAACCAAAACCAAAAGAGAACTTTTCAATCACAACGCCAGCGGCAATTAAGGTTAAGCTCGAAGGTTGGTAAATGCTCAGCAATAAAAATGTAATGTTGGGAATGTTTACGGCGCAGCATAATAAAAATAAAGTAGGTTTAAGCCCGCGCCGTGCGACAAAAAATCCACCTAATAGTGACCCGGCCAGTACGGCGATTAAACCGTAAGTGCCGTAGATAATGCCGAGCATTTCATTATTTAAACCTAGCCCCCCTTTTTCCAGGGGATCAACCATAAAAAACTGACCTACCTTTTCGAGGAAGCCAATGCTCAAGCGAAATAAAAAAGCAAAAGCAACCATCAGCCAAATATCTTTCTTTTGAAAAAAAGTCACAAAGGCATCCCATAAAATATGCAACGCGTCGTGAAAAGTTGTTGGTGTGTTTTCGGCTTTGGCGCCCTTGGGCATTACCCTCGCGTGCCAGGCTGCCATCAATAAAGTAACACCAGCAACAATAAAGAAAATAATTTGCCAGGCATCAACCCAGTCTGTGCCAAATATTTGTGCGTCGTGATGAAAGAAATTGCTGTGCAAAAAACCGCTGAGATAAACCAGGCCACCGGTAGCGACAATAGGACCAATATTCCAGCTGAGGCTTTGAATGCCGCAAAAAAGTGATTGGCTTTTACGATCAAGCGAGGTTACATACACGCCGTCAGAGGCTATATCCTGGGTGGCGCCAACGAAAGACAGTAGCCAAAACAGCGCTAATAAAATGGTCATGTAATTGGGTAACTTCATCGCGAAGGCGACCACAAAAAAACCAATGCTGATAATTAATTGCGAACAGAGTACAAAAAACTTTTTGGTTTTATACATTTCTACAAATGG
>JANYIO010000103.1 GCA_025362015.1 Gammaproteobacteria bacterium | reverse complement strand
CGCTGACGTTCTATGTAGCCGCGCTCTTCAAGCTGGTCCAGCAGACGGGTTAGGGCGCCATTGTCATGACTCATCTCCCGGCAAAGGTCACTCGCAGTTAGTGCCGAGCCATCGCGCAGTTTCTTAAGTGCAATCCATTGCGCAAAGCTGATGTCATGAGCTGTAAAAATGCGGTCCGCACAGTCGAGCATTAAGGAATGGTTGACCTTCAGCAAATAGCCAAGGCTATTTTTCGAGCTATATGTCTCTGGGTCGTAATGCTTCATCGGTAAATAACCTGCTTTGTAAAATATTGTTTTATCAGAATCTGCCAAATCAATATTTGACATGGCAATATTTGCTTTGGCAGATATTATGCTTGAAGTATGATCTGGTCAAGGAGTTTGTCTGCTTGTTTTTTGATTCAAGGAATGTTGGTGTGAAGAATGGTCAGGCAGTAGGAAGCAAAAAGGGCATTCAATGAATGCCCTTGGTAAGGTATGTGGCAGATGTTAAGGATGGGTATTTCTAGCTGCGTTTTCTTAAAGTCACGCCCACTTCAAGGTGATGGGTATAAGGAAACTGATCAAACGCAGCTACGTTGGTAATTTCATGGGTTTGTATCATCGTTGTTAAATTGTCGAGCAGCGTTACAGGGTTGCATGAAATATACATAATATTATCGTAACGCTGTGTAATAGCCGTTGTGTGTGGGTCCATTCCTGAGCGCGGTGGGTCGACAAAAATACTGCTGAAGTTGTAACTATCTAAATTCATATTTTCCAGACGTCTAAAATTTCTGACTTTATCTATGGCTTGCGAAAAATCTTCGCTCGACAAGCGCGCAATCTCAACATTGTTGACGTGATTTAATTCCAGATTGAAAAGCGCAGACTTTACGGACGGTTTTGATAATTCTGTCGCCAGAACGCGATTAAAGTTTTGCGCAAGTGGTATGGTGAAGTTACCGTTGCCACAATAAAGTTCAATTAAATCTTTGCCCCAGTGTCGGCTTTTATTAATTGCCCAGGTCAACATTTTTTCGCACACTTGCGCATTGGGTTGCGTAAAGCCAGATTCTATTTGTTGGTAGCTAAACTGTTTTCCGGCAACGGTGAGTTGCTCAATCACATAGTCTCTCTCAATCACAGTTTTTTGGCCTTTACTGCGGCCAATAAGAAAGATATTGAGTTTTTCTTGGGCAGCACGCGCAGCTTGTTGCCATTCATCATCCAGTTTGCGGTGATAAATTAACGACACTAAAGTTTCACCACTCAATGTAGTTAAAAAATCCATTTGATAAAGTTTGGTACGTAAGACTTCATCGGCATTTATTTCTGCCATTAATTCAGTCATAACTTGATTCATGAGAGTTGAGCCTATTGGCAACTCAGTAATATCGTAGGGGCGCTTGAATTCGTCATCGCCAAACATACAGTATGTTGACACTGGGCCCTTATGCCAAATGCGAAATTCTGCGCGCATACGGAAATGTTTTTCGGCTGATTCGAACACTTCTAGTTCGGGCAAATTAAAATCGGCGAAATCTTGTTTAAATATCGCAATTTTTTCAGTTAATTGTGTTTGGTATTCTGCTGGGCTGTATTGCAATCGCGTCATATTAACGTGCTATTCAAAAGAGGGCTAAATATCAAAAGAGTATTGTTGCTCAACCAAAATAGGTAAGCGTATTTTAAAGGTTGTGCCTTTGTCGGGTTGCGAGGATACACTGATACTGCCTTGATGGTGTTCGGTAATAATAAAATAAGAAACCGATAATCCAAGCCCAGTACCTTTCCCCACTTCTTTGGTAGTAAAAAATGGTTCAAAGATGTGGTCTTTAATGGTGTTTTTAATGCCGGGGCCATTGTCTGAAATTTCAATAAGCACTTCGTGTTTGCGGGTATTTAAAGAACCCGTGATATTGACACTCAGTACTTCGGGTTTTTGGTAATTGTCAGATATTAAAGCTTGATAAGCATTGCGCAACAAATTCATTAATACCTGTTGTAACTCAGGTGCTGAGGCATAAAGTAAGGGGAAGTCCTGACTAAACTTTGTGGTGACTTTAATGTCTTTGATTTTTTTTCGATCATCAAAGCTGGATTTAATATTTAATTTAATGGATTTATCTACCAGCTCTTTAAAATCTATCCAATTTTTTTCATTATGGGTAATGCGCGAAAATTCTAGCATATTACGCACTATTGAGGCTGCCCGTTCACCAGCTTCTTTAATGTTATCTAAAAACTGATCTACTTCACGATTTTTTAAGTAGTCGCGAATATCATTAAAGTTAGTGTTGAGCTTTTCAGCTGCTTTTATATTGCTGGGTAGATTGTTAGACGTGCGGCGAATAATATTTTGCACATTATGCAAAATAACTCCTAAGGGATTATTGATTTCGTGCGCTATGCCTGCAGCGAGCTCACCTAAGGATGACATTTTTTCATTTTGAATCAACATATGCTCAATGTTAACTTGAGCAGTAACATTTTTTAGCTGTATAACTGCGCCTGAATTTTGATTGCTTAATAGCGGGTAGATGCGCAGGTCGTAAAATTTATGTTCATTGTTCTCAGATACCTGAATCCGCTGGTTAATAAAAGGCTGTTCACTTTTAATAATGTAAGAGAGCTGATCAGGTGTGATCGGTAGTTGAGGGAGCGCGGTAAGTATGTTCGTTCCCAGAGCTTTATCGAAAGAAAGTCCCGTTTTTTCAAATGCAGCAGTATTCCAATAGTTAACTTTTTCATCTGCGGAAATACCAATTAAAATATCGGGAACCGAATTAATCATGGTTTGCAAATGACGTTTGGTATCTTGTAGTTGAACAGCGATAGTTTTATGGTTCTCAATAACTGTTTCCAATTCAAGATTTTTTTGATGTAAATTTTGGGTGCGTTCTTGAATTTTTTGTTCAAGATCTTTTTGATGAATTTGCAGTGTGTTTTTAGCTCCTTTATTTTTTAAGCGACTGCGTTGCAAGCTAACAATAAGGATTGTTTGCAATAGAAGTAAACAAGGGATAGCAATAATAAGGGCTTGTTTTATATCTATCATAGTATTTGCAGCGTAACAATTGCCTACCCAAAAGAAGCTCATGGGTAACAAAATTGCTTTGAGAATCAATACTCCTGAATGCGTAAAATTTTTCATAGAATAAGGCTGCGGCTGCTAACAATTATTAATTGACGGCTATTGTCGCACTGCCGCGACTTCTTCTAAAGCCTAATGGTAAAAACATTTACGACTAAATTAGTGCGATTGCTGATTTCTTGAGCATTAGTGGATACGAGAAACATTTGACACGCCTTAAAAATTAGGTAGAATGCGCACCTCTCGATGAGGGCGGTTAGCTCAGTTGGTAGAGCAATGCCCTTACAAGGCATGGGTCACAAGTTCGAGTCTTGTACCGCCCACCACTTTATTGTAATTGTACTTTTTACATTATTGTCTTCCGAGAGATTGTTTTGCGGACCGGTAGTTCAGCCGGTTAGAATGCCGGCCTGTCACGCCGGAGGTCGCGGGTTCGAGCCCCGTCCGGTCCGCCATTAATTCTTTAAAAACCCCTTTTAGAGTTTCTATTAGGGGTTTTTTTATGCCTGTCTTTATTCTCCGTTTCGTTAAGTTAGAGCAAGTCCTAGAGAGTAGAGTTCATTGATCCTTCCCGAATATGTCCCTCATCAATAGTATTTATACTTTGTTCATATAACTGTCATTATCTGTTGGTAATTTCCTCGACAAGGATTTGATTTGGGAAAGGATTTCCCGCTTATACTTTTTATTTTAAACATACTTAGGTTACTGAACATGCAAGATTATCTTGAAGATTTACTGGACGACACCATTGAAGAATTTGACGACGACCTTGCCGACGATTATTCAGAACTGTAAGTACTGATTCGCCACTATTGTCGTTAGTTCTTATTCGTTCACCTCTGCTACCCTTATCCTGCTACTGATTTACCTCTCAGCGCTCTTTTGTTTGAGTCAAATGTCGACGAAGTCACAGCCAACATCTTGATTGCTCACGTATATTTGTCGAGTAAGCCGCAAATTAAGCCAAATAATGGCTTTTTCGGCACTCATTAAACAGTCGTAAAAACATCTGGCTTATACTCAGCTAAAATAAGTAAACACTAGTTGTGCAATTGACCGATGCTCTGGATCATTCAGTATGCCTTTAGAACCTACAGAAACTATTGAAGCAGTAATCTTGATTTCCGGAGAAAAAATCGTCCGTGAGATGCTATATCCTGAGTTTGAAGCCATTTTAGATGGTTTTGTCCCTGTTCCGGATTTCAAAGGTGCAGTGGCTAAGGCGGTGTATTTAGTGATTAATGCTAATTTATGCATTACCTCCGCTGTATTTTTTTTGCTCGACTTTGATGGAAAAGGCATGGTTGAACGCCGCTGGAATGTTCCTTTGCGGCATTTAGTTGAAGTGTCGGGTAGAGGGCCTAATTTAGGTGCCGGGCCGATTCGGTTGGCTTGTTTTAGTCTGTGTGCAATTGAACTGCAACAAAATAAGCTGTGGGATCCACAAATGGAGCCCAGTAAAAATAGTTTTGTATTGCTCAGAAAATCGATACAAGCCAATAAGCTAGGTTTAATTTTCAAGACTCCGGTAGTAGATAACGCACAAGCCGCTGCTGTTGCCTCCGCGAATACTCATAATCAACAAGCTATCAAGAAAAAACTGCATGAGCATTATTCGCAGGAACTGCGTGATCGTTTAGCGGGTGCGCTCAAAGAGCAGCGGCTTCGTATTGCCACATTACAATCCAGGCTACAACAAAACATCAATAAATTGCAGTATCAGCATCAACAGCGTATGCAAGCTTATCAAGAGCGCATTCAAATCCTGGAAACGCAAAATGCTGAACTAGATGCACGCAATAAATTGCTTAAAGAAAATTTGGATATTCAGGCCAGTAAAGTTGAGGGCGTACGAGAATATTTTTCGCATAAATTAAAAACCGCACAGCTGGATGAGCACAGTCAAATTCAAACTATGCAAGAAAATTTTTCAGTTGAAATAGAACTCAAAGTACAAGCAGCAACGGCAGAGTTACGCGAAATGCTTGATATGCGTGAGGTAGAATTATTTTATCGCCATCAAAATGAATCGAATCTCAGAGAAGAAATCATTAAATTAAAGCATGAGTCTCAAGCTCTGTTGAGCAATAGCGGCGACCAATTGTTAACTCGTCTTAATAAGGCGGGAGTAAATTTTGTGGTTTATCATCCTGGTGTCGGGCAATTTGCTATTGCACTAGAGGATTTGAGCTGCTATTTAGATAACTCTGTCGCTTTTGTGGCGCAAAAATCGGGGGTAGGTGAAGTGCTTTATTCGCATTGGTTTACGCATTATCAAAATCCTATCTGTAATGGTGCTGATTCACATGGAAATAGTTGCGGTAAAGCTTTAGTACGTATTGGTTCGCCCCTGGAGTTTCATGAGGGAGAAAGTGATCGCTGTGAACACCATCAGGTAATGCCTTATAAAATGGTCGCTGAAAATCGTTAGTGATTCTTGAAAATAGAAGTTGAGCATTGAAATAGTGTTATGAATTTAATGTCGGAAGATGAGTTTTTGCAGCGAGCGGTAAGTGTTCCTATGCAAACTCTGCAGTGGGAGTTGGCAAAGCGCAAGGGTGTTGATGTCGTTGTGCGTCGCGATGATTTGGTGGATAGCAATTTAAGTGGTAATAAATTTTATAAATTATTTTATAACTTACTTCAGGCAAAAATAGGTGGGTACCAACAAGTATTAAGTTTTGGTGGCGCCTATTCAAATCATCTTTATGCCTTGGCTGTTGCCGGGCGCAATTTCGGCTTCAAGACTATTGGCGTTATTCGTGGTGAGCGTCCCAAGCACTTGAGTCCAACATTGCAAGATGCGGAGCGTTGGGGAATGCAGTTGCATTTTATATCGCGCACTAATTATCGCGAACATACTCAGCACGCATTAAGTGAAATGCAACCGGAGTATGGAGAATTGGTAAAGATCTATGGCGATTTTTATAGTATCCCTGAAGGTGGCGCTAACAGTCAGGGTTTGCGTGGTGCGCAAGTTATAGGTTGGGCCATTCAACAATTGAAGGCTGAGTACACCGCGATCTGCCTTGCTTGTGGTACTGGAAACACGCTTGCTGGTGTTGCTGCGGGTATTGCCAATGCTGAAGTCATTGGTTCTGAAATTGGTTCTGAAATTGGTTCTAAAATAAGTGTGGCTGAAGTTGTAACTGAAACGCCAAAAGTAATCGGTTTTTCCGTGTTAAAAGGTGATGGTGATTTAGGTGAACGCATCATTACCCAACAGCAAAATCTTGGATTGAGAGGTAATAATTGGCGTTTAATCAGTGGTTATCACGCAGGTGGCTACGCTAAAAAATTACCCAATGTGGTGCAAGAATTTAGTCATGTTTTGGAGCGAGAAACAATGTTACAGCTTGACCCTGTTTACACATTGAAAATGTTTTACGGAGTAGCACAACTGCTAGCACTGAATTATTGGCCGCGCGGTAGTCGTTTAATTTTAATTCATACGGGTGGTTTACAGGGGCGGCGTGGATTTAATACTGCTGCCTTACTGTAAGTTTCAAGCAAGGCTAAAGATGCATTGAGTTAAAAATATATTTACCGCTGTAGTAAAACGAAGGAATATTCTATGCAAGTGCAAAAAAATACCATACCTGTTCATGAGGCATTTGATTTATCGCTTACACGGACTTTGGTGCCACTCAAAGACATGAGCGAAAGCCATTTGCTCGCTTTGGTAGATGGCGT
>JANYIO010000046.1 GCA_025362015.1 Gammaproteobacteria bacterium | reverse complement strand
TTTTAAGTTGTGGTTTTATGGAATACTTTTGCGCAGCAAAACCATAAAGCCGCGACTTAAAAACTGTCCAGCACACGAAGTGTGCGTGCTGCAACGACTTGTTACACTGCTTTTAGGGTTCCTGGCAAAAACGAATTGATTTTTCATTTTTAAGTATTTGCTCTAATTCATTAGCCAGTTTATTGGTATGTTGCTGAACATTAATTTTACCTAACAATTTTTTGATGAATGCAACAAACCTAAATATTGGAACTTCAGCGCAAGGGAAGACATGCCAAACCACTTCATTACCTTGTGGAGGGTTTTCTGGATCATATGAATTTCTTAGCTCTTCGGTTTGCACATTACTACAACCAACCCATAGCATAATTTCGTTATTTGAACACATAACACACCAACCCCAGTCTTCAGGAATTACTTCTGCATTGGTGTAACCGATAGACTGAAATTCTTTGCAAAGCCACTCCGCCAAATTCTTTCCATAGCAAGCTGGATTAGTAGCTTCGTCTTCGCCTTTTGCGATTTCAAAAATGTTAGACGTAAACCAACGACCTTGATTCATAATTTTCCGTGTAACGTTGCTATAAACGGCGCCGCTCGCGGCGTCCGACGAAGGCGCGTAGCGCCGTAGTGAATTTGATAGCTTTGTTAAATTTTTATGCTTCTTCGCTAACTCTTTCCCAAACCGATTCAAAACCACATTCAGACATGAAACTGCTAATTTCATAATATATATCTTGAAGCATTTCACTATTATCGGAGCTACCTAAAACAATAGTATTTGTTTCAGAGTCATTACGCATTTGATCAACCATTTTCCAAATAAATAATGAAAATTGTTCAGCTTCTTGAGGAGTTGCAACACCAAACTCTTGTTGCTGAAAAATCTTATCCTCGGAAAAAAATGTAGCGTAATGGATAATTAGATCTTTAACATGAGGATAACGTGAAAAATATTTCATAGAATTTTACCTGCCAAACGAATAACTGTCATATGGTGAGCGATTAGCGTCAGCTTTTCTACAAGAGTACTTACTTTTATTTTCTCCGTTACTGTAAGAAAATAATGCCCTTTAGCTGAGCTTGATGGTTTTCTGTCTTGAATAAAAGCCATTCCTGAAGGTATATCCGCTCCAGATAAGACCCAATAAACATCTACTGGTTTGGTTTTTCCACGAGATACGAGTTTATAGACGCCCTTTAAGTTTTGCCAAGTAGATGAGAATGATAACCCCATTTGCTCATCAGGAAGAACCCATTGAAAATCCGAACTGAATTTGTAGTCACAAACTCTAACTCCCATAACTGTTCTATATTTCCCATCACTTCTTTCGTCGTAAAGTGTGGGATGTGCGCCTCGCTCAACAGGCCTAGCTTTAAAAGAGCTGATCTTTGCGATGACTTCATTAAGATCAGTGAGGCATTTGAATTGTTTTAATTCTTCCACCATGACTCCTTTATTTCTCCAATTTAACGCCGAGTTCAGCGGCAGTTTTTAAGTTGTGGCTTTATGGAATGCTTTTGCGTAGCAAAACCATAAAACCGCGACTTAAAAACTGTCCAAGGAGCGTAGCGACTGGTGCTGCAACGACTTGTTATGCATTTAATTTTCTTGCACCGATTTAGCAATTTTTAACGATTTTGAAAATTTTTCGTTGCAGGATTTATGTGAATATATTGTAAGAATGGTTCCTTTAACCCAAAAAGATAATGGATACCATTTCCCAGCTTCACCATTACTACCTTCATAATCAGATACACTGCATGACCAATAAATACCATTTGAAACACCGCTAGATATATAAATGATACTACCAACGTCAGATTCATACCCAGTTTTTTCACTAGAGATAAACTCTTCACCGGAGGAATACTTTGATAATTTTTTACTAGTTAATTCTGCAATTTTATGCCCATTGGCGTCATCAAATGTGTTCCCATCAGCTTTCCATTCGTCAGGTATTGTTAAAGTAATACTTTGATACCTATAAACATAATCTTTAGCAAAGCAAGAACTACTAATTAGTAAGCATAAGACAACTATTTTGTATGTCGACATGATTATTTCTCATTTCTTATGCATAACGCCGAGTTCAGCGGCAGTTTTTAAGTTGTGGTTTTATGGAAAACTTTTGCGCAGCAAAACCATAAAACCGCGACTTAAAAACTGTCCAGTGCAGCGAAGCGAAACGGTGCTGCAACGACTTGTTAGCATTTTTACATACTAAGTATTAATACGTTATTTTGCATTTCATATTTCGGACTGTACAGGTCTTCAACAACCCATTTTGACAATGATTTTCCACTATAAGACCATTTTAAATCACTAATATAAAGTTGCTCTAGGATTTTGTCTTTACAAATAATTTCACCCTGCGCAAGTAATTTATTGTTGGCGTCAACGGTAGGGCTGAAGTCACTGCAAAAGCCCGAACCATGCCCCCAAAACCTTTCAGGCATTATTACCTTGTTTTCTTTAGTAGGAATTAGATATACATGAAGCGAACAATTCTCTTCTTTTAGTATAAGAACTTTGAAATTCCAAGCGTTATCTCTATAGAACTTTTCAAAAGCATATGCTCCACATTCAATTTTAGATATATCTATATGAACTCGGTCGGATTTAGCTTTTGCTGAAGGCTTAAGAGATGATGTAAACGGTATTGATGAAAAATATAAACCAGATAATAAAATTATTGCCATTAATGTAGTTAAAATCTTTTTACGCATTTAGACGCGACGCTGGGCCTGTCCGCTGCAACGCCTTGTTAAACTTTTGATGGTATGCAAAACACCAAATTGAGTTTTTGCATTACCAACTTACCCGCACAAGTAAAAAACTCTTCGTGCGATTCTACTCTTTACTAACTTACTGGCAAGTGCTCAAAAAGAAGCGCGATATATTATTAGCGGCTTACTTATAAAATACACCTGACAAAAAACTTAACGGACTTGCAAACTGGCTTGCCGAATTTATTAAGAAAACCTGTTCAGCTAGAACACTAAACGTGCTGGAGCAGAAACAAACTTAAAAAATACACCCTTAACGATGAA
>JANYIO010000031.1 GCA_025362015.1 Gammaproteobacteria bacterium | reverse complement strand
CACCGGTAAGGCATTTCCTACAGCTACTGAACTAGCAAGTGATGAGGCTGCTGTAGAGCTTGCAGGTGTAGAGCTCGCGGGCTTGGATGACGCGGCAACAGAGTTAGGGGGTGTTGAACTCGCCGCTGCCGAACTCGCAGGTATTGAGGATGCTGCAATGGAACTGGCGGGTATAGAACTCGCAGGTTTAGAAGAGGCCGGTGTAGAACTTGCCGGTGTAGACGATGCTGCAATGGAGCTGGTGGGTGTAGAGCTCGCTGGTTTGGATGAAGCTGCCACAGAACTGGCCGCCGCGTTGACACTTTCGATCTTAAACCAGTTGACATTGAAACCACCGACCGCCGCATTAATCCCGAAGGTATGAATCCCGGCGGTGAGGGTAATTGTCCGCTGAACAGTGGTCCAGACTATCCAACTGCCCGTCTTGGGTACCGGAAATGTATCGTAAATAAGGTTATTGCTGAGCTCAAACAGCGACAAACTACCGCCACCGTTTAAACTGGCAACGCGATAAGTGATTTTATAACTTCCCGTCACAGGAATATTGACAGGGCTGTTTGCATAACGCATCCAGTCATTGGTGTTTATATTGCCCGTAGCCTGACCGCCACCCGTATCCGTTGTTGGCTCATTGAAGACCCCGCTCATGGTAGAGTAATTTTCCGCTTCGATAACAACCGGTAATGAGCTGCCAACTGTTGCAGGCTGACTAGATGCAGTTAATGAGGAAGATGTTGCCGCTGTTGCTTCATAACTTATGCTAAGTAATGGCGCGCAAAGTGACATGGCGAGTGTTATTTTTCGCGTGAGCATTTGCCAATTAAGGCCACGCTTCAATTCCAAACGATCAATAGAGCCCAGCTCAATTAAAATTTCCCCAAGCGATGTTGCCGCGTAAGAATTGGTGTCGAGAGGGTCTAGTTGTTGGCGCCGCTGGGTTTGTGTGCTGACTGCAATACGAAGTTGCTCGGCGGTTATTAAACCTTTCTTTAATAATATATTTCCTAAACGAGTCGTGGAGTTATTAGTCATTATTAAATTCCTCTGCTTCAATCACAAAAAATACCTAGGGAGATAAGCTATTTTTTGAATTCATGGATGTAAGTACGGAATAAGTTCATACATACATAGTAGAGGGAGTTTGATAAAAAAAATGTGAAAAATACTCCGTGGATACAGTATTTTGAAATAGTAATTTCCTTTTTATGAGCAATCTGTGTAGTAGCAGGTGCCGTGCACAAAAATCAAATCCAAACATGAAAAATGGCAGCTAAAAATAATTTTTTAATCCTTTCGCGGAATGAAAATTACAGAGCTTTGTACTTAACGCATAAATTGTTTACCATGCGCGCACAATAATCGAAATAGGTGAGATATCTCATGCGTAAAGTTGTGTATCCAGGCACTTTTGATCCTATTACTAACGGCCATATTGACTTGGTAGAGCGTGCCTGCCGCTTATTTGATCGCGTGGTGGTTGCGGTCGCTGCCAGCAGTCGCAAGAATCCACTCTTCACTTTAGAAGAGCGTGTAGGCCTTGCCTGTGAAACGCTTGCACATCTACCTAATGTGGAAGTTTGTGGCTTCGATATTTTATTAGTGGATTTTGTTCACCAACAAAATGCCCAAGCTGTATTGCGCGGATTGCGTGCGGTGTCGGACTTCGAGTATGAATTTCAGCTGGCAAATATGAATCGTGCACTAGCTCCCGATATGGAAAGTCTATTTCTCACGCCTGCAGAGCATCTCTCCTATATTTCATCGTCTATCGTTCGCGAGATTGCGGTGCTAGGTGGAGATATCGGAAAATTTGTGGCCGCACCAGTGGAAGCTGCATTGAAAGAAAAATTTAAGCGCGCATAAATATGCAGTGCGTCATCCAATTATCCTCAGGATTAATTTATGTTTAAAAAGTATTTGTTACTGGCTATTTTTTCCATTATTTCGAGCAGTGTTGTTGCGGATGAAAAACGGCCGTGGGATATTGAAGTTGGCATAGGCGCCATCTCCACCTCGGGCAATACACAGAGCACTAGTGTGCAAGCCAAAGTAGACGCAAAACAAAATTTACTGCATTGGCAAAATGAATATATTTTCAATTCACTTTTTAAACAAGATGAAGTCACTCAAGATGACAACACCAAAGTGAAAGAAAAAACGGCAGATAAATATTTAGCGTCGATTAAATCAGCTTATTTAATGGAAGCTGAAAAATCTTATTTATTTGGTTTTGTTTCCTATGCCGATGACAAATTCGGTGCCTATCGTACCTACACCACAGTGGCCATAGGTTATGGTAATTGGATTTACTCTACACCAACACTACATTGGTACGCAGAAATTGGTCCGGGGTATTTTCAAGGGCAAAAAGTGATTACCAATCCAGATCCATTATTGCCCGATACCTTAGTAGATCAAAGCGGCGCTATTGTTCGCGCATCCACCGAATTGAAATGGGAAATAACCAAATCCGCAGAATTTAAACAAACGCTCAGCATTGAGTCTGGCTCAGACAACACGCGTATACTCAGTGAAACTTCAATAGCAACGTCGATCAGTGATGCAATGCAAATGAAAGTGGGTGTTGCTGTGGCGAAAGATACAAATGTGACCGAAGGGAAAAAGAATACTGACACAACTACGTTTATAAATTTAATTTATAAATTTTAAAATGTTTTTTATTTCTATAATTCATGGCATTAAAATCAAGAAAAAGTAGATGTGAAAAAATTCACATCTACTTTTTAAGCTGCTATTCCATTGGTGCCAAGTCCACAGGTACCAAGCCCAAATTTTTCACAATCTGCGCGGTAGGTTCTGTTTGATTCATGGTATAAAAATGCAAGCCGGGCGCTTCATTTTCTAGCAACACTTCGCATAGCTCTGTTACCAAATCTACCCCAAACGCTTTTAAGCTCACATCATCATCGCCATAATTTTCTAACGCTTTGCGTAACCAGCGGGGAATTTCTGCACCGCAGGAATCAGAAAAGCGCGTTAAATTGCGGTAATTGATAATGGGCATAATGCCGGGAACAATAGGTTGCATGATCCCCGCTTTATGACATTGCTCCATAAAATAAAAATAGGAGTCGGGATTAAAAAAGTATTGCGTAATAGCGCTGTTAGCGCCCGCATCAAACTTACCTTTCAAAAATTGAATATCACTGGCATAGCTTTTGGCCTGCGGAT
>JANYIO010000018.1 GCA_025362015.1 Gammaproteobacteria bacterium | reverse complement strand
GCAATTGATTGAGCGCGCCAACGTGTCTTTTGGTTATGCAATGAATTTGACGGTACTGCAAGCGGTGCAAGCTTATTCAATCATAGCGGCTGGCGGTATTAAACGTCCCATCTCGTTATTGCGTGTCGACAGCCCTCCTGTAGGCGAAAAAGTTATTGAGAAACGTTTTGCTGATGAAGTAAAAACTATGTTGATGCGTGTGGTAAGCGCCGAAGGTACAGGTAAGCGTGCTCGCGCCATTTCATATTCTGTTGCAGGTAAAACCGGCACAGCATTTAAATCAGCAGGTGGACATTACACTAATAAACAAATTTCATCGTTCGCAGGTATGGCACCGGTTGAGAATCCACGCATAGTTGCTATGGTGGTGATTGATGAGCCGCAAGGTGAGGGAACTGCTGCCAATGCAGGGTATGTTGCGGCACCGGCTTTTTCTACTATCGCGGAAGATGCTTTGCGCATGTTGCAGGTGCCGCCCGATAGCCCTGTATTAAATACGGAAGACGAAAAATTAGTCATTGCACAAACTAAAAAAATAAATGAAAAGCCTCAGCTTGCTATTCCGGTAGAACAGGAAGAGGTGCTGCCATTATGATGCTTCAACATCAGCATGCAGTTTTTAATCTGCAACAATTGTTACCAGGAATGCAGTTGGATGCGGCAGCACAAATAGAACTTTCCGGTTTGTGTTTAGATTCTCGGCAACTGAAAAAAGGTGACGTTTTTATTGCTCTGGTTGGCGCAAAAGTGGATGGCCGACAATATATTGCGCAAGCAATTGAATCTGGTGCCGTCGCAATTTTGGTGGAGGCTGATAGCCAATGGCAAGGTATTCGCTGGATTGATGCGGTGCCGATAATTGCTATTAATAACTTGGCGCAAAATATTAGTAAAATTGCCGGAAGTTTTTATCAGCACCCCAGTAAAAAAATTCGTTTGATTGGTGTTACCGGCACTAACGGTAAAACTACCTGTACTTTATTAATAAGCCAGCTGGCTGCTTTATTGCAAAAACGCGCAGGAGTTGTCGGTACTCTAGGTTTTGGTTTGTTAGATTCAACGCTGGTAGCGCCGCTAGCACAACAAATTGTTGCGGTTCAATCTACAGGCCTTACAACGCCTGATGCTATTAATCTACAAAAAATTCTCGCGCAATTAGCTGAGCAAAAAGCAATGACCGTTGCGCTTGAAGTCTCTTCGCATAGCCTGGTGCTTGGTCGTGTTGCTGCGTTGCAATTTGAAACTGCCATCTTTACCAATCTCACGCAAGATCATTTAGATTTTCATGGCAATTTAACAAACTACGGTGAAGCCAAAGAGAAATTGCTGGCTATGCCCAATTTACGCAATGCTATTATCAATGCCGATGATGTTTGGGCAAAAAATCTTCTGCGAAAAATTCCGGCGAATGTGAATGCAATTAGTTTTTCAATACAAGATGCCGGTGCAAATGTTTATCTTAGTCATTTAGTGCTGACCGCAAACGGTGCCCAGGCGCGATTGCATTCGCCGTGGGGCGAGGCAGATTTAATATCACCGTTTATCGGTAAGTTTAATCTCAGTAATTTACTAGCGGTTATCGCTAGCATGTGTGTTGGTGGCTTTTTGCTGCAAGATATATTGCCGCTTATTTCGCAATTACAAGCTGCGCCTGGGCGCATGCAAGCAGTAACGCTGGATGCTAGTAACCAGGATATTAGTGTAATTGTCGATTATGCACACACCCCGGACGCACTTGAAAATACCTTGAATGCAATTCATGAACATACTTCTGCGCGCGTGTGGACAGTGTTTGGTTGTGGTGGTGATCGCGATAAAACCAAGCGCCCGTTAATGGGCCGTATCGCTGAAATAAATAGCGATTACGTTATTGTAACAAATGACAATCCACGCACTGAAGATCCCTCTGCCATAGCTGCGGATATTATTCGTGGGTTACATAATCCCAATGGTTGTTTAGTAATTGCTGATCGTGCGCAAGCAATTGATTTTGCCGTACAACAAGCTAAAGCAGGAGATGTTGTATTAGTCGCTGGTAAAGGTCACGAAGATTATCAAATCTTTGCTGCACAAACTTTGCCGTTTAGCGATATCCGTCAAGCACGTTTGGCATTGCAGCGCCGTTTGGCAAAGCGTGATCTGGAACCATTAAGCACGGAGTCTTTGTCATGATAACGCCGATGACTTTGCTGCAAGTTGCTGACTTTTGTCGTACATCGCCAAATGCAGAATTAGCTCTACAGGCAGAATTAACCCTGCATGAAAAATTAAATAGAGGCGATGCAAAATTTACTCGCGTTAATACCGACACGCGGACATTAGCAGCTGGTGAGTTGTTTGTTGCTTTGCGTGGTGAAAATTTTGATGCGCACAATTTTTTAACGCAGGCTGTTGAAAAAAATGTGTGTGGTTTGGTAGTAGAAAAATTTGATTCTAACATTTCGTTACCACAATTGGTTGTAACGGATACTGTGTTAGCGCTAGGCCAAATTGCTGCTATGAATCGTAACCTATTCACTGGGCCGCTGTTAGCTATTACTGGCAGTAGTGGAAAAACTACCGTAAAAACTATGCTTGCACATATTCTGCGTGAATGTGGTGAAGTGTTAGCAACGCAAGGCAATTTCAATAATCACATTGGTGTCCCCTTAACTCTATTACAAATTGAAAAACAACACGAATATGCTGTGATTGAAATGGGCGCAAGTGCCATCAATGAAATTGCCTATTTGTGTTCTCTGGCAAAGCCACAAGTGACTATGGTCAACAATGTAATGCCAGCACACATCCAGGGATTTGGCTCTATCGAAGGCGTAGCACAGGCCAAAGGTGAAATCTATCAGCAGCTGCCAGACAATGGCATAGCAGTAGTCAATATAGATGACAAATTTTCTACGCAGTGGCTGACGCAGATAAAAACTAAAATAATTAAAGTTTCATTATCTAATAGTGATGCTGATTGTTTCGCTAGGAATATTGTCGGCGGCGTTGGGTGTGTTGATTTTATTTTAGTGCTAAACAGGCAGGAAATTAATATTCGATTAAATGCCATGGGCGATCACAGTGTTCGTAATGCCCTCATGTCTGCAGCTATGGCTACTGCGGTAGGTGCGTCACTTACGCAAATTAAAAATGGTTTAGAAAAATTCTCACCTGTAGTCGGTCGTATGAGTCGTCACATAGGTGTTAATCAAAGTTTGGTTATCGATGATAGCTACAATGCTAACCCTGGCTCAGTGCGCGTTGCTCTTGATGTACTTGCCGCAACAAAAGGTCAGCGCATTTTAGTTCTGGGTGATTTAGGTGAGTTAGGTGAAAATGCCGCCGCTTTGCATGCCGAGCTTGGTATTTATGCGCAGCATAAAATCGACAAGTTGTTAACTCTGGGCGTTTTGAGTCGTTATGCGAGCGACGCTTTCGGTGCTTTCGGTACTACCGAGCATTTTACTGAGCGCGATAGGCTCATCGAAACATTAACAAAAATCGCAACGCCAAATACCACAATATTAATTAAAGGTTCGCGCAGCGCCAAAATGGATTTAGTGGTCGGCGCACTTTGCAATCTTAAAGAACAGCAGTTGAGTGAATATAATTTGAAAAAAAATCAAGCCGAAGATCATCATCTGGGGGGCAGTCACTAATGTTATTTTGGTTAGCAGAACAATTAAAAGAACATATCCATGGCTTTTCTGTATTTCAATATTTAACGTTGCGTGCCATTTTGGGTGTACTTACCGCACTCGGCATTTCATTGATATTTGGCCCCTGGTTTATTCGTCGTTTGAGCGAATTAAAAATTGGTCAATCGGTGCGAACCGATGGCCCGCAATCGCACTTGAGTAAATCTGGCACACCAACTATGGGCGGTGCATTAATTTTAGTTGCAATCTTTGCCAGCACTTTGTTGTGGTCTGATTTAAGTAATCGTTATGTATGGGTAGTTATGATTGTA
>JANYIO010000008.1 GCA_025362015.1 Gammaproteobacteria bacterium | reverse complement strand
GTTACAGCAATGTAAAGGTGCAGCAGCTGGTGCCTCTTTTGGTTCTGGCGCATCACAAACCGTATTTGGTAGTGATGGTAGCGGCAGTTTTTTTACTCGTGCTACAGCAATCTTTGCAACCATCTTTTTCTGCACGAGTTTGGGTTTGGCAGTGATTGCTAAAGATCATTCTAAAATTGCAACTCAAGGTGTTCCAGTGCCTACTTTGCAACAAATACCCTCTGCTCCTGTAGCTCCAGCGACAGATGTGCCTGTTATACAAGATCAAGTTGTACCAGCTGCGAATGATGTTCCTGCATCTCCAGCTAAGTAAAAGTTAAATGCCCAAGTGGTGGAATTGGTAGACACGCTATGTTGAGGTCGTAGTGGCGTAAGCTGTGCCGGTTCGAGTCCGGCCTTGGGTACCATATTTATTGTTTTGTATCGTTCAAATTGAATCAAAACACTTTAAAGCCGCTGATTTAGCGGCTTTTTTGTTCCTGTCTCTTGCATTTTCATGCGCCATCATTCACTACAATCCTCGCTTTTTAGTATATGTTGCGGTATATTTCCGATTCGATATTAAGTTGTATACCAAAGGAGAAAGTCGTATGCCAAAAGTTGTTGCTCCGCTGCGGGATGCGCGCTGCTCTAACGCTAAGCCGCTTGAGAAGGATTACACCTTGTTTGATGGGGGTGGCTTGTTTTTGTTGGTTAAAAAGAGCGGCACCAAGAGCTGGCGATTCAAGTATAAAAAACCCGATGGACGTGCAGGCCTTACTGCTTTGGGCGATTACCCTATTTTGTCATTGTTGGATGCGCGCAAAAAGCGCGATGAATATTTGACACTGCTAACCAAAAACATTGACCCCATCGCGCAAAACCGCCACGTAAAAAATGCTCAAATTGACGCCGACAGAACTTTTGAAGTCGTGGCTCGTGCGTGGCATGTGGCAATGCAACAAAAGTGGTCGCCAAGCCATGCGGATAGAGTTTTGCTACGCCTGGAGCAAAACCTTTTTCCTATGCTGGGAAGTCGCTCAGTGGTCGAGATAAAAACTCGCGATTTACTGGAGGCATTGCTGGCTATTCAGGCGCGGGGTGCGCCGGATGTAGCTAGTCGTATGCAACAGCAGTTGGTTTCTATTTTGCGGTTTGCGGTGCAACGCGGGCTGATTGAGTACAACCCTGCGCAAGAGTTAGGTGGGTGCTTATCGCCAGTGCGTTCTACGCACCGACCCGCTTTACCTCTGGAGCAGTTGCCAGGATTATTGCAGCGTATAGATACTTATAATGGTAGGGCAATGACTCGCCTTGCCGTACTATTGACATTACACGTTTTTGTGCGGTCGAGCGAGTTGCGATTTGCGCGTTGGAATGAGTTTGATCTGGCAGCGGGATTGTGGACTATCCCTCCTGAGCGCGAGGAAATATCCGGTGTAAAATATTCAACGCGCGGCGCCAAAATGAAGACCCCCCATTTAGTGCCTTTATCGACTCAAGTATTAGCCTTGTTGGCGCAGTTGCGTAATTTGTCGAGCGAGTTTGATCTGGTGTTGCCTGGGGATCATCAGCATTGGAAGCCCCTCAGCGACGGCACCATTAATAAGGCTTTAGTTCGCATGGGTTATGACACTAAAGTAAATGTATGTGGTCACGGCTTTCGCACTATGGCCTGCTCGGCGTTAAACGAAAGCGGGCAATTTTCCCGCGATGCCATTGAGAGACAAATGAGCCATCAAGAGCGCGATGGTGTGAGGGCGGCCTATATCCATAAAGCGGAATTTATCAAGGAACGACAGCGCATGATGAGCTGGTGGAGCGATTACCTTGATGTCAATCGCAGTGGTTATGTGCCACCCTATGATTTTCATCCAGTGGTGTAGATGTAATCCATTGGCTGGGGATAAACCTGTAATTTTTTGGGTTTTCTACTGCCTCGTTATAGTTTGGAGCGTTATGAAAAAATTACTATTTGTTGCATTAGTTATTTATGCATTATATGACAATAGTGAAAAATTTGGTTTTAGAACGTCAAATTTACCAACTATAATCAAACCATTTGTGAAATCTCGAGAGCCGATTTTTAAAGAATCATATGTTGCGGTTTACGGGAGAAAGACTTGCGGCTTCACAAATTTAATGATAAAAAATCTAAAATCATCCAATGCTAACTATTATTATTTTGATATAGACGACAGTTCTGTGTTGAATGTCTTACAAACGCGAATGGCCGCCTCTGGAATATCAATAGAACATTATTATCTTCCTGTTGTTGATGTTAATGGTACTTTATCAATTAGGCCGGAATTCAATAGTGTTATATCAAAATATAAAGAAAAATTATAACAAGTCCAGTATCACTCCGGCGCTAGCTCCTCCGTCGGACAGGCTTAAGTCGCATCATTGTGATTTTTCTGCGCAAAATTATTTCACAAAATTAGAACTTAAAAGCTGCCGATGAAATCGGCGTCATGTTCTTTCGAGCAAGCAAAGAATGATTGACAAATTCGCTTTAATATTCATTCTAATGACAATTACTTCTAGTTGTACATTACTAGATGAGGCGCCTCTAAAATATGAAAAATCTAGCGAGATTGATTTCAATGAAATTAATGCTAAGGTTAAGGAAAAATACAATGGCTGCCACAAAATTGAAATATGTGATGATATTTTAGAAATTGATTGCGGTGCTGAATTTGATGGAGATCTAATATATATTAATAATACCACTGGAGAAATACTCATGTATTGCGGCGGCAGATGCGAACCTGAAGCACGGAAAATTTATGGTAAAAATTGCAGTCAATGCCCACCAAAAGAATGGAGCTGTAATGAAGATAAGTAAATGCTTAATAAGAATCGAACACTGCTTCGTTCCACTGGACAGGTTTTAAGTTACACATTTGTGTCGTTACTTCGAAAAAATATTTATAAAATCGTAAATTAAAATAGCCATTTAGTTTGTCATTCACAATAAAAAATTAAATAGTTTCCTTTGGGATTATATTTTTCAACTTTTCCTGAAAGATATCACCGGAATTTCAGTGGATAGATGGCTTTAATAATATGCGTGGTAATGACGATGAGTAAGAAGATGGAAGTTTTACACTATGGCGCTTCTTCTAAAGAAAAATTTGGAATTTTTTTTGGCAGGCAGCTTAAACGGAAGCCAAAAATGCTATTTTATTTCAGAGTTACTGATAGTTGTTGCTGCTTTTTGGTATGCCATATCTGTACATGACTATAGTCACGCCATGTTTATTTCAGCGGTCTTATTGATGGCTATTGGTCTTATTTCAGATATGTTATTTTATACAAGGTACTTTGGGATACTATTTTAGAAAAAGCAGAGCTACTGTTATTTTATGCTTTTTCCACTACGTTGGATTATGCTCTTGCATCGAAAGTGATTAATGATCCGGTGCAATATGAAACCGTTTCGCTAACCTACACCATAAATTTAATTGCACTATTTTCAATACCCATTCTCACCATTATCGCGCCTACATTCCTATTTTTTGCGTTCATACTATTTAGCATGTGTTAAGCGGCATATCTAATAGTTACCGCTGAGCCAGAAATCATAAGCTTTTTTCTGATATTTTTCCTCAAGCCACAGAAATATTTTGTGGTGTTACGACGGTGGTAAGATTTTTTGTTGTTATCAATATTTTTTCAATCGGCCAATCTGGCAAATAAAAATTATATAGATAATTACTCCTCGTTTTTAAACGAAACGGCATCCTGGTTCATTTATAACATTGAGACTGAACATTTTTCGAGGTGATTGGTTGAGAAAGAGTTGAGAGTGATAAAGGTCAATGATACTGAAATTGTGACGGTGAGCCTTACTAATGGTGTATACAAGTTTGAATCTCAAAAATGCAGACAATTATTATTGCCGTAACGCTATGAATAAATGACGAACTGAAACATATCGTCCCATCATAGCTATCGGCGTTTAGCTTTTGACATCGATACCCGTTTTAGCATTTGTAAGAATTTAGTGCTGGCCACGCGCCTTCATTTGCTGTTCCACTAGCGCTGTAATTTCTTGGGATACAAAATACACATGCGCCTGTTGTCCAGCGCCATCTTTGATTGGTTGCGGAAAATTCACATCACTTTTGTAGCGACGTTTTAGCGTGCTAATTGAAATTCCCAGGGTGCTAGCGGCCTCTTCTTGTTTCATACGTAATTTGTACATGCTAATCTCGATTTATTTTTGGGGTGAAGTAAATATTTGTGTGAAATTTATATTTTCTGTTATATCTATAAATTCCGGTGTTTGGAAAATAATTTTCAATGCCTTGAGATATAAATAAAATTATGACTACGGTAAATTGCGCTGATGACATTATAAAAATGAGGTATGGAGTACATTGGACATTTGCGATTTATTACGAGTGAGAAAAATCATCACATTTTTTTACGTGACGTAGTTATGATAAAATTGGTACTAGTGTTTTGCAAATTGACAATTTATAATATTCGGCTCACGAGCGCATAAGTGATAATTTTATAGCTGAAATAAATTAAAATTAAAAAGTGGTTTTCGTATGCAGGCGTTTTATTCATAGTATTGGAAGACAGACATTTCAATATATTAAAAATTTTCATAAAGTTTATAATTGAAAAAAGCTTAATTACCGGAAGTTTGTTGTGGATTCAAAAAAAGTAATTAACCAATTAATGTATATTTACAGTAATTAAATTTCGACTGCTTCATTCGAAGTAATATTCCTTCACAAATAGAGAAGTTTTTCGTATAAAACAAGTAGATATAATATTGTCGGTGGAATACAATTAAATGTAATTCTGCGTTAATTGTTTCGTTCTAATTAGTTAAAAATAGGCGAAATTTCGCCGTATTTGATTATTTTTCTGCTGTTTACTGGGGTTGCGACAAATGAATATCCTGCATTAATTGTATTATTGAAGTATTAGTTACATATCTGAAATTGTTATTTTTAGGCTAATCGTCTATATTGCTTTACCAAATTAAATTTAAATTTTCGGCTTTAAATAATTTTAATTGCCATAGATATAATAGCGAATATCGTATTTAAATAACATGCCGAAAATTTTATCGGAGCTGGAAAGGTTTGCTGCCTAGTAATAACAATCATATTTATTCTTATGGTGTTAATATCCTGAATTTACCCTTAAGATAATCCACCACCACCACTAATAGTGATGATTTATAAAAGTATATACTTCTGTTCAGTTACAAATAATCTACTATCAATAAGGAGGATAATGAAACCACAATACGTAATCTAAAAAACATTTATGCAGTCATTTAGAAAGTTTCATTCTGTTTGTAATTATTACGTTTATTACAAGTATAAATTTACCAAATTACCTAATTTCCACATTTCCTACTGTTTATGTTTTCATTTAGTCTAAAATCAGAATAGTTAATTATTACATGTTTTGTTAGATATAATATTGTTACTATTTAGATATCTGAATGGTGCACTTAAAAATTCTAATTCCAGTAGTCATAAATTTAAATAAAATTATATGCGGTATTTGTTATATGGCTAAATTCCCATATCTCAAGTTTGGATAGGGGGTAAGTTATACAAAAAATAAACGCAAGTATTAAAATGACTACTATTTTTATATTGTTCTTAAAGAAATTATATAAATGCATTTTTAATGGCTTTCTAGAGTTTAATATTAAATGCTTTAGAACAAAACAAATTGTTATTATAATTATCCATAAAATGAAAACTGATTCTCTACAAATTTCTGTGCCCATATTTTATTCCAAATAGAAATGTGGCTATTTAATTAAGTGCATGCTTAATGTGAATAATTTAACTAGTTAGAAATCTGTGTTAGACCTAGGATAGAAATTTAATTATTCAAGGGCATAAACTATGTAATAGCGGAGGGGTGTTAATTGCGCATCTGAAGTCAGAATATTAAAATTTAATCTGTGATTAATCGATGCCAGTTATAAATCAATAAGCTCTATTTTCAATACTATCTTCACATGCTTTGTATTGTTTCTTTTAGTTATTCAAGATTGTGTAATTCAAATTAATTTTGTTACTTATTAATACTTAGAATTTGGCGTAATACTTACCAAATGGTACTGTTAACTAGAAGCGCGAAATCTACTTTTTACCCAGTTATCAATATCATCTGAAATAAATCCACTTCTGCTGGGACTAAGAGAAATAGGTAATGGGAAGTTTCCTATCTTAATCATTCGATAAATAGTAGATCTTGATAATGTAGTTATTGTGGAAACCTGTTTAATTGTCAATATTTGGGGTTTTGAAATTACCGATACTTTGCAAATATCGATTAATTCATCAGAATGTTTTTTCATATTGTCTACCAAGTAATGTATATGGACTTTATTTACAGTATTCAAAAATCAGATTAATTAATAGGTCGAAAATAACTATTAAATTGTCAATGTTTATTTGATGTGCAATTGCCGCACAGCTTTTTAACTGTATTGTATGTAGTTCACTATTTATATCGCGATTGTTATCGAGGGAAGGTTTGACAGTAATTAAATTGTTTAAAAGCAGGGTGGTACTATTTTATATCCTCAGAAAATCTGTCCATTAAAATTAGAAATTTCTCTCGATTATCAAAGAAACAATTATATGGAATTCCCTATTTTCAGATATTTCGAGTTTTCTCATTAGATATAATAGGGCAATTAAACGGGCTTAAGGTTACTGAGATTGCAAATGCAATTTACGGTGTCATTTTTTTTACTTCACTTTTAGCTATCCAATTTGGTCTCTTACTAATTAGAATGTTTTAAATCTGATAGTTGGTAAGGCATTGATGTTCGCGTAAAATGTATTGCCATCATGAATTTTACTCACTGAGGTAATATATCACTATGGATTTTCTCGTCTGCTTGGAGGGCGGGCGAAAGCAACAGATAAATCCATAGATATTTAGCGTTTTCGTATTCTTTATAGCTTTTAAATATCCAAGCTATTTTTTTAACGCTAATGATCTTGGCTATTATCTTTTTCATTCTGTATTTTATTGTAAATCTCTTCGCGATGGACTGGGGTATCTTTGGGGGCATTTATCCCCAGTCTAACTTGGTTGCCATTCACTCCAAGAACGATGACGTTAACGTCATCGCCGACGATAATGGTTTCACCGATACGTCGAGTAAGTATTAACATAGCTTTGCCTTTAATTATTTCTATAGCTGAGCTTATATGATTGGGTGCATCTAAGCCAATAGTAGGCACCGAAATCAGATTCCAATTTAACATAAGTATTTTTATTTGTATAAAGATGTCAAAAACAAAAATAGGAAAATTAGGGAAACAATATATATAAAGATCTGTAAGGTTATTACGGTTGCGCATGTTTTAGCTGCTCAGTCTCCATTGTGATTGCTTAATGAGTATTTGGCCCCAGGACTATACTGCAAACAATGTAACTTAGTATCTGGTAAATTTATTGTTTTCCTGTGAGGGTCTGATAATGTTAGTCTGGCGAATAGGTGTAATTACTTTTAATTTTCTATGTTGATATAACCTACTTGACGAAATAAAATTAGCGGATACAAGATTCTGATACACAAATGTTTTAAATAGGGTTAATTTAAATAATTAGTTTAACTAAACTCGTAATTGAAATAAGAGGATCATATTAACAAAGTCTCACGGCTTCTTTTGATTCGAGTATGAGCTAACACAACATCTCTCATAAAAATAATTAATTGTAATGTGTTTTATAATTGCCTATCTCTAAACCTTGTGAAAAGGATCAAGAAAATTAAAAAAATTCTTTGTATCTATACCTGCGACATCAAATATATCGTTTTTCTTGTGCCGTGCTTTTAATCTTCGTAGGTAACATTTTCTTATATTGCCATCCAGCTCCGCTAAAGAGTTATTGATCCCCACAGCTTTGACATTTCTTCTGAATTTTTTGCTAAAATATTCATCTTCCAATAAGCTTTTTCCGAAAATAACTAACTTGCAAAACCTAGACTTATAAATTTCAGCATTTAATGTCTTAAGACTACACCTTAAATTTTTAAATCTAGCTTCTACTCTATGGTAAGTTACATGTGTTCCATTTATTTTTCTGTTCTTTTTAGCCGCTTGTTTGTTCTTATCATAAATCGTAATTCTTATACTACTGGTTCCACCACCCAAAACAATTGATTCTAGCTTTCCTTCTTTCGGATATTTCTTGTATGCTTCCATTCTTGGGTAATACGGGAAAATATTTTTTAAACTTTTATATTTGTTTACATATCTATCAACACATATATCAACTCGAGTGACTCTACTCCCTGCATAGATTTTAGCTGCTTCACTACTGCCTAGAACTGATTCGAGAAATTTATAAATTTTGCTCGTGCCTTTTCTTCCAATCCCGCTAGGGTTTAGTTCAATTCTAGAGAAGTTTTTCCTT
Organism: Gammaproteobacteria bacterium; assembly: GCA_025362015.1. GTDB lineage: Bacteria > Pseudomonadota > Gammaproteobacteria > Pseudomonadales > Cellvibrionaceae > Cellvibrio. The sequence continues at coordinate 798 of JANYIO010000008.1, read as the reverse complement.
CTTCTGCTTTCTATCGGAATTTCAAGATTTTCGTCTGCAGGATGTATAGATAAAATCATAGAGAATTTTGGTTTTCCATTTTTCATGAATTCAACTTTATAATTATTTTTGAATCCAGTATCAATATTCTTTTTAGTTGGACGAACTCGTATTTTTTCCGAATACTCCGCTACAGCCATTTCTAGATTGAGCTCATATTTTTCCCTAACGTCAATATCTACTTCAAATGTCCATGCTAGCTTGTCGTTCTTGCCATTGTTTGTTGTCATCATGTGATTCCTAATAAAATTTGTAGTTGGTTTAACGTTTGTTGTTATTATTCTTGTTGGTTATCAAAAATCATAAGTAAATTTAGAATTAGTAATTTATTTCTAATTCCACTCCTTAACAGAATTTTTAATGTTGGCTACTAGGTGTGAATAGCTGGCTATTAATTTATTTCTGTTTATCTTTCTATTATCTGGATTGTCTATATTTATTTATTCCTCTATTTAATTAGTGAGATGTGTCTCTACAGCGTGCTGTTAGTAAATTAGCTACTTTATAGCCATTTGTTTTCCTAACTTTCAATAAATCTACTCCTTGCTTTATTTTGGGATATTCTATTTTTAAGACTTTGGTTTTTACCGTGAGATAGATAGTGGACTTAGATAGAATTGCCATATTTAATACCTCTAATAGGGTCTCAATTTTGGTGGGCTATTTGCCAAGTAAACTTTCTTTTAAGTTGTTGTGCGGAAGTTATCTATTGCACGACTTAATACCTAATTGTTGTTGGTATCAAGTATTTACAGTTAA
>JANYIO010000327.1 GCA_025362015.1 Gammaproteobacteria bacterium | reverse complement strand
CTCATTTTTTCACATTGTGCCGCAAGCCAATGGGTGTTGGCGGGGCGGTTATTAATGTTTTTCGACAACAACTGTCCCAACAAATCACTAATTTCTGTTGGTAAATTGGGGTTGTGTTTGCTAGGTGGAATTGGCGGATGCGAAATAATGCGCTGCATTAATTGCAATTTATTATCCGTTTCCCCAAATGGGTGTGCGCCGCATAGCATTTGATAGGCCATGATCCCGAACGAAAATAAATCACTTCTAAAATCGAGTTCTTCGCCCATCGCTTGTTCGGGAGACATAGAACAATAACTGCCTGCTACATGGTCGGTGAGTGTTGCATTAAAATCTTGTGACTTGGCGATACCTAAGTCAGAAATTTTTGCCGCCCCGCGTTTATTAATTAAAATATTTTCGGATTTTAAATCGCGATGAATAATACCCGCGTCATGGGCGATGGCGAGACCTTGAGCAATTTGCGTGAGCCACTGCATGCGCTGGGTAAAAGGCACAATATGTTCACGCAAATATAATTGTAGGTTTTTTCCATCCACAAATTCCATAACTAATGAAAGTTGCTCTGGCGTTTCTATAAAATCGTAAATTTGTACTATGTGTGGGTGGTTAAGTTTGGCGAGCAATAACGCCTCGCGTTTGAAGCGTTCGCGGTAATGCGGTTCAAATAATTCGGTGCGCAAACATTTTATGGCGACCTGGCGATTAAGTCGGGTGTCGCGCGCCAAATACACCAAGCCCATGCCACCGCGACCAATGCAGTCGAGGATGTCATAGTGTCCTATGTGCGTAAATTCCTTGGTTGTTTGTGTACTAATAGTCATCCTGCGCTCAAAGAATTTATCAGTGAGAGGGGTAGTTCGTTGGTGAGTGTTGCGCCTTTATAAATTTTAAATTTTTCGCAGCCGAAGCGAATTTTTCCGCCTCGACGCTCCAACAAATATTGCTGGCCAAGCATGTTCGGCAGGCTGTCTGCCAATTGTTTACGTAACCGAAAAATATGAATATTCATATGCGTAGCATCTAATCCAAGCTCGCTGCCCAGTTGATCAGCGTAGATCCAACCCTGGCTTTTATCGTCAAGCCCCTTGGCCGCATCTTTCGCGCGGTGTCGTGCTAATTGCAGGAGTAAATAGTGATGGCTGCGCACAGCTAAATCAATGGTTTGTTGGTGGAGGTGTAATTCAAGTTGGGTGGTTTCTTCGTCGAGGCTCAGGTTAAACACAAATTCCAGATCGTTGAGTTTTTGCAATGGATGAGAATGCGCTTCAGTCGGGCCATATATTTGTGCCCGCATAAATTTCCATGGCATATTATTAATCTGTACCTTATCGCCAGAATGAAGCGGCCGGCGATGCGGTTCTTGTTCATCATTAATGGTTTCTAAATACCACTGCTGGTCTTGCTCGTCATAGTAGAGCGCTAATTCAGGTAAGTGGGCATCTGGTAGCAGGTGGTAATGGGTTAAATAAAGGGGTTGAATGATGCCCTCAATGTGCGTGAGATCAAGTGGCCAGAGCATATCAGCGGGCGGAGTAAGATCCATTACCTGAAAGCCAGCATCCGTTAGCTTGGCAAAATGAATGACATCATTTAGGTTCAGCTCTTGGCTATTGCCTTGTTCGAGAGCAATGCCATTCACCCAAGTGCCGTTGAGCCCTAGATTTTTAATGCGCCAATGGCGGCTATTCCACTCAATAGCAGCGTGAAGTTTGGAGACATAAGGCTTATCTAAGTGGGTATCCACAGCGGAGCCGAGTCGGCCAAAGGTATGATGTGGTGCGAGGGGGAAATATGCTTGCGCAGCAACATCAAATAGATAAGCCATATATCTTCTCATGCATAAAAATATTAATTGTTTTTTTTAGTTAGGCTTGCTGCTGTAACTCTATCTGCAATATTACATTTTTTCGTTCTTGTTTGTCTGTTCGCCGTATGGCGTGAATAAATTATCCGGCTACTAGGGTGGTGCTAATTCAATAGTCTGGAAATGCTAATTCAATCGGTTTGAACCTACGGATGCCAGATGGCGCAAAAAGCCGCATGTGCGAACCGTAATCCTGTGTAATGGGTAAAAACCTGAAGGCGGTATAGAGTGCCACATGCTGCATGAGGTTTCACCCGTTAATCGCTTTTCTTTATTCAAATGGGAACGTATTTATGATTGTTCCATTTCAGTCTGTAAAAAATCACAAGCCTGTCGCAAAAGCAGTGCATGTATTTGATGAAGCCTCTAGTGCCAGATGGGTGCCGCTTAATAAAAGTTTTATTACTTTAACTAAACTTATCTTACGCACTGCCGCTGAGCGATTGGGTGTGGCAAGCATTGCAATTACTTTACGTTGTATCAATCATCAAGGCTACCGGCATTTGGTGCTAGCGAGTAATGAAAAGAATTTGCATATAACGGCTTTAGGGGCAGTAGAGGAATTTATTATCTCTACTGAAATGCCAATTCATTTGCAAAATGATTCACTGAATACCGTTGAAGCCGTGACGGTTGCTATAAACTACAAACAACAGCGCCTTGGATATATTGTAGCAAAACTATTTGAAACTTCTGAGTATTGTGATGCCTTATCGTTGACTACTTTGGTGACAGAAGAGCGAAAAATAACAGCTGATTTAGCCGTGGTTGCTAGCGATATTATGTCCATTATCCGGCGCTACGAAACACGTTATCGCGCCATTTTTATTTATGGCGACCAATGTTATTGGCTCGGCAATAGTTCCGCCCTGCGCCAACTGGAACAACGGATTGATCAACTCACTTATGCTATTCATCCCATTTTAATTCGTGGCAACAAAGGTACTGGTAAAAATATTGCCGCTCGTACTTTGCATTGCCTGCGTTACGCAAGTATTTTACCTTTTATTGAATCATCATGTAATGAATGGCAAGAAGGTGCTGCCGCCAGTATATTGCAAGCGTTGTATACTTATGCGAAGGGCGGTACGTTATTTTTGCGCAATGTGGATAAGTTATCGGCTGCTAATTTTCAAGCATTGGAAGATTTCTGGTTAACTAGAAATTCAGAGCTTGCGGATCTTGGTTTGCAAGAAGCTGTTGGGTTAGTTTTTAGTGTGAGTCAATATAATTTTGTGGCCATCCCTGAGCTTAGTGCTTGGTTGAAAAGAAGTTGTATTGAGTTAGGTTTGCCCAACTTGTCGGAAAGACGAGAGGATATTCGTGATTTGGCCTGTTTTTTTATGCATGAATACGCACTCTCTATTGAATTCGATTTTACTGAAGAGGCATGGCAGCTCCTGGATAATTTTTCCTGGCGGGGAAATGCCGAGCAATTAAAAAATGTTATTCGGGAAGTGGCGCTGCGTGTAGATAAATCATTGGTTACGGCAGATATATTAAATTCTTTTTTGAAGATATGAATTAGTTTTTCTCTTTTCTCTTTTCTCGGTTTTCGCCATCCCTTTTTGCTATTTTTTAAAACCCGGCAACTGTTTTTATGTTGCCGGGTTTTTTATGTGAATAAACTCTTGTAACTTATAATTTTGCACGAAGAGTTTTGCACGAAGAGTTTAGTGCGAAGAGCTTAACGCGAAGAACTTGAACTTGAGCTAGAAGTAGCTAACCCGGTATTTGTTATCGGGAAAATATGGCTGACAAAATTGCTGGGAGTTGAAGAGCTGTTGCCAGAGCTGAGCCCAAGATTGTGGCAACCGAAACAACCATTTTGTCCGCTGGTAAACTTTCCATTACTACTGTAGCTACCTTGATGGTAAGTCTCCATGGTGGAGTTTGCCAGTTGCAGTGAGCCTACCTGATTCGTAGTGTCATCAGCACTGGCTGGAACAGTTCCATTTCTAGTCCACACTGCGCCAACTTCGAAATAGTTTGCGCGTACATCGTGCAACTTATCAAGCTTGGTGTTGGCATCGCGATTGAGCCAAATAAGTTGATCATTGTTGTTTACAGTGGCGCTGTCATGGGCGCCCGGCAAGCTACCCCAAGGGTTTGAGCGGTAAACATTGTTGGGTATTACTTGATTGATTGTGTTGGTAGCAACAATGTTGCCACTGCTAATACCCTGACAAGATCCTGTGCCATCTTGACCACAAACTTTCATTTGTGCGATCAATGAACCTTCTCTTGAGCCGCCATTTTGCATGAATGACCAGCTACCTACTGAGTTGTAAGGATTAAGTTGAGCTTTCCCTTTCTCTGTGCTGTAAAAATCATCGTTAGGAGCATTGTTCTTGTGTTCAAACGTCGCCCAAACTAATTCGGGATGGCCATGAACTGATCCCACAACATGTATGCCTACTAAAGCTAAGGTTTTCGCCACCCTTGTTGGCTTACCAATCGCCCAAACAGAGTTGTCTTTAATGGGTTGATAGTTTGGCACTGTTGATTGAATCGTGATGTAATCCTGTGGATTTGGCAATGTAGCTGCGTCAATCCAAGCTGTTTTAAGCTCCATCGTCAGTGCATTAGCATCGGGTAATTTAGTTTTATTTTTGGCGGCATAAGCGACGATTTTTGCGAGCTCTGCCTTAGTGCTGGGGAAAGGTGTGCCGGCAGGTAATACGCTACTGTTTACTGCGGTATTGAACCAGGCATATACATCATTAATTTCAACGCCGAAATACACCAATGAACCGTTTAGTGATAATAGTGTGTCGCTACCACCAGCCTGACCACCGGCAAATATTTTTTCTGGTTTGCTACTGCGTAAAGCAAAAGTGTTTGCAGCCGGGCCGTTAACAAATGCGGTGTTGGTGTTGAGGTTAACATCAAAAAATAATGGAGAATCTAATACAATCCCTCCGCTGGATCCATAACCCGAACCTGCAACGGGTGAGGCAACCCACAAAAACATTTGTTGTGCCCATTTATAGAAGTCACATTTTGTATTGTTTGGATTTGGAAACTCCAGGCTATTGGCAAAGTTTACCAAACCATTTCTGGCCGGTTTACCACCATGGAATAATTTGGCAAATTCTTTTTCTGATAGTGTACAGGTATCTGGTGACGCTACATTTTGAGCCTGTGCTGTATTTATAGTGAAGATTGAGATGGCGCAGGAAATCAATAGTGGTAAAAGTAAATTTAGTTGGAATTTTTGCATGTGTATTCCTTCAATTTAACTAAAAAAAGTGAAGTTAATAAAAAATTATTAACTAATTGTTATGTTTGCGACGAAAAAATATAAATACATATATTTCGGTTGCGTATCGATAATAGTTAACATTGAGTGATATTCAAGTTACAGGCTATTACAAGCCGTTGCACTTGAGTATTCACCCAATGTTATATTTTTCAAGTGGGCAAATAAATGGCAGATAGATCATTAAAAATAATGATTTAAGCTGCGGCGATTGTAATTAGTAACTGTTATTAGGGACTATCATTTTTTGTGCAGTTAACTTTTTCAGATTTTTTATGAATTTAGTTTCCAGTTGGGAGGGTGAATCTGTATATTTGGAAAAAATCCCAACTTCATATCGTAATCACCTGGTTTTGTTCACAATAATATCGGTTCAATTTCGATTTACCGGGTAT
>JANYIO010000322.1 GCA_025362015.1 Gammaproteobacteria bacterium | reverse complement strand
TCGGCCACACCCCTGTTTACCGTAACGCTTGCCACATAAGAGACGTTTGCCTACCACCTCGCGTTTCATCATAGAGCGCTGCTTGTAGACATAGCCATGCGAAACCCATTGGTTTGCGGCAGCACAATGTTGGCAGGCGTCACCTTGAGGGAGATTGTCTAAAGAAAAACTGTATTGATCTAACGCGTGAAGGGAAGAAAAAAAGATCTGCATGAATATCAACCTAACTAAAAAGGCCGATATTTTACAGGGAATGTACGTTTGCCGAATTAGCGTTATAAAGTGGTGTTAGGAGGCGAAGATAATTCGGCTGAAAAACACGGATTTGTTCGACGATAGTGAGGTAAATAACATTAGGCGCTGCTTTCTTACAGATGATCGATTGATATAGTTGCACTGGTAGTCTTTGTTCTTTTATTGCCGTTGCACTGCGGTGATCAGTGACACTCAATAAATTCCAGATGTTGTAAAGGTTTGTAGTGGATTATCGATGATACTGGATGCGCTATCACCCGATAACATAACGCCTATTATGGCCAGGGCGCGGGGTTATCATTGATGTATTGCGGGCCACCTTCTGCTGGTTCGAGTTCGCGATGCGGCGCATCGCTACCACCGCTGGCAATCTTGCAAATGTTTTTTCGCACTGTTTCAAAGTCATGGGTAAATAACGGTGAAATATGTTTGGGTGATGTTGCAACTGCCCAAGCAATAAGTTCATTAACCCTTCGTTCAAATTCGCTAACGAAAATTGCGTGCTCTGTTACATCAGTTGTCTCAGACATTTTGTATTCCTTAAAAATCTCAGTTGGAGTTGAGAAAAATTTAAATGATCAGCAATAAAAATATTTAAACATAAAAACCTATTTGAAAATTAATTTAGCAGCGTAAGAATACTTTTAATGGTTGCTTGATACTGGGTGTTAATAATGTCGTGAAATGCACACTGGTTCGGTACGTTAACTAACGTTTAATGGGATGTAAATTTGAAGATTTTGTCGGTTGTCGGAAACTGATAGTGTCTGACAGGTATTAGCCCTCTACTTTATGGATTCTTGATTTAATCGGCTTTTTGATGTATTGGTCTGCGTCAATGAAAACGTTTTCATTCCACAATAGCCCTCTTTTTTTGCGTGGCTTGCATCAATGAAAACGTTTTCATATGAGGGTTGATTTATTTATCCTGTGATGATGTAAGCAACGTCGAATTATTTATTTGTTTAACCAAAAATAAAGCGTTATTCTGCTTGGACGGCACTGCTCAATAGGGTTCTAAATAGTGCTTTAGGTTAGTAGGGTTGTAGTATTGATACATAATAATAACTGTGTGTTTTCGCGAAATTGAATGTGAGTTTCCCCCCATAATTTGTATTAACTAAGAATAAATAACTATGAAAAAAATAAACCAAATTCTATCCGGTTTTTCATTGGCACTGATATTCGGAAGTGTGGCTGTAGATGCTGCGTACAACCCGGCACCTGTTCAAAAAAGTATTGGTAATAAAGTTTATGTTCATCTTATGCCTTGGTTCGAATCCAAAGAATTTTCTGGCTATTGGGGTGGGCATTGGACTATGGCCAATAAAAATCCTGATGTGATGGATGCTTCTGGCCGTAGAGATATTGCAACTTATTATTATCCGTTAATTGGCCCTTATGCTTCGGCTGATTCTGATGTCATTGAATATCAATTATTATTGATGAAACTTTCGGGTGTTGATGGTGTTTTAATTGATTGGCCGGGTACCACTAACGCGTTTGATTATGCGAGAAATCGTCAAAATGCTGAAGCAGTCATTAATAAAATAGGGCAGGTAGGTCTTGAGTTTGCAATAGTGTATGAAGATAACAACATTACACTGGCGAATGTTGGTGACAAACTTGGTCAAGCGCGCAACGATATGTCCTATTTGCGCGATAATTATTTTAACAAAGCTACTTATATAAAAATTAATAATCAACCTTTAATGTTGGATTTTGGCCCGCAGACTTTTCAAACTCCAGGCGACTGGACAAATATTTTTTCAGTGCTAACCACAAAACCTTATTTTCTAACCTTGTGGTATGAGCATGGCGATGCAGGAGCAAACTCGCAGGGTGAATTTGCGTGGGTGTATCAAGATGGCACTCCGTACTTGACGCATCTTACAAATTTTTATCAAAGCGCTACTAATTACGGTTTAAAAATGGGTGCAGTTGCGCCTGGGTTTAATGCGTTTTATGCCGCTGGTGGGTGGGGAACTAACCCTTTTGTCATCGAGCACAACGGCTTGGGCACTTTCCAGACATCGCTCGATTTAGCTATTAATAATGGCTCACCGCGTATTCAAGTTGCAACCTGGAATGACTATGGCGAAGGTACTGATATTGAGCCGACACGCGAATTTGGTTACGGTTATCTCACATCTATGCAGCAACGTTTAGGCGTAAATATGGGGCAAGCTGATTTGGAGTTGGTGGCTGAACTTTACAAACAAAGAAAGCAATACAAAGGCAACGCAACTGAACAAACGCGCTTAGACAATGTTTACAACTATTTGCTGTCTTTACAAATCAGTGCAGCGCGTAGTTTGTTAAATGGTGTTGTCGTTGTGCCCACAGGTGTTGTCAATTTATATCAGCATTGTGATTTTGGTGGTTATACAGCGGCGTTGAAAGAAGGTAGTTATACCTTGGCGCAGTTGAATGCCTTGGGTGTACTTGATAACGATGTATCCTCATTAAAAGTTCAAGCCGGTTATCAAATTCAACTTTTTAACGAAAATAATTTTACGGGTGCAAGCATCGTAAAAACTGCTGATGATACTTGTTTGGTGGATGATGGTTTTAATGATGTGATTACCTCTGTTGTTGTTTCTAAAGTTGTTTCAAATAGCTGGTCTACGCAAATTGAATCTGAAAGTTTTGTATCCATGAGCGGCATTCAAACAGAAAATTGTTCTGAAGGTGGTTTAAATGTTGGTTGGATAGATGCTGGTGATTGGATTGTTTGGAATATTAATCTTCCTACAACTGGTACTTACAAAGTGGAGTATCGCGTAGCGGGTATGAATGGCGGTGCGATTCGACTTGAAAAGGCTGGCGCCAATCCTATTTACGCTACTATTAATGTACCTAACACCGGTGGCTGGCAAACCTGGCAAACTATTTCACACACTGTGAGCTTGACTGCAGGACAGCAACAAATTGCCATTTATGCACCCGCAGGTGGTTACAATATCAACTGGATTAAATTTACTAAACTATAAATAGCGTTTATTTTCCTTGCCTTCCTTAGCCTCCTGAGAATTCAGCGAGGCTTTTTTATTGCCCGCTAACGTTTTTGAAGGTTCTTGACTAAATTTGCTTAAATCAATTTTTATACTTTAAAAACAGCAACTTACTGGTCTTTATAACTGCATTCATTTATTTGGCAGGATCCTTCTTTTCGCAAATTTTCGTTGTTATAACTAATGATTTGAACGCCATTTTTTTTGCGCCCTTCTGATATATTTGTGATTTATTTAACTCGAACTATGTGATCTGGTTCAACAAATCAGGTTAATCTCCAAAAAATAAACCTGCTTAAGTCATTTTTAAGTGCCTGATATATATAGCGATTTATTTTATTCGAATATTTTTTTTATTTAGTTAAATTATATTTCGTTCGAATCGATGATTCGAACGACAATTTACTTGCCTATTCCTATGATTTCTCTACGGATAAATATTTAGGCGCCATCTTCGTCAAAATTAATATCTGCATACGTTCAAGTTGTTTTCTTCGTGAGTGCAAAAAAACCACTCTACATAAATATAATTTCGGAGATTTGAATATGTTGAATAAACGTTTAATTAGGTTATTAGCTTTCGCGACACTCGCTATTCTTCCAGGCCTTGCATCTGCTCAGACATTGCTTTCTCAGGGTAAACCAGCTGTTGCGTCATCTGCAGAGGGAGCGCTTACTGCCGCCTCGGTGGTAGATGGCAACGCAGGGACTCGTTGGGCCAGCAATTATAGTGATGCGGAATGGGTGTACATTGATCTGGGTGCTACAGCAACCATTAATAGAATTGTATTAAATTGGGAAACGGCTTATGGCAAGGGTTACCAAATCCAAGTCTCAGCTAATGCCACTAGCTGGACTACTATTTACTCTACAAGTACGAGTGATGGAGCTATTGATGATTTTACAGTAACGGGCAGTGGTCGTTACATTCGTATGAACGGTACAGCTCGTGCTACTGGCTATGGTTACTCACTATGGGAGTTTCAGGTTTATGGTTCTACTAGCGTTACAAGTTCTGTACCTGCAAGTATTGCGAACTCTATAGCCGCAAGCTCTGTAAGTTCTATAGCCGCAAGTTCTGTTGCCGCAACCGCTACATTAATCTCTAAAAATGCACCCACAGTAGCTTCTACCCAAGAAGGTAGCTTTACTGCGGTAACGGCTGTGGATGGAGATCTCAACACCCGTTGGGCCAGCAATCCAACTGATGCTGAATGGATCTACGTTGATCTGGGCGCAACATCAAATATCAGCAGGGTAGTACTTAACTGGGAGGCGGCCTATGGTAAGGCTTACCAAATTCAAGTTTCTGATAATGCTACATCCTGGACTAACATTTTCTCGACAACTACAGGTGACGGAGCTACAGATGATCTTACTTTGTCTGGAAGTGGTCGCTATGTCCGCATGAACGGTGTTACTCGGGCTACGGGTTATGGCTATTCGCTTTGGGAATTCCAGGTTTATGGTGTGCTTGGTACGGCATCCTCTGCAGTAGCTTCTTCAGTAAAAAGCTCATCTTCAGTCGCTAGCTCAATCGCGTTGTCATCTGTTCCGGCGTCAAGCAAGGTAGCGTCTTCGATTGCCTTATCAAGCAAGGCGGCATCTTCGGTTGCAATGAGCTCATCATCAGTCGCCACTTGTAATACAGTTCCTGCTGCGCCTAATGGGCTTGCAGCTTCAGGTATAACAACAACTAGTTTAGCTCTCTCCTGGGCTGCACCTGGTGCAGGTGCCAACTGCACCATTACTGGCTATAAAGTCTTCAATAATGGCATCCAGACCGCAACACCTGCTGCAACAAACACTGGTATTTCGGGCCTGACTGCTAGCACTACTTATTCATTTACAGTGGCGGCAGTTAATTCGTACGGTGTCTCGGCTCAAAGCGCAGCATTTCTGGTGCCAACGGCGACTAGCTCAACATCGCCCAATTTTGGCTCTAACGTGGTGACCTTTGATACCAGCATGGATCTCGCGTCCATCCAAACTCAAATCAACAATATTTATACGATTCAACAAAATAACCAATTCGGTACCCCACGGACGGCAATCTTCTTTAAACCTGGTACCTATGATATTGATATCCCTGTTGGTTTCTTCACTCACGTAATGGGTCTGGGTTCATTCCCTGACCAAGTAAAAATCTCCAGCGTACGTTCTGAAGCTGCATTGCCTAACAATAATGCAACGCAAAACTTTTGGAGAGGTGTTGAAAACTTTAGCGTTACTCAAAATTCAGTCATGCGTTGGGGCGTTTCACAAGCAGTACCTTTCCGTCGTATGCATGTATTGAACGGTATTCGTCTGTCAGCTGATTATGGTTGGGCGAGCGGTGGCTGGATGGCTGACTCATTGGTTGATGGTGCTGTAGATTGTTGGTCACAACAACAATGGATTTCACGCAATTCACAATGGGGTAGCTTTGCTGGCCAATTGTGGAATCAGGTATTTGTAGGCATATTCAACAACGTTCCTGCTGGGCAATGGCCAACGGAAGCAAATACCGTTGTAAATACCACGCCGATTATTCGTGAGAAGCCATTTGTTTATCTTAATGGCAGCAACTATGAAGTCTTTGTACCTGCTTTGCGCACCAACACCACTGGTATTTCATGGGCGAATAATCAACAAGCAGGAGCCTCTGTTTCTTTAAGCCAGTTCTATCTTGCTCATGCTGATATAGATACTGCGGCAACTATCAATGCTGCCTTGGCACAAGGTAAACATTTGATATTGACTCCTGGTGTGTATGACTTGACTGATACCATTCAGGTCACTCGTGCAAATACGATTGTTCTTGGTATTGGCTTCCCGACATTGCACCCAACGACCGGTAAAGCAGCTTTGTCTGTTGCGGATGTTGATGGTGTAACCATTGCGCACATGTTGGTAGATGCCGGTATAACCAGCTCACCTGTATTGGTTGAACTAGGGCCAAACGGCAGCAGTGCGAGTCATGCGTCGAATCCAACTTTATTAACAGATGTATTTATTCGCGTGGGTGGTGGAGTAGATATCGGCAGAGCGGTTGTCAGTGTCCAAGTTAACAGTAATGACGTAATCATTGACCATACCTGGTTATGGCGTGCTGATCATGGACAGGCTGCGGGTACCACAGGTTGGGATATCAATACTGCACGCAATGGCTTGGTAGTTAATGGTAACAATGTAACTGCCTATGGTTTATTTGTTGAACACTTCCAACAATATCAAGTGTTGTGGAATGGCAATAATGGTAGAACTTACTTCTACCAATCTGAGATTCCTTATGACCCAACATCACAAGCGGTGTTTACGAGCGGCGCTGGTGTGAACGGTTGGGCTTCTTATAAAGTGGCAGATTCCGTTTCCGCGCACGAAGCTTGGGGTTTGGGAATTTACTCAGTATTTACCAATCCAAATATTTACTTATCACACGCGATTGAAGTGCCGAATACATCTAATGTTAAGTTCCATCACATGGTCACGGTGAATTTAACTGCAAATGGCGGTATAGAACATGTGATTAATAACGCTGGTGATCCAACTCCTGCTGGTATTGCTATAGGTACTCCACGAGTAACTGATTACCCTGCACCTTAACGGGAAAGATATTTTAGTTATTAATTGCTAGTATATTTAAAGCCCCCAAGTAGAAAAACTTGGGGGCTTTTTTATTCGTTAAAATTATAAAATAGCGAGGAGAATTTTTAGTTTAAAAAAGACAGCAAAAGAAACCCAACGGATTTTTGCTGTGTGCAACACTCACTATGTAAACAAATACTATCAGTGTTACGAACCACAATATTTTACGAATAGTTGGGTTAGGATGTTTGAATGTAAGTACTCCGAGAACAATATAAGCCCCCAATGCAATCAGCTTGGCGAGCAGCCAGGGTTGTTCTAGCGGCGACAAGTTGAGTACTACGACTAATCCAATTCCCGTGCCGATTAATAGTGTATAAAGAATATGCGGGGCTATTTTAAAAATTTTGTGACTGGCTGCGTTTGACTTGCGCATCATTAATATTCCACGCACGAAAAAAAGGATAAACGCGATGGCGATGATAAGTAAATGGCTGTGTTTAAGAATGGCGTACATGGTTGAATCCTTAGTGAATAATAATAGTTGTTTAGGCGCTTAATGCTTTGCCTACCAGTGCCAGAATTGATTCTGATAAGGGTAGTTTTAAAGCTGCTTCATGGCCTTTGCTGGACATTTTGTTCCAGGTTTTTTGCAGGATATCGATGAGCTTTGCTTCATCGTGTTTTGTAGCAAAGTCTTCCATATAATATTCAAGAAATACCAAACAGATAACGTCCTCCAATGTTTGTACTTCTTCATGGCGCTTTAAGCTGCGTTTCAGTAATAAATCTTTTACGCGTTGGATGGTGTCGTTGTTATATCCGTTAGCAGCAAGTATTTCGCCCGCAGTTTCACCGTGGAATGCGGCTAAATCTAATCGCCAGCGTTTATAACCCTGGCGATCCATAGGGTAATTACTGCGTGGAATTTTCCAGCGGCAAATGTGTTGGCTGCGCGCTGCTAGCTGTAAAACAGTGGATGCTTCGGGGTAGAAGCTATCTAGCTTGGCGCTCATGCGTTGGCCATAAATGAGCTCTTTGGCGATGGTTATTCCATCCGCCAGCTCAATATTCGGGTCTTGTGCGTTGGCGGCATCAAATGCGGCGAGAGTTTTGCTGAGTTGAGCATTGTTTGTTTGTTCGTTGACTGGAGCCATAAATTATTCTGCACCTTTGGCAAGTTGTTGTAATGCGTTCATATCGTTAATGATAATTTCCTTTTTGTCGACACCGATTACTTTACCTTTTTGTAAACGAGTAAAAATTCGGCTGACAGTTTCGATGGTGAGACCTAAAAAATTGCCGATGTCAGTGCGCGACATAGGCAATAAAAATTCGTTGGCTGATAAGTTGCGGCGGCTGTTGCGGCTGGAAATGCTTAGCAATAAAGATGCAATTCGCGCTTCGGCATTGCTTTTGCCGAGTAGGGTAATGATTTGTTGCTCTTGCGTGATCTCTCGGCTCATTAATTGAAAAAAATGACGCTGTAGGCTGGGTAGTTTTAAGCTTAACTCCTCTAGTCGGTTGAACGGAATTTCGCACACCGAGGCGGTCTCCAAGGCGATAACCGAATTGGTGTATTGGTTGTCGGCTAAGCCATCCATACCCACTATCTCACCCGGCAAATAAAACCCCGTGATCTGTTCATCGCCATTATCACCCATGGTTAAGGCCTTTACCGCGCCTGAGCGTATGGCATAGACAGAGCTGAATGCATCCCCGGCCCTGAACAGATAATCACCCTTTTGTAAGGGTTTGCTGCGTTGGATGATTTGATTGAGGCGGTCAATATCTTCAATGTGTAGGCTTAGGGGTAGGCAAATGGTGTTTAGGCGGCAGTTGCCGCAACTCACTTTTTTATCATGAGGGCAATGAGCATCTGTTTTTTTTGCGATCGGCCGAGAGTGGATCATATAATCAAGCCTTTCATCATAGTGGCTATTGCGCTGGTGCGCTGAGCAGCCGAGATTGTTACAGCTTTCAAGGAGTGGGTAAATAGTTCATTTCGGATATGGCATTTTGGCACTTTAATACCATTACATTGCGGATCTTAGGGCAAAGGCCAAAATTAAGCCTTTACTTAACGGGTTGGTGGGCATATAGTTCGCCCGCTGGCCAAATTGCAGCGTGAACAATTGTCGTGTTTAACGGCTCTTGGTTCACACATTATTTATGGTAAGTCACATCCGTTGTTCTAGCAGTTTCTATTAGTACCTCGATGCTTCTTCATAAGTAACACCGATCTGTCAGCATTAATTTCAATTTATTTAAGATCACCGAGGTTTATTATGGCTAGAAGTTCTGGCACAGTTAAATGGTTCAACGAATCAAAAGGTTTTGGTTTCATCGCTAGCGAAGCTGGCCAAGACGTATTCGTTCACTACAGCGCAATCACTGGCGGCGGATTCAAAACTTTGGCCGAAGGCCAACGTGTTGAGTTTGACGTTAAGCCTGGCCAAAAAGGCCCGCAAGCTGAGAACGTAATTGGTCTGTAATTCTTCTGAATAACAGCTAATTAAAAAGCCGCACTTAGTGCGGCTTTTTTTATACATGAAAAATAATACAAAAGGGCAATTAGTGAGATAGGGAATGGTGAAAATTAATTAATCTTAATTAAAAATATTTTCGACCATTGCTTGCCGGTTATCCAGAACGCTTTTTTATCCGCATCATAAGCTATGCCGTTTAATACACTTTCAGGGTCATGCAAATGTAATGTTTGTACGAGGTTAGATAGATCTAAAATGCTTACGACCTCGCCAGTCGTTGGATTAATTTTTACAATTCGGTTGTCATGCCAAATATTCGACCAAATAAAGCCATCGTTATATTCCAGTTCATTGAGGTTAATAATAGGCTGTTGATTTAAGCTAACATCAAGTGTTTTCTCAATGTCAAAATTTTCGGCATTGTGAAAAAATAATCTGGTACTTCCGTCGCTGCGAATGAGTTGTTTACCATCGCTTGTTAATCCCCAACCCTCACCTTTGTAATTAAGGGTGCCAAGTAAATTAAAGCTTATAGCGTCGTAAATTAATAGTGTGCCTTCTTGCCATGTAAGCTGGTAGAGCTTGTTATTGAGGAGCGTTAAGCCTTCAGCAAAATATCGCTCAGGGATTAGTTGTTTTTTGCTAAAGGGTGCGCTGAGTTTTGCCCAGGTGCTCGCTGGTTCAGCGATGGGATAGCTAACTAACATTGATTTGGCATAAAGCCCGCTGCTCTCGTAAAAATAGCCTTCTTTAACGATTAAGCCTTCGGTGAATAAGCTGGGTTTATGGCTGCGTTCGGCAATGATTTGATAATGCAATTGTGTTACTTGTGAAGTCGATGTTTTTTTTAGTGTTTCTGTATTCGCAATGCTGCTTAGGCTAAGGCACAATAAGGCAATGAAATATTTCACGATGGCTGCTCAAAAAAGATAGGTCATAAATCGATAGTTTCATCAATCGAAAGATTGGTAGATCTTGATGTCATTAAATCCAAAAAATCGTTACAACAAAAATAGGCGAGTATCATGAAGCGTTTGCGTTCATTTGTCAGCATCACTTTACTGGGTGGTTTTATGGTGATGCTACCCATTGCCATTTTAATTTTATTTGCTGAGTGGTTATTTGGTTTTATTGCGCATTTGATTAAACCATTAAGCGAATGGGTTTCTACTTGGTCGCCGACTACCAACTACATGGCTGATTTTATGGGAGTCATTGTATTGTTGTTAGGTTGCTTTTTTATTGGTCTATTGGTTAAAACCAATATTGGCCAGTGGTTGCATGATGTGATGGACGACGTGCTCGGCAAAATATTGCCTGGGTATCAAACGATTAATAAGTTGGTGTCGCAGTTGTTGGGTGGTGAAGGTAATGCATCATTGCTAAAAGGGGAGGTGTGCCGCGCTTATGTCATGGGTCGTGCGGTGAATACTTCGGTAACGGGTATTATTACTGCCAAGCACGACAACGGTGATTTTACTGTGTACGTTCCTACGGCACCTTTTTTAACATCTGGAATGGTGTATCACTTGGGCGCTGAAAGCGTTGAAATTTTAGCGCATATGACGGTTGAAGCGGCTATGCGGACGGTGATTGCGTGCGGAAGTGGCTCACAAATAATAACGGAAAAGTTAATTAAGGAAGATTAGTGGTGTTCTCCAATAGAGTTTTTTTGAGGTTATTTTTTTGATTTTTTATCGGAGTTTTTTACTATTGTCGGCTTTTTGTTTTTTGTTGATGCAGTGTCAATCTTTGTCAGTGAGGCTTCGTTTTTTGCCAAAGTAGCTTCGACAGCTGCCAAGCTCTGTGGTGCTAATTCAGTATTTTCGCCGAGCTCGCGACTTTCCACATAAGTCAACGCTAATGCCACAGCATCGGTTACTTTGTGTTCAATTTCTTGCATATCTTGCGGCGACATGAAAAACGTCATGTCGACATTATGGCGAATGTAACGTGGCGGTAAACGGTTAAGGGCTACGCAAGCAACATCTGCCATAAATTCGCGATCTCCCACTTGCACCCGGCTGCTTTGCTGCATAATTTCTTGCAAAACCAGTTTTTCGTAATAGTTATGAATGAAATCAATGTCGTCATCAATGTGGTAACTACGTGAACTATGGGTGAGCATGTTTTTATCTCTTTGAGGGGGATAGCACGAAGTATAGACCGCGAAATAGAGTTTTGTAGGTAGGTGTGTGATTTGCCAGTTAGCGTTTATTGCGTATTAAATCCCGTATCACAAACCGTGCGGGGCTCAGGGCGTTGGCAAGCTCAGCGGCAATGGGCAGTATTTCGTTATTTATTTGCGCCGCGAGTAGTTCGGCACACAGTGGTGTGTAGGTTAGGCCGCGCGCGCCATGGCCGATGTTGATATAGAGCCCCGGTAAATAACTGCCGGGCGTGATGACACCCGCTTTGGCATTTTTACGCAGTGGGGCGAAGTCGTGCACCAAGTCATCGACTTCCGGTAGAGCGCCAACGACGGGTAGATAATCGGGTAGCGTACAGCGGAAGCCAACGCGTCCATCCAACTTGCTAATATCTACTGATTTCCAATGTTCAGCGATAGCAGGTGTGTGCTTGTGCAGGTTATCGAGATTGGTTTGATGGTCGCTAGTACGCAGTTCGCTACTATCGTCCTTTAGGTTAAACGTAGCGCCGGTACAAAATATTCCTTCTGTGGATGAGCTGGGCTTTTCTTTTTCCTTTTTCTTTTCCGTTCTTTTTTCAGCAGGACAAATGTAACCCTCGGCGCAAACCACTGTTTTTAGTGCCGGACTAGTGGATGTTTCAACTAAATAAGTTACTTGCCCGCGAATACTTTTGATGGGTAGGTGATTAGCTTGTGGAAAAGTGAGCGCATCTTTTGCCGTAGCAATTATTACCACTGGTGCTGTGGCGACAACACCATCTCTGGATAAAACTTGCCAACTACTTTCGAGTTGTTTAAGTGCCAGGGCTTCGGTTTGACAAATAACCTGAATATTAGGGTGATCTACTAATCTTGCGCAGAGTTTGCGCGGATTTATCCAGCCCGCTTGCGGGAAGTACAAACCGCTTTGCGATAAACGTACACCAGCAATTTCACTTGCACGCTCGGCATCTACAAACTCCACCAAGTCATTAGCTTTCGCAAAGCGTGCGCGCAATAGCTGATGTAACTCAGTCTCTGCAGGCTTATAGGCGAGCTGCAACACACCGCAGTTGCTACCAATAGCCGGCCAGAGCTGCTGATAATAATTCAGCGCATATTGTAGGGTTGCTAAATTGAAAGCGGCCTGAGCCTCATCTAGTGGTGAAAGCTTGGCATAAAGCACTCCCTGAGGATTGCCCGAGCCTTCTTGTGCTAACTGCGTATGACGCTCCACCAGGGTAATTTGCCAACCGCGTTCAGCTAGTGCACGCGCACTGTGACAGCCCGCTAAACCACCACCAATAATGACTGCGTTGTGCTGCGTAAATATGGGCTTATTGCGCTGAATCGTCCAGGGTACTGGGTGGGGCGAGAAACTACCGCGATAGGTAAATTTGTCTGGATCAATCGTTTCAGGTTCGGCGTTAAATATGGCTTTCACCATCTCACGTTTGCGGCCAAACCCTGCCACTTTTTGAATGCTAAATCCTGCGCGCTGCAAACCATTTTTAACAATAGCCGCTGCGCTAAAAGTCGCTGCTGTGGTTTGGTTGTGACCCGGCTTGTTAGTGCTAAGTTTATTCATGCAATCAAACAGCTCATCGCTCCACATTTGGGGGTTTTTAGAGGGCGCAAAGCCATCCAGAAACCATGCGTCGACTGTTGCGCCAGTGCGTGAAAATAGTGGGTGAGTTGTAGCTAAAAGTTTGGTAAAACCGAGTGCGGCATCGTCAATAATTAACGTGAGTTTTATTCGCCCGGCCATAAAATTCAGGCGATGAAAACCGTGGCCGACAAACGTGGGATATGCACTGATGAGTTGCTCGGATAAGTGTGTTAACTCGGGCCAAAGTGCAAGCGCGCGAGTTAAATCAGTTTTGCAGAGCGGAAATTTTTCGACGCTAACAAAGTGTAATTGCGCACCGATTGGCGCAACCTTCAACCACAAATCCCACGCAGCTAAAAAATTCAAGCCAGAGCCAAACCCGGTTTCGGCGACAGTGAAATGTTCGCCATTTTTAAGTGTTTGCCAACGTTCAGATAATTGATTGTGTTGGAGAAAAACATGGCGTGATTCTTCCAATCCGCTGGCGCTGGAAAAGTAAATATCACCAAAGGTGCTGGAGACAGGCTGGCCTTGTTCATCCCAATTCAAAACGGCATTGTTTATTGTTGAAGAATTGTGATCCGGTAGGTCACTCACAAACCAAACTCACCGCGCACTTGCTCACACCATTTCGCAATACGCTCAGCACTTTTAGTAAACTCATTTTCATCATCTAATGCTAAGCCTACAAACTGACTGCCATCGGGTGTAAGTGCTTTTGATGCTTCAAAATCATAGCCCTGATTTGGCCAGTAACCACAGCCAATAGCACCGCGCGCAATAACTTTACTGTGCAGATAACCCATAGCATCCAGAAACCATTCGGGGTAACCAATTTGATCGCCGAGGCCGTAGAGGGCGACTTTTTTGCCCATGAAATTGATGGTGTCTATATCGTCCCAAACATCTTCCCAGTCCTCTTGTAGCTCGCCGTAATCCCAAGTGGGGATTCCGAAAATAATGTAATCATAAAATTCGGCGGTGATGAGGGGAGTTTCGTTGATATTGAATATATCGACTTGATTTTCGCCGAGTGCGGCGCGAATTTTTTCGCCTGCCATCTCGGTGTAGCAAGTTGAGCTACCGTAGAACAAACCTATGGCTGCGCGATTCATAATTTATTCGCCCAATCCGCGATCCACGCGATCGTTAAGGGTTCTGGATTGTCGCCGCTGCAGGCATCTAATACCAAAGGTTCACCGATACGAACTGCCCCTAGGTCGGCAAACGCCGCGTCTAGCATTTGGCCTGCTTCGTTAAAGGTGGAGTAACTGCTATCGCCAAGATTAATCACGCCATAACGTTTGCCGGCAAGGCGTGGATAATCCCGTGTAAGATACAAATAAATCGGCAGAATATTATCTGGCAGATCACCAGAACCGGTATTTGAATGACAGAGCAACAGTATCTCTTCGCTGTCACGAGTGAGGTCAGCGGCTGCCGCAAAGGTATTTATTGAAATCGTGTGACCCAATTCGCGCAGTTTTTCAGCAGCGATTTCTGCAACTTGTTCAGCGCCACCAAACACGCTACCTACGATGATTTGAATGTTTGCCATAAATGAATCGCTTTTAACCTAAGTGAATCGATTTTAAAAGATAAGTCCCTTTCAAAAAATGAGTTCCTTTCAAAATAAATAAGCGCTTACAAAAAGAGGTGGGCATGATAAAAGGTTTTCGATAGCATCGCACTCAATTTACCACAATGTACAATTTCACTTTTATCACCGGATCACCACGAGTCTTTATGTTCCATATCGCTTTGTATGAACCCCGTATTGCACCTAATACTGGCAATATTATTCGCTTAACCGCTAACAATGGTTGTCACTTACATTTGATCGAACCCTTAGGTTTTGATTTTGAAGAGAAGAGTTTACGGCGCGCGGGATTGGATTATAGTGAGCTCACCAATATTACGCGCCATGCAAATTACGCTGAATTTTTACAGCAGATGGCAGGGCATCGAATTTTAGCTTGCACCACAAAAGGTAGCCGTCCGCATGACCAGCTTGAATATAGTGCTGGGGATGTTTTGTTATTCGGTTCGGAAACGGCGGGGCTACCGGTGGTAGTATTAGAATCTATTGCTGTTGAACATCGTTTGAGAATTCCTATGTTCGCGGGTAATCGCAGCATCAATTTGTCCAATGCGGTGGCGATTGTGAGTTATGAAGCTTGGCGACAATGCGGTTTTTTGGGTGGCATTTTTTAAGGCGCTGCTATACTCCTTGCAGAAAGCTCTTATAAAAGTGTAGCGAGTGTAGCCCTATGACCGTATTCCGCCATCCTGCGTTTATAGAATTTTTGTTAGCCTTGTTGTTCATCGTTTTGTCAGGCTGTAAAGAATCCCCACCGAATAGCACTACTGAACTCAGCGCCAAACATCTTGAGATGAGTGTCGCGTCACCACTACAAGTGGATAACGATAGTTTCCCAAATAGTGATCAAGTGACTATTACCGTGCGTTTATTGGACGCCAGCAATGCTCCTGTAAAAGCTGAAATTATTGCGATGAGCTCCACCTTGGGTACGCTGACATCCGAGCAAATACTAACAGACGCTCAAGGATATGCGATGACCAAGATTAGTCCTTCCGACACTCTGGGGGCCGGTACTATCACTGCTAAGTTTGGCACCGTGACTAGCAAATATAATTTTGAATTGCTTGCACCCATTCCTCCTTCACCCATTGCTACTTCGAAGATTAATCTGAGTTTACTGCGCAGTGGTATTACGATTAATCGCTTTATAAGTAATGAAACTGTGCAATTACATGCGTTGGTAACCGATGCGAATAATCTTCCACTTACCAGTCAAGTAGTAAAATTTACGGTTGAGTTGGGCACCACCAACGTCGCAAGTGGTTTGACGGATTCAAATGGTATTGCCGAAGTTAATCTCGCCAGCAGTGAGGCGAACCTGGGAGCGGCTGCTGCGCTCGCGGAAGTCACTATTAATGGGGTCAACATAGCTGCCAGGGTGAATTATGAAATTATCAGCAGTTCGATAAACATTACTGATCAAATTGTTAAGCTGGGACATTTTGATAGTAGTAATCAGTTTGTGGAAAATCTTTTAGGTGCTTCGATTGCGGCGGATAGCGCAGGCGCTATTAATATTAGCGCGGGTGGTACTTTGGGAATTTCTTTGGCGATGGTGGATGAAAATAATCAACGGATTATGACCCCATCGCAAGTTAATTTTACGTCTAGCTGTGTTGGAAGTAGTAAGGCGCATATAAGCACAGGAGTTTTTACCGTTAACGGTGTAGCTAATTCTACTTACGAAGACGTTAGTTGCGGTGGTGGACAGGATGTTATTCAGGCAACGGTTACCGTTAATAATCAAACAAAAGCACTTACACAAATTATTAATATATCTCCTGAAAATATTGGCTCTATAGAGTTTGTGTCGTTATCACCGCAATCTATTGTTCTCAAAGGTACAGGTGGGCAAGGACAACAAGAAACGTCTACGCTCACTTTTTTGGTGAAAGGTACGCTGGGTAATCCACTTCCGCAGCAGACTGTGAATTTTAGTTTGAATACCTCAGTAGGTAACTTAACACTCACGCCCGCCACATCTATCACCAATTCACTTGGGCTGGTTACTACTAAAGTGAATGCGGGTAATGTACCTACCGCAGTACGCGTGACTGCAGCGGTAACTGCGGCCAATAGCCAGGTTATTCAAACTCAGTCAGATTTGCTTTCAGTCAATACTGGGCTGCCAGATCAGGATAGCTTTTCACTGGCTGCTGGACTTTATAACTCCGAAACAGATGCTTATGATGGTATTGATGTTGCGCTTACTGCGCGTTTAGCGGATGCCTTCAATAATCCTGTGCCCGATGGTACTACGATTAATTTCACTACCGAAGGCGGCAGTATCATTCCCAGTTGTAATACCACTAACGGCGCTTGCTCGGTCAAGTGGACGAGCGGTGAACCCCGTGTAGCTGATCACCGTATTACTGTGTTAGCCACTGCAATTGGTCACGAAACTTTTAATGATACTAACGGCAATAACACATTTGATATAGCGGATGGCGTAGGTTTTTTAAATGCTGCTGAAAGCGGTTTCGGACGTGTTGCTGCTGCGGCCAATGGCTTCTTTGATATGTCCGAAGCCTGGCGTGACGATAACGAAAATTACGCCTATGACTTAGGCGAAAAGTTTATTGATTTTAATAATAATCAGAGCTTTGATGTGCGTGATGGTTTGTTTAATGGTCCGCAATGTGTAGGTAATTTATGTGGCCTAGGCGCTAAACAAAGTATTCATGTGCGTAAGGCATTGGTGCTGATTATGTCTGGTAGTGTTGCTCATCTGACTCTAAGGAGTAATGCACTAGCAGGTGTAGTTAATCCAAATATTGCACATATCAAAGGAAAGTATGTGTATAGAACGAATGACGGTGGCAATAACGTAAAGGAGGATGGTGTAGGGCTAATCATTCCTGAAGATGGTAGTAAAGAATTTATCTTAACCTTTGCTGATTCTAGCTGGCAAACGTTACCTGCCGGCACCACTGTTCAAGTCACCACAAATGGCGGTGTGTTAACTGGTGATATTTCTTACACAGTACCGGAGACTGTCGGCGCATCAAATATATATAACGGCCAAGAGATAGATTTCACTCTTACAAATTCCAATACTACAGCGATAGCCGGTGATGTAGATATTAATGGAGTCTTAACTATGAAAGTGACTACACCCAAAGGAACAGTAACAGTGATGACGTTTAATTACACTCTCACCGGTATATAAGTCTCTCAAATATCAATGCTAAGGAAAGCAACTTTGCTGGTCATTATTACTTTGTAGCCTACACTCTAGGTAATCTAGATGAAATTCTGCTAACGCTTGGTAAAACAAATAAACAAAATTGCGATAGAACAAGAGAACTAATAGGCCATGTATCTGGAATTTTTTGGTTTACACAAACCTCCATTTCGTATTACACCAGACACTCATGCTTTTTTTGAAGGCTCAGATCGTGGCGCGCTTTTAAATGCGCTCTGCTATGCGGTTTCTCAAGGCGAAGGCATTATTAAAGTGGTGGGTGAAGTGGGCAGTGGCAAAACGATGCTCTGCCGCATGTTGCCGTTAAAGTTGACCGATAAAATTGACTGGGTTTATCTTGCGCACCCCAGTCTTTCTCCAGAACATACCTTGCATGCCATCGCTCAAGAAATGGGTTTACCGGTGGCGGACAATGCTGACAAACTTTCAGTGATGCGCTTATTGCATGAAACCTTATTGATGCGCCACGCGAATAATCGTCAAGTGGTTGTGTTGGTAGAAGAAGCGCAGGGCATGCCACTAGAAACATTGGAAGAAATACGTTTACTCAGCAACCTTGAAACAAATGATTACAAATTGATGCAAATTGTGTTGTTTGGTCAACCCGAGCTTGATGAAAAACTCGCCAATCCCAGCATCCGCCAACTACGGGAACGCATTACTCACAGTTTGTATTTAACGCCTTTGAATCTCCCCGACATTCAGGCCTATTTAAATTTTCGTTTACGTGCTGTGGGTTACACCGGGCCAGATTTATTTTCATCTTCAGTGGCGCGTTCTATCGCGCGTTATTCCCAAGGTCTGGTGCGGCGTATCAATATTATTGCCGATAAAACACTTTTGTCTGCTTACACGCAAGATCGCCACACACTTACGGTTAAAGATATTCGCCAGGCTGCGCGCGATAGTAATTTTCGGCCTCACAATAGCTTTGGTTTGGGTTTTAGTTTACAGGGCAGTTTGCGGCTCTGGGTTCCGGTACTGGGTATTGTTGGTTGTTTGGTGCTTGCTGCAATTGCCATGCACTTCACGTTTTATAAACCTGCTAAAAGCAGTCAATCGGTTGTGGAGTCAGTAGAGTGAAACAACGTTTTTTAACCGTGAAAATGTTTTGCGATAGTTTTTTTCCCTGGCGACTTTGCATGCTGTCGTTGCTGGGTTTATCACTCACGATTACATTGACAGCCTGTGAACATTTACGTTTTGAACCTAAACCATCGCAAGGTCATATTAGCAAGCCGGAAAACGCCACTGAGGCTGCGCATATTCCCGATTTAACTCGCACGGCTCCACCATTACCCGCGCCACAGCCCACCAAGAGAGAAGAAACTCATACAGTTGTGGTGAGTGATGTACCAGTACGTGAATTATTATTTTCGTTAGCACGCGATGCTGATTTGAATTTGGATGTAGATAATGATGTAGATGGCTTGATCACTCTCAACGCTGTCAATCAACCCTTGCCCGCTATTCTTGAGCGAATTGCTGCCAGCGGTAATTTACGTTACTCCATTACCAATAAAGTACTGCGCATCCGCAAAGACTCACCTTTTTTGCGCAACTATCGCATTGATTATTTGAATATAGCGCGCACCACTAATGGCACCGTTGGCGTCTCAACGCAAATTAATTCTACCGGGCAGGGAGCTGGCGATAGTAAGGGCGGTGGTGGCGATAACAACTCAACTACTGAAATTAAAAATGTTTCCGAAAATGCATTTTGGTCCAGCCTGCAAAAAAATATTGGAGTCATCATTAGCGGCAATCATGGGGATGTTACGGCGGGTGCCGACGGTAGTAATCCTGACATTATGCTCAATCGTGAAAGCGGTATCATGGGCGTACGCGCCACTGAAAAACAACACGAAGAAATTCAACGTTTTATTGATGAGGTACAAAACAGTGCTCAGCGCCAGGTACTTATTGAAGCCACTATTGCGGAAGTCAAACTAAATGATCGCTATCAGGCGGGAATAAACTGGAGTTTGGTACGTGATGGTAGTGGCCATAATATTTTGTTTAATATTGCCAATGCTGTAAATGATGTGGCGCTCAGTGCCCCACCTGCTTTCAGCATCGGTGCCAGTACTCGGCTCGATGGCAATCTATTGCAAACAACTCTGCAAGCCCTGCAGACTTTTGGTGATGTGCATATCATGTCCAGCCCCAAAGTTATGGCGATTAACAACCAGACGGCAATACTCAAAGTAGTTGATAACCTGGTGTATTTCACGGTAGGTGTTAACGTAACTGCTGCGACGGCGAGTGCCAGCTCAACCACCACCTTTGAAACCAAAGTTAATACTGTACCTGTTGGTTTCGTGATGAGTGTGACCCCCTATATTAATGAACATGGGTCAGTGACTTTAAATGTTCGCCCAACTATTTCGCGGGTGATTGGACAAGTGCGCGATCCAAATCCGAATCTGGCAACAGCCAAAGTCATTAGTGAAATTCCCGTTATTCAAGTTCGTGAAGTAGAGTCGGTATTGAAAGTTAACAGCGGTGATGTTGCCGTTATTGGTGGCTTGATGCAGGATGAAGTCAACAATACCAAGCGCGGTATTCCAGTATTGTCGAAAATCCCGTTGCTGGGCGCATTGTTTCGCTACGACGATGACAATACCGCTAAAACTGAACTGGTGATTTTTATCAAACCCATTGTGATCAAAAGTGCCAGCCTTACAGGTGATTTTCGTCAATTCCAGGAATATCTGCCGAGCTCCAGTAAAAAGCTTAATGCTAGTGAAAGGGAGTAGCAGTTATGAGCCTCTTGCTCGATGCCCTCAAAAAAGCAGCATTGGAAAAGCAGCGCCGTGAACAGCCGGCCGGAGCTCAGCTTGCTAGCGCGCAGCTTGACCGTGAGCAACCGGAAGCTGTCAATCAGCACAGTGTAGAAGTGCAATTAGCCCCACTAGTATCCAGCCAACCTGTTGCGGTTGATGACATCCTGCAAGTGGCCGATGTTTCCATGGATACTGATGAAGAAGACTTTACTACCGCCAGTGCTGTTGTTGAAATAGTTACTGAGGAGGCTCCGGAGCCACTGGTTTTTGATATTGATGAAATCGACCGCGAGTATTTAAGAGAAGCTTTAGATGCAACCCTGGAGCCGGCACCCGTCTTAATAACTGCGGCTGTGCCTAAAACCGAAGCAATCAAAATACAAGAACCAACTCCTAAAGTGCTAGAAATTCAGGAAGCCAGAATACAAGAACTGAGTATTCAAGAGCCTGATATTCAGATACCGGAAAGCAAGGCAACAGCAATATCTCTAGAACCAGAACTCCTCGTGCCGGAAGCGCAACGATCAGAAAGCAAAGAATTCGAAGCGAGTTCAATTGCGCAATTTAACGAAACAGCAGGCAAAGCTGCGCTTGTTCAGTTGATGACGCGCAGCAAAAAAGCGACTGATAATGCACGCAAACGTATATTGGTAATGTTTGCGTTGCTGACACTAACAGCGATTACGGTATTGGTATTTTATTATTATTTGCTTCGGAGCGACTCTGCTGCCGTTATTGTTTTGCAACCAAAACCTGCAACTACCAACCAAGGTGACGCTGCACCTTCGGCAACCTTGGCCAATGACGCGGTAGTGCCAACAGACGTGGCGGCGCCAACGGCAGACACTATCAATGTGGATGAAAAAAAGCCGCCTGAATCACTGGTGCAAGAAGGCAAGCTT
Source organism: Gammaproteobacteria bacterium (assembly GCA_025362015.1). GTDB lineage: Bacteria > Pseudomonadota > Gammaproteobacteria > Pseudomonadales > Cellvibrionaceae > Cellvibrio. The sequence goes on along the minus strand of JANYIO010000322.1, from coordinate 13,917 downwards.
GCTGCACCTGTTCTGCAATCCATTCCTACACAATCCAACTCAGAACAATCCCATTCTGAGTTGCCAACTAAACAACTGGCCAGCAGACACGTGGTGGCGCCTGTTTCCTCAGGTAATAGCGCGCGCAATAGTAATGTTCTTCCTCCGGAGTTTGTAACCAAACAAGGCATTATTGTTGCGCATCAAAAACCTGTTGAGGATGCCCTTAGTGAAGCCATCGATCGCGGTTACAAAGCCTATCAACGGGGTGACCTTGAGGTCGCAAAAGCTGCTTACCGCGAAGCCTTGGAGGAAGATTCAAACCAGCGAGATGCACTCTTAGGAGCAGCTGCGGTGGCCGTGCGCGAAGGCAGGCAGCAGGATGCTCTGGGGTTTTATCAGCAGCGCCTGGGACGCGACCCTAAAGATGACTATGCCCAAGCTGGAATTTTGGCCTTGAGTGTAAACGGTGAACAGAATCCGCAGCTGGAGAGCGAGCTGACTCAGCTCTTGCGCGAATATCCTGATGCTGCGCACTTACATTTTTTACAGGGTTCTTTGTATGCAGCGCGGCAGCAATGGGATGCTGCACAACTAGCGTTTTTTGAAGCCTGGCAGCGGGATACCAAAAATCCTGATCTTGCGTTTAACTTAGCTGTAGCGCTCGATCACTTAAATCAACCGAAAGAAGCCGTGCGTTTTTATCAGCAAGCACTAACGCTTAGCAATGCGCACCCGATCACTTTTTCGAAAGAAGCGATTGATCGTCGGATAAAAGAATTAGAGGCACTACTCCTGCTTAAACAAAAGGGCAATTCTGCACAAGAGGGGACTAGGTCATGAATGCGCCCAAGAAACGTTTAGGCGATCAGCTTATTGATCGAGGCTTGGTGAGTAGCGACCAAGTCGCGATTGCCATGACGGAGCAGAAAAAAGGCGGCAAACCCTTAGGTCAAACACTCATTGATTTAGGTTTTGTCACTGAGTCGATCATGCGCGATGTTCTCAGTGAATCCATCGGGCGGGAGAGTATTGATCTCTCCCATGCAGTGCCAGATCAGGAAGCCATTAACCTGGTTCCCAAGCAATTGGCTAGTCGTCATACCGTCTTGCCGGTCAGTTTTGATGCGCAAACCAAGCGCTTGCAACTGGCGATGACCGATATCTACGATGTCATAGTGCTCGACCGTATTCGCACAGTATTGGCTGCTGATATCGAAATAGAGCCATTACTTGCTGCTGAGAGTGAAATACGCCATTCCATCGACCAGTTTTACGGTTATGAGCTTTCAGTTGATGGCATTCTGCGCGAAATTGAAACGGGTGTTGTGGATTACCACAGCCTCGATTTGAGCGGTACCGAATATAGCCAGCCGCTGGTGCGTTTGGTTAATGCCATTTTATCCGATGCAGTTAAGCGCGATGCTTCGGATTTGCACTTTGAACCCGAGCAGGGCTTCTTACGTTTGCGTTACCGGATTGATGGTGTGCTTCGCCAGATTCGCAGTTTGCACAAAGATTACTGGTCGGCGATTGCGGTGCGTTTGAAAGTTATGGCGGGAATGAACATTGCTGAAACACGCACCCCACAAGATGGCCGCATCTCTCTCAAAGTAGGTGGGCATACGATTGATTTTAGGGTATCAGCGCAGCCCACCACGCACGGCGAAAATATTGTGTTGCGGGTATTGGATCGCTCTAAAGGTATTGTGCCTTTGGAAAAGCTTAGCCTTCACCCCGACAATCTTGATTTGCTCAAACTTTTAATGAGCCGTCCGGAAGGAATTATTTTGGTTACCGGCCCTACCGGTAGCGGTAAAACGACCACGCTCTATTCCATGTTGAATTTTCGCAAGTCGATTGAAGTCAACATCATGACACTGGAAGATCCGGTGGAATATCCAATGGACATGATTCGCCAAACCTCGATTAACGAAGTGGCGAAAATGGATTTTGCCAGCGGTATTCGTTCGTTAATGCGACAAGATCCAGACATTATTTTAGTAGGCGAAGTGCGCGATGAAGCCACCGCAGAGATGGCATTGCGTGCTGCCATGACGGGTCATCAAGTATTTACTACCCTGCACACTAACTCGGCGTTGGGCGCGATTCCTCGTTTGACAGACATTGGTGTTAAACCTGAAATCATGGCTGGTAATATTATTGGCATTATTGGTCAACGCCTGCTGCGTACGCTGTGTAAACATTGCAAAAAACCGCGCCCGTCAGATGAGTTTGAACAAATTGTACTGGGAGTTAGTGCTCCGGTGACGGTATATGATCCTGTCGGTTGTGATAAATGCACGTCAGGTTTCAAGGGGCGTGTTTCGGTGATGGAAGTGTTGAAAATGGATGATGAACTGGATGATCTCGTTGCCAATCGTGCTACGTCGCGTGAATTACTCAAGCAAGCGCTCTCCAATGGTTTTGTCACCATGGCTGACGATGGTATTCGGCGCGTACTGCTCGGTGAAACCACTATTGAAGAAGTGAGCCGTGTGGTTGATCTTACCGGGCGGTTTAAATAACTATGGCGCAGTACAAATATAAGGCGATTGATAAAAGCGGCAAAATAATTAACGGCCGCTTACAGGCCTCTAATTTATTAGAAATAGAACACCGGCTGACTACCCTTGGGCAAGATTTAATAACGGGCATTGAACTTAAACCCAGCAGCATTCGTTTTGGCCGCCGCAGTCTCACGCGCCGCGAACTGATCAATATGGTTTTTCAGTTGGAGCAGTTAACCAAGTCTGGCGTACCTTTGCTGGAAGGTTTACATGATCTCCGTGATAGTGCACCCGCCGGTTACTATCATGATGTATTGGCGAGCTTGGTAGAATCGATCGAAGGCGGTAAAACTTTTTCTGCTTCCCTGCGCGAATATCCGAATGATTTCGATACCGTTTTTGTATCCTTAATTGCCGTGGGTGAAGAGACAGGGGAGCTGCCCAAAATTCTTAAGGATATGGGCGAAACCTTGCGCTGGACTGATGAGCTGATTGCCTCAACGGTTAAAATAATTATGTACCCTGCGATTGTGGCTGTAGTTGTTTTTGCTGTGGCGGCTTTTCTCATGATTTATCTCGTGCCCAAAATCATTCCCTTCGTAAAAGAAATGGGCGGAGAAATTCCCTTTCATACGCTGGCGCTGATAGCCGTTTCTGATTTTTTTGTTAACTATTGGTGGGTCATTCTTTTTGCGCCAATGATTGCAATTTATTTTGTTAAATCTACAGCTAAAAAATCTCCCGCGTTTCGCTTTAAGTTGGATGGATGGAAACTGCGTATCCCACTATTTGGCACCATTGCTTTTAAAATTAAACTTGCACGGTTTGCGAGTTATATGGCACTGCTTTACGCCTCGGGTATCACTGTCTTGCGCGCATTGGATATTTGCAAATCACTGGTTGATAACGCCGTTATGGCAGAGTCCATAGATCGTGCCGCGCAATACATTTCTGAGGGCGCTAGTATCAGCGAAAGTTTTTCGCGCCTGGAGTTATTTCCGCCCTTAGTGGTACGCATGTTAAAAGTAGGTGAAAACACCGGTAATCTCGATGAAGCTTTAATGAACGTAAGCTATTTTTATAACCGTGAAGTACAGGAGGCAATTGACACAATTGAACCCGCTATCAGCCCCGTGTTAACTGTGATTATGGGCTCACTTCTGGCGTGGATCATGATGTCGGTACTTGGGCCGGTGTGGGACGCTGTGGCGAAGGTGGGCTAATGAAAAACTGGGCTAATAAAATTAAAAGGTGCGCGAATGATTAGACGCGTATTTTATTTTTCCGGTTATCGTATGAAAGTCTTCGAGTGGCAGGAGTCGCGGCTACTTGGGAGTGGCGAGTTTGAGCCCGATGAAGAAGGCATCTGCCAATTTGACGAATACCTGCAGCAGGCCACACGTATCCCTTCACAATTATTGGTGGATTTGGTGGAGGAAGACTTTCGCCGTGAGAGTATTCCTCATGTCAACGCCACTGACCGTAAAGCGATTATTACGCGGCTGCTGGATCGCCATTATCGCGGTGAAGTGCATGTGCATGTGCAGGCATTAGGGCGCAATAAAGACGGCCGTAAAGACGATAATTTGTTGCTCTCCGCACTCATCAATAAAGATGTTTTGGAGCCTTGGTTAACGCTCCTCCAAAAATATAAGATTCCTTTAGCCGGCATTTGGTCATTACCCTTGTTGAGCGTTAAGTTGCTTACGGCAATCACACAAAATAAAAAAAGTGAGACAGTTAAGAATGTAATGCCTAAAACTATCATGCCCAAAAATATCATGATAGTTTCGCAGCAAACCAACACAATACAGCGTGAAAGTTACTTTATTGATGGCACCTTAATGTTATCGCGTCAGGAAAAGTTAGACCGCGATAGACGCGATAGACGCGATAGGCGCGATAGGCGCAATGATAACGAGGGTGATGAGCGACGCAACCAGCACAACCAGCACGATCGTCGCCAACGCGGCCCGCAAGAAGAGCAAGATTTGTCCTCACAAGCTAGCGAACTTGATCGTCGAGTTCAGGCCGAACGCCGTAATCCGGAGGACCGTCGTGATGAAGAAGGCGCTGCTAATGAGAGCACCGCTAACGCTGCATTGAGTATCAAAAAGGGCGCTGAGCAAATCCATATCTTCCTAACCAATCAGCGGATTATGAGCTTTGCCGATAAGCTCTATGTCTACTGTATTTTAGCGAGCGATCAGCTGGAAGAAACCCGTCAACGTATACAAGACACTCATGCCATCCAATATCAATTTGTTAATTTAAATCAGCTTTTTACTCATTACAAATTGCAAAATTGCGAGAATCAAGAGGCTGACGCTCTCTTTGCCTACCTCTGTGCAAGTGCGCCATTGGCACCCGATCATTACGCCCAAGCTAAAGAAAAACAAGCTTACTTTCAATATCGATTGAATCGAGTTATTGCCCTTGCTACTGCTTTGGGGAGCTTGATCATTTTTATTGGTGCCAGTTTGTTATGGCTCAATAGCCTTGAGTTACGTCAGGAACAACAGGCTATTGATGCGCAACGAACGATCCTTGAGCGTCGTTATCAAAATGACTTCACTCCTATACAACAACGTTTGACGGATGCTCCCAGTGTGCAGGCGACTGTAGATCTGGCACGTCGTTTACAAGTAGAAGCGCAGCTAAGCCCTGAGCACTTATTTGCACCCCTTAGCATGGTGTTTGGTGACCGTCGGTTTGCAAGCCTGCAATTGGATGGTTTTATTTGGAAAAAATATACTCCTGTTGAACTGACTCAGCTTTTGCAAATGCAGCAAGCTAGTGTTTCTGAGCCCCTGTCTGCAATTGAAGCTCAGGAGGCCGCGGCACAACCTGTGCCAGAAGTTTCTGCTACCGCCAGCTTGCAGCCTCTGGTGACGATTGATGGTTATTTGCACCGGGGTGATCGCAGCTATCATGAAACGGTTAAGCTTATGGAGGCCTTTGCAGATGCATTGCGGAAGATCCCCAAAGTGACCAGAGTTGTGGTGCTCAAAATGCCAGTTGATATACGTCCCGCGTTGACTTTTATTGATGACGCAGGTGTTGTACCAGAGACCGGCATTATAAAAGAGGCGAATCACTATGAAATTTTGATTGGTTGGGAATGGGAGGACGTTGCGCATGAATGACCTACTCAAGTTTCCTTTTTGGCGTAAACACGGATTAAGTCTGCTCTTGGCTGGGGCGGCATTGATTGCCTTGAGCATAGCGCTGTTAGTGCATAGTAACGCTGAGCAGGCGCTACTCGTGGCTAAAAGCAGTTACCAACAACAGCAAAGTATCAACCTTGGCGCCGAGCAATCAGCGGCCTTGCTGGCTAAATACCTAATTCCTTACCAAGCTTTACAAACTCAGGGGCTTATAGGGCAACCACAACGATTACAGTGGATTGAAACACTTCGTGCTGACGTTAATCATCACCTAATACCTGCGGTAAATTTCACGCTCTCGCCTACAGTTATGGCTACGGAAACCAACACCACTTACAAAAATGAATCTTTAATAGTAAAAATAACGCCCATGCGGATTGATTTTAGATTACTCCATGAAGGTGATTTCTATCATTTAATAAGTGAAATACAGGTTCAATCTAAAGGCCTTTTTAGTGCTCAAAATTGCGAAATTCGGCGTAATGAAGGAGCGTCTGCCGAGGTGAGCAGCTCTTCAAACAATAGTCATATAGCTGCTGGTTTCAAGGGCCAATGCGAGTTGCTTTGGTACTCGCTAGGAGATGTTACCCGTGCGTGGGAGGTGCTGCCTGATGGAAAATAAAACGTACCCTGTAAACCCACGGTTTAATAGTGATAAATATTTCGGGTGTCTAGCGGGTAGGGTCAGCAGTGGAATAATCATCGTGTTTTGCTTAGTGCTCCCGGTGTGGAGTGCAAATCTCTCGTTGTCAGATCAACAAAATCAGTCTGCGAGTGATCTATCTTTTGGGCGGTTATTTACCACTCCGGAGCAGCGCAAAACACTGGATGAAGCGCGACATCGTGGCGGGTTAACCCGCCCGCAAATAACGGGTGTAGATGAAAGCCCAGTCCTTACACCATCAGAGGTAAATAATCGTATCATTCAACCTTTAAAGCTCTCGGGGGTTTTATTACGTGCGGATGGCCAGCATCAGGTATGGGTGAGTGGCGGCAATGGCAGACTAGAAAACCCAGCCTTCAACCATAAAATTTTGGGTGATATTTTGCAATCCGCGAACGTGAAAGTTCCCCTTCAGGGTGTCAATCATGTAGCTATACTTAAGCCTGGGCAGGTTTGGATACCTAATAGTCAGCGCGTGGAAGAGTCCTATCGGTTGGCAACTCCCAAGCAAGCTGTGGTATCTGAACTTGCGGTTAAACCAGTTGTTGAAAATTTAGCGACAGCCACCGGTAGTGCAACTATGCAAACATCATCCGCTAATGAGGTGCATTCCAGTGTTCAGTCCAGCGCGAAATGACCGCATTTCCACTACGCAAAAAAACCGTGGCATAGCGTTATTGGTGATGCTGGGGATCATCTTGATTGCATTTACCGCGTCAATCATTGGTCGTCTTTCAATTAATTCTATCGAGCAAAAAAATAATACCAAAACGGTCGCAGCACTGGTACAGGCGCGCGACGCCATTATGGGCTTTGCGTTGACTCAGACATCTAATCCGCAACCACCAGGCACCTTGCCTTGCCCTGATACTGATGGAGATGGCATGTCAAACACCGCTCCAGTGGGGGGCTGCGTCAGTCTGCAGGGATTGGTACCCTTTGTGACTTTGGGCCTCGCAGTAACTGTTGGTGGAATAATTACGCCACCGCAACCTCCACTCTGGTATGTCATTCCCATAGGATATGGTGGCAATGCAGTTGCTGCCTTTATTCCCCGTAATAGTTCGCGCACATCCGCACTTCTGCTAAATGGTCAACCCATGGCTTTTATTGTTATTGCTCCCGGTAAACCCCTCGGTGGCCAAAACCCAATAACAACTCCGTTATCACCGGCGATTAATTTTATTGAACCTCCTAACGGCGTTAACCCCTATACCAACTACAACGACTTGGCTGATGCAACTCACAATGACAAACTGCTAGGGATGCCGGTGGGGACTTTTTGGACAACTGTTGAAGGGCGAGTTTTGGCGGAAGTACGTGATCTTTTAAATACCTATAACACAAATTGTCATATTTATCCTTGGGCTGTTCCATATGCTCCCAGCGTTAGCAATAACAGCGTAGTAAATACATTTGAAGGCCGAGTCCCCTTGGGGGTCGCTTTACCGTCAGGTTGGGGGACGGCTTGTCCCGCTCCCTATGTTGCTAGCAATGCTGCTACAGCCCTACCTTTATGGCTGACTCCACATTGGGGGAACATGCTCTACTACAAAATTTGTCCACCAAATTTACAGAGTCCACCGGCTCCAGCTATTGCTAATTGTCTTGATCTAAATGGCGATGGTGTTTTTAACGATGCCCGAGTAATTGTGATGGCTCCGGGTATCGCATTAGGTGCCACGGTTCCTTCACAAATTCCCAGGGTGCCTGGAACCATAAAAAACTATTTTGAAGGTACTAATAACGTCTCGGGTGACAATAATTTTACGCAGCTTCGACCCCTCAACCATACGGCGACCTTCAATGATCTCATCTTCATCGTCCCTTAAGCAGCAGGGCTTTACGCTGATCGAAATAGCGATAGTCTTAGTTATTATCGGTTTATTGCTCGGTGGGTTAATTATGCCCTTAAGAGCTCAGCGAGATATCAACCACCGTAAAACCACTGAACTACAATTACAAGAAATTCGAGCGGCATTGCTGGGGTATGCGCTAACAAATAGTAAATTACCTTGCCCCACCAACGCCGCTGGATTAGGGCTCGCTCCACCGGTGTGCGTTGCGGCTAACAACCTTATTCCCTATGCAACCTTGGGTATTCAAGGGACCATAAAAAATGGTGCTTTAGTTGATGTGTGGCAACAGCCTTTCCTTTATAAATTAGCAAATGGGTACGGCACTGCTATTCCTATTGTAGGCGTAGCTCCCATTTTAAATATTTGTATATCGAGTCCATGTCCAACGCCAGCAACGCTGATTACTAATATCGCGGTGGCAGTTGTACTTTCAACGGGAAAAGATGGTGTAGATCTGCCTGCATCAGTTTCACCTGATCAAATAGAGAATCGAGATGGCGATACAGACTTTGTGATGCGCACACCTACTGAATACGATAAAACGGGTGTTGAGTTCGACGATATCGTAGTGTGGATCTCGCACCCCACACTTATTTACGAACTCAGCAGGGCAGGTCGGTTGTGACACATGCTGAGTTGAAAAAATATAAAATTATCCATTTAAGATCTGCCACCTATTAAAAAATCAGCATTTTTTTTTTGCAATTACAAAATCGTTGCTACACTCAAATCAATACATGGATTTTTACAACACGAGTGGATTGCCACACAACTGATTTTTCACGTAAGAAAGGTTAATGTTATGAATAAGAATATGTCATTTAAAAAATCCCAATCGGGCTTTACTTTGGTGGAAATTGCGATTGTATTGGTTATTATCGGCTTGCTGCTTGGCGGAGTGCTAAAAGGTACGGAATTGATTGAAAATGCAAAAGTTAAAAGAGGAGTAGGTGAAATTAATGGCATTACCTCCGCGTTATATGCCTATCAAGATCGCTATCAGCGGCTGCCCGGTGATGACGGTCCAACTGCAGTGATTACTCCTCGTGGCGGTGCGTGGACAACGCTCACCGGTGGTGATGGCAATGGGATTATTGCCGGGGCCGGATTTGCTCAGACCTTCAACCCAGGTGGCGAAGGCCAATTTTTTTGGCAACACTTAAGGGCAGCCGGTTTTATTAGTGGGGATCCGCTTTCGGTTGGCATTCCCTCTTTGCCTCGCAATGCTTTCGGCGGCCTAATTGGTTTGGTGACTGTAGCTGTGGGTGCTGCACCGACAATTAGTGGGAGTGTAGTTTGCTTGAGTCAGGTACCAGGTAAGTCTGCGGCGGCTATGGACACGCAGATGGATGACGGCAATGGCAATACGGGTAAAATGCGTGGCATAGTCGGGGCTGTAGGCGTTAACACCAACCCTTCGGCTGCGGCTGGGCCTGCCATTTATGCGGAAACTGCTATTTATACAATCTGCGTCCAAATGTAATTTGAACTTTATCTTAAAAGTCCTCAGCTGTGCTGGGGATTTTTTTTACCCACATTTCCACTATTTAGTTTAAAAAAACTCTGCTCCAAACAAAACACAGTAGAACTTTGGCTTTTTCACCTTTTATGGTCTAAGGTCATGATAACGGTTATGTTTGTGGCAGCAAGTATAATCAAGAGTTATTAGCTCCATCAGCAGACATTTAATATTTAAGAAAATCTTTTGTGTCGCGCTGCCGGTTGAAAACGTTATTTACCACCTCCTATCAATAAGCGTTAGAGGCACTCAGTTGAATTTGTTCGGTGCAAAATCGCAGAAAAACGAAGCACTTGGAGTGGAATTTACCGCCGATGGCGTTGCTTTCGCCTATATTCAGCGACCTGCAACACAGGAACCGCATCTCGTTCATTGTGAATTTCTACCTTGTGATACAAAGGCGAATGCTCCTGAGGTGTTACGCAATCGTTTGGTTAAGTTGGGGCTACAGCAAGTCCCCTGCAATGTAGTGATTAATTCCGGCACTTATCAATTACTGCTTGGTGAAGCACCTAAGGTTCCTCTGGACGAGCTAGCGGAAGCTTTGCGGTGGCGCGTTAAAGATTTAATTCAATTTCCTATTACCGATGCGGTTATCGATGCGTTTTTATTGCCAGAGGATAGTGCTCGTGGCACCAGTCGAATGGCCTATGCAGTGGTCATGCAACGCAATCATCTTGTTCAGCTCATTGGCCAAACGAAAGCGGCACAACTTACGTTGGAGACCATTGATATTCCTGAATTGGTGCTGCGGAATCTTGTGCAAACATGCTGCGAGACGAAGCGCGGTATAGCCTTAATTAAATTAGCGCCAGGTGGCGGTAGTTTGCAGATAATCCGCGATGGTAACTTGTATCTTTCGCGTCAATTTTCGCTTGCTTATAATGGTGGTTTACTTGATGAACTTCCTGCTGAAGCTTTAGTGTTGGAATTGCAGCGCTCACTTGATTATTTTGAACGGCAAATGCGTCAAATACCACCGAGCCATGTTTATCTGTGTGGTGAAAATATTACCAGCGATAAATTAACGGCTGCAATTCGCAATAGCTTGACCGTGACTATTGATGTTTTAGATGTGCATTCTGGATTGCAAATCGGTAAAGATGTGCAGGAGCACACCTTATCGCTTTGCTTGTTGGCCCTCGGTGCTGCATTACGCCAAGATGTAGTGGGGGTGGCCTAATGCAACAAATTAATTTATATCTGCCTGAGTTCCGCCCCAGCCGTGAGCCGTTGCGTACTATTCATATGGCGTGGGGTTTGTTAGGTATTTTTATTGTGCTGATTTTGGTATCGTTTTTCATCAGCCATCAACATGCACAATTACTACAACAATTAACTCAAGCTCAACAAGCACAGCAAACATTGCAAGCACAGTTACAAATTTTAACGCCGCAAAAATCTGCACAGCCTGATGTTGATGTGGATACAAAGATCCAGCAGCTGCAACAAGTATTGCAGCGTCGCCAGCAAGTGTTAGCGATGATTTCCTCGCAGAGTTTGGGTAACCAAAAAGGTTTTTCTGCGCAACTAACAGCTTTGGCGCAGGCATCGTTAAACACTATATCCCTCGAAACATTTTCGCTGCAAAGAGGTGGTACTTATGCGGAGCTTAGTGGTAAGGCTCGCAGCGCAGATCAGATTCCTCTTTATTTACAAAAGTTACGTGCAGACGCCAGTTTTGCCAATGTTGGTTTTGGCGTAATGAATGTTGAGCGCGACAAAAATAATAATGGCCTATTGCTGTTTTCTTTAGCCAAGGCAAGGCCTACGAATGAAGCCACTAAAGCAACTGCTGAAAAAATGAGAATCGCTGAACAAGATGAAAACACACATGAGGTCATGCGCACATTTTTGATTCAGCCTGGCGAAGAAAAAACAACTACTACAGGGGGTAAACGCTAATGCCCCAATCCTTTAAACAGCTTCTTCTTGAGAAACTGCGTCTTAAAGAGCTTCAAGAAAAAATTGATGCGCGCATTATGCGCGAACGCGTACTGATTTTTTTATCCGCAAGTGCTGTAGTGTTTATGTTATGGAACTTTATTATTCAGGCACCGTTTGATAAAAAAGTACAGGAGACGCAATCCCAATTGGCTGGGCTAGCAACACAGCGCACCGCAACAGAAATGCAAATTGCAACAGCAACGCAAGCTTTGTTAAATGATCCCAATCGACTTAAAAAAGCACAAATTGTGCAATTGCAAGCCGATATAGCGGGAGTTGAAACTCAGTTACAAAATACCTCACAAAGTTTAATTAATGCAGAGCAATTGCCGCAGCTATTACAAGAGGTATTGCAAAAAACTGCGCAACTAACACTATTAGAAGTCGTTACACTACCCATCCGGGAATTACATCTCGCGGCTGTTAATGGAACACAAGAATCGAGTAGTGTGGGTGTTTATGAACATGTGGTTGAGCTGCGAGTTGCAGGTAACTATTTTCAAGTTCTGCAATTTCTAACGGCATTGGAAGCATTGCCCTGGCGTTTTTATTGGCAACGTTTGGATTACCAGGTAACTCAATATCCTAATGCTGAAATTATATTACGGGTTTATACACTGAGCTCAGAAGAGGGCCTACTGGGTGTTTAATTATTTTTGCATGAGTAGATATTATCGCCTTACTGTGGGTATAAGTTTGTGCTTCTTTGCGTGTGCTAGTTATGCGCAAACAAATAACTCGGATCCGGTACGTCACTCCGATCCAACACGCCCCTTGGGGTATGAACATGCTTCTGGAGAAGGTATAAGTGTTGCTGGGCAACCGTTAATTAATCTGAGTAGTATTTTATTGGGTACTGAGAGAAAGATCGCCATTATCAATGGACAACAGTTACATGAAAATCAAATTATAAAAGGTGTTGGTGCTAAAGTAACAAAAATTGAATCTGATGCCGTAACCTTACGGCAAGGTAATAAAGTTTGGCGAGTGCTTTTAAATAAAACAGTCATTCGAAAATAAATTTTTTAGAGCTATTTTTCTGGAGCTATGGCTATGCCATTACAATATCACAGGATAAATCTTCGCAGTATTTTTATGCTTCCTGTACCGCTGATGCTATTGACAGTATTGCTAACGGTGAGCAGCTGCTCTAGCCAGCGCGATAAGACGCTGGCTGCTGAAAATGAAATGAATTCGATAGTTGCTGAACAAGCGGCGCACGATAAAAAATTAGCGACGACTTCTGCTGAAAATATACCCGATGCGGTTACGCAGGCATTGCTGGATAATAATACGCTAAAAACAGCGAGTGGAAAAAAGTTTAGCGAGCGTTTTGATGTTGCGGTGCGCGCAGTACCTGCGAAGGAATTTTTTCTGGGTTTGGTTAACGGTACCGGAATCAATATTGTTGTTCACCCGGAAGTCAGGGGCTCAATTTCATTGGATCTAAAAGATGTCACTATTGATGACGTATTGCGAGTTACTCGCGATATTTATGGTTTTGAATTTAAACAGGATCATGGAATTTACACAATTTATGCAAATGCGTTGCGCACGGAAGTATTTCATATTAACTATTTAGATGTGCAGCGCGTTGGTGTATCGGACACGTCGGTATTAATTGGTAGTGGGCAATCCAACAATAACAACAATAATAGTGGTGGGGGAAATAGCAACGGCAATAACAATGGCGGCCAGAATAATTCGGGTGGCGGTGGTGAAGCGACTAATTTGTTGAGCATGCTCGACAATGCTGAAAAAAATAAATCTGGCAACTCTTCTGGTAATTCGGGTGCAAGTATAACACCGGGTTCTCGTGTGCAAACATTAAATCGAACGGATTTTTGGTCATCGTTACATTCGACGATTGTTTCAATTGTGGGTGGCGAAAATCAAGATCGCTCAGTCACTGTGTCACCGCAAGCCGGTATGATCGTCGTGAAAGCGCTACCGAGTGAACTGAGCGCGGTACGTGAATTTTTAGAACGCTCAGAGCTGAGCGTAAAGCGTCAAGTTATTTTAGAAGCCAAAATTTTAGAAGTACGTTTGAGTGAAGGTTTTGAAGCTGGCGTTAATTGGGGGACCATTAGTGGTAACCTGCAACAAGCATATTCAAAAAATATTTCATACGGTTCAGTTGATAATGTTGATGTTCCTCACGTTGTAGATGCAGGTAAAGCTATCTCCTCGGTGTTGGCAGTGCAAGATATATCAAAGCTTTTGTCGCTGCTCGCAACACAAGGTTCTGTTCAGGTGTTATCAAGCCCACGGG
>JANYIO010000310.1 GCA_025362015.1 Gammaproteobacteria bacterium | reverse complement strand
CCGAAACTTGAGATCCCCCAACAAATATTTGATGATCTACATCTCGACCCTGAAAAAGCACAACAAACCATGCTCAACATTCTTGAGTCCGGCCCCGACTTACAACATATAGCCCAGGATCTAAGCCCACATCACTAAAAGGCTAGCTTCTGGTATGCTACAAAACCCCTGACACCGAAACCCCTTCTTAAGGGGTTTTCTGTTTTTTAAGATGAGATATTAATGCCGATATCCGCCAACCAAATTGAACTGTCGAAGCAGACTGCAGTGGTAACACAAGCCGCTGATATTTTAACGGCACGCCGCATAGATGGAACTCAAGGCGACCGCCTACCGGACAACTGCAGACCCACCGACATTGACAGCGCATTAGCGATTCAAGCGGCGATAAGTGAACGTTGGTGTGACCTAATGAACGACTCCATCGGCGGCTGGAAATGTGGCCTGCCTGGACCTGACAAAATCGTTGCCGCACCCATTTACACTCGCACTATAGATTCAATTCCGCCAATAAGTTTATGGCCTAAAAATGACAAAGCGCGAGTTGAGCCAGAACTGGCCTTCTTTTTTGGGACAGATTTGCCATCGCGTAGCACAGCTTACACACCTGCAGAAATTGATGCCGCCATAGTGCGCACCCATCTCGCATTAGAGCTTATCAACAGCCGTTATAGCGAGCCGAAAACCTGTAGTTTCCCCGAAATGTTGGCGGATGGCCTAGTCAACCAAGGCTTGTTTATCGGCCCGGAAGTGGACGCGGAACTCGCTCGCGCAGCCAGTGAATTTAAAATTAGCGTGACCTGTAGCAATGGTGAAAACTCTGAGCATCAAGGCCGCCACCCCAACATTCACCCACGAGCGCCGCTTTACTGGCTGGTCGAATTTTTACGTGCGCAAGGTGAAGGTATTAGCGCCGGGCAAGCCGTTATTACGGGTTCATTTGCCGGCGTGATTGAAGTGCCACTGAACACTGATATCAACTTTAACTATGCTGGCTTAGGCAATATGCACGTAAATTTTAAGGCGAAAGGATAAGGCGCTGTAATGAGATATCGAATCGTTTTACTTTGCCTATTCGCAACACTTCATACTTTTACTGCTATGGCGAATGTTCAGTACACTAAAGATGTCCAACTCCCCAAAAAAGAACTAGTGTCTCTCGAAGAAATTGTTTGCGGTAAACCTCACAATCTAAAAGCAGAGTCAATTCAGGGAATGAAAGATCTGCAAACGAAAGCAGCATTCGACTCCGCGTTTGTACAATGCCAATCCCACGGCGAGTTCGAAGGCAAACCTATGCACTATGAAGCTGGCTGCTCGTTTTCTAGAGGGAAATGGCTATGCAACCAAGAAGGGCTCGAAATTATCGTCAGCGCTAACGGTAAAAATGTCAAAATGCACCCTTGGGGTATCTCGCCTGAATCAGCCTACCAAATTCTTGCCAAAATCAGCACTTACGGTACTTTTCAAGGCATAACGATGGACGACGCTATAGGTTCAAGTTGCTATATTTCGCCATCGAAAGACGAGGACACAGTGGAGCTGAATTGCCGATCCATTATTACCGTCTCATTTTTTTGCCCCCAACCTCAATTAACTAACTGCCCTCGGGTGGTTTATGTCAGCCGACCACTGATCTAGTCAAAGGTGTAATCGTTATGTCCAGCCAACCCTTAACAGACCCGTTAAAAACCAGCCCTTTTTACAGCTGCCATATTCCCGTACGCTGGGGTGACATGGACGCCTTCGGACATGTGAACAACACTATTTATTTTCGCTACTTTGAAGAAACACGCTTTCAATGGATGCTGGAAAAGGGAATACCTATTGGCGGAGGTACTTATCCCGTTGTCATTAGCATTGGTTGCACCTTCTTCCGCCCCGTATTCCACCCGGACACTTTGCGTATTGACGTGTATATCTCTGAACCTGGCCGCTCCAGCTTTATGGCAACCTACAAGGTTTACTCTAGCGCAGACCCAGAAAATCCCTGCAGTGAAGGCTACTCAAAAATTGTATGGGTAGAAAAAGCGACCGGAAAATCTGTTGCTTTGCCAGATGCGGTACGCGCGTGGTTTTAGGAGAGAACAAACCCGCGCAGCCCTAACAGTGCAACTAACGTTGCGCTGTTAGGGCTGCCACCTTAGCTAACGCACACCAATATTTGACTTAAACCTCATCATTTGTCCAAGTGAAGTTTTCTTTCCCGTCCACGGCCCAAAGGAATCCACGCCCGCCGCTTTGCCCGAAGTCACACTGGTTATAGTCTCAGACGGAGCCAAATCCCAATGAATATTGTACCCAAGACCCTTCGGATGCCAGTGCCCTCCACCGAGGAACTGGCCAGGACTGGCAGCACTAGCAAAGAAGCAGCGAAAACCCTTGTAAAAGAAGTAGATCCATTTTTCGCTATTACTAGCAGTTATTTCCCAGCGACCAATCAAGTTCGTGACGGAAGCTGCAAAGGAATCTGCTACAAGCGATGTTAGATACTCTTGGTTTGTGCGCGGAGGCCCGAAATCGAGGTTATCGATATTGAACCAGCCTAACATCCATCTATCTGCCGCTTTGCCATCTGCGTTTACATTCCATTTTCCGTCTTTAAATTCAACGCCGCGTTTGAAGATATGCCCACTGCCCCCAGATCCTTGTCCTGTCTCGGCAATGCGCCATATCCCTTTCCCCTTTACGTTGCGATCCCAAAGCCCGTCGTCCAGAACTATAAAAATATGCGATGAATCATTCCCGCTTGGACTTTTCTTACCCTGAATAATTACCGCATCTCCAGTTTTCGGATAGATTTTACGATCAAGAAACTTCTCGTCATTGAGACCCTTTGCATTAGCGCCATAACCCGAATCGGGAAAAGCCACCCGGGTGAATTGCTTGTGCGACAAGAAACGATCAAGATTCACTTGATCTGTGTATCCGAAATCGGTATCGGGTTCGTAGCGGTTTACAACCGTCGCATCCTTGCATCCCAGCCTCCATAAGAGCCAATGAGGCAAGAAACCGCAGGTTGTACCGCCGCCAGTCCAATCTTTGCACATGTGACCCATGCCTACCTTATCAACCCCAACGAGAGACCCGTCCTTCGGGAAGTATTTTTCAATAAGTGGCACCACAAGTTTACGATCAATCGCCATGATTAATTCTCCCTTCCTGCATTTGAACGCTGGAAAAAATGTTAGCAGCGATATATTTATTTTTGTATGTTAGCGATACGGTCATTGAAGGATTCCTTTTTAGCAGGCTAGATGCCAGTTTTAAGAATAGTCAGTTTAAACATCAGATTGATTTCATAACATCGGCCATATCACGTTCCTGAATAAACTTCAGGCATTTAGTACCTTGATAGTGGGTTGAGTCATACCCATTCAAACGCGCTCTTATGTTGCGGTAACCGCAACATCCTCGGAAAATTCGCACATCTTGCTGTAATCCTTGCCTAGCAAGACTTTCTAGAAAATAAAGCGCAGCTAGCTACGCTTTATTTTTAATAACGATTCATCTTCTTCGTTTTTCTCTTCCGTCTTTTCCTGCACCACGCCTCTTTATAGCTGCACTAAACAACTTTTTTGTTTGGGAATACATCGACGAGTTGATTGTAAAATTCTGGTTTGCTTAATTTCGATACATTAATGACTGACTTTGGAAAAGTGATTTTTCCATCTTTTAAACTAATAACTCGCATCACTAATTATTTATCTAAATATCGCTTGGCGCTTTTATTGAGCTCCGCATAAATTGTGTTAAATGCTTTGGTAAATGCCTGATCTTGTGAGTAACCGTTATTGATGTAATGGAGATAATTAATTAACGATGTTTTTAATTCATTACTCGAATAGAAATAATGCACCAAGAAAGATGATTGCGTATAAAAGCCACCCATTGCAGTCTCGGTCTCTCTTTTACCCGACGCGAATGGATATTCGGTTGCATTCATCAATTTTTTATGAATCGAGCACCATATGGCCAACATTATTAAATAGATATGCGGCTCGAAACATTAATACGTCTGGATCTCCAACATAAATTTTTTCGTCATCAAACTTAAAGGTTGCCCAATACACCGCAATTCCTTCGTCATACCTTGTTGGATAATGTTGCAGGTTTTCAGTCAAGCGAATCAAGAAGTGATTGTATTCATGGAACAGTACCTGACGGCCAACGGTGCTGGTTTTCATATTAATGTTATAGCCATTTACGTTTGCCACAGCTGAGTAACCTAACTTCGTAATGCTGAACACACCGAGGATATTTTCAGGTCACTCCAATTTTTTAAAATTAGAATTGCTGCCAATCGCCAATATTTTTAATGGCTTTTAAATAGTGTATACGGCATATACAATTTCAGAAATAAAAAACGGCGCAATAAAAAAGGGCGCAATAAATGCGCCCTTAACAGCCAATCACACGGAAAACCAATTACACATTCACCGCATCTTTCAATGCTTTACCAGGCTTGAAACTAACGCCGTTAGAGGCTGAAATCTGAATGGCGGCACCAGTTTGTGGATTGCGGCCAGTACGGGCAGCGCGGTGACTTTGGCTAAAGCTGCCAAAACCTACCAAAGCTACCGCTTCGTCGCGACTCAGAGCATTGGTAATTTGTTCAATAATGGCAGAAACTGCGGCATCAGCTTTATCTTTGGTTAAATCAGCTTGTGCAGCAACGGCGTTTACTAAATCGGATTTGTTCATGTGTAGATTCCTATCTTTGTCGTAATTAATAACATCGAGGTAATGATTTCAAATTACTGCGCGAGCATATCTCTGCCACCCTCAAATTTGAGCTGCTAGAATGCCAGCTTCTTTCGTCTTTCGCCTAGAGTTTTTTCATCTTGCCAACTTTTTTACACTCAGACCGTGAATTACACTGGGTTAGCACCCCCAAGTTGCACATAAATCCAGCACCCTGCACTAAGCTACGCTCGTGGCTGCTGGATAAAGGCTCGCTAACCGCTAAACTCATTCACTTAAGTGACGGTGAATTTCGGGTTCAAGTACTCAGCCAAACCCACATGCGTGCTAATCGCAGTGAAGCCTTGGCCTTAGGTATCACACCTCATCAGCTCTGCCTTGTCCGCGAAGTATTGCTGCTCGGGAACAATCAAGCCTGGGTATTTGCACGCAGTGTGCTGCCACTTAGCAGCCTTGTCGGTGTGTTACGTCACCTACGCAAACAAGGCAATCGACCTCTTGGCGCGTTTTTGTTCAGCCAGCCAAAGCTAATACGTAGCCCCATTGCCCTCAGTTTGATAAACCGCCATCATAACTATGTACCAACAGCATTCATGGGCAATACAGCAGTGTGGGGACGGCGCTCAATTTTTTATGTTGCCAGCAAACCATTACTGGTCAGTGAAGTATTTTTACCCGACTTCCCTGGCTCAACTAACATGAGTTTACCTAACCTGGGTTCACCTAAAATAGGTTCGATTAGCGTGAGGTCAATTAACGTGGATGCACAGCAATGACAACTCCTATAGCTCGGCCGCGTAAACGCAATCCCAAATCTAAACAACCAAAATTGCAGCCACCAACCACACAATGGTCGGATTACGCAAAATTAATGCGTCTTGATAAACCCATCGGCATATTGCTATTACTTTGGCCAACATTATGGAGCCTGTGGCTTGCCGCCAAAGGCTTACCGCGCTGGGATTTGTTGCTGATTTTTACGCTTGGAGTGATAGTTATGCGCTCGGCAGGCTGTGTAATTAACGATTTTGCTGATCGGAAAATTGACGGCAGAGTCGCACGCACACAAGAGCGCCCACTGGTCACTGGAGCGATCTCCAACCGTGGAGCTTTAGTATTATTCGCTCTGCTCTGCCTTTGTGCTTTTGGCCTAGTACTATTGACCGATCCACTCACAATTAAGCTTTCAGTAGGTGGCCTGCTACTCGCATTCATTTATCCCTTTATGAAACGCCATACACATCTACCTCAAGTGGTGTTAGGCGCAGCCTTTGCCTGGAGCGTGCCTATGGCTTTCGCCGCACAAGCAGGCGCACTCAAGCCAGAAATGTGGCTAATTTACGTCACAGTAGTGCTTTGGACGGTGGCGTACGATACGTTTTATGCCATGGTAGATCGCGCTGACGATATCAAAATCGGGGTTAAATCCACCGCTATTTTATTCGGCGATCAAGACCGCTTTATCACAGGCGCATTGCAAGTCATGACGCTCTACAGCCTCTACCTAATCGGCCAACGCTTTGGCTTGGGAATGTATTACAACACCAGCCTCGTAAACGTTGCCGGCTTGTTTTGCTACCAGCAAGTTTTAATTCGTTATCGTGAGCCCGCCGCATGCTTTAAAGCCTTTTTAAACAATAATTGGGTAGGTGCAGTGGTATTTGTGGGCATTACAGTAGATTTAGCGTTTAAATAATCCAAAAATTGCCTAATCTGTCACTAACATGTAACAAATACTTCATTTAATAGGCTGCAATATTAGCTTCACATTTGAATGGACTAACAGGCAAGACTATGACCAATCGAAAAATACTAATTGTTGATGATGAATCCGCTATTCGCGACATGCTACGTGTCGCACTAGAAATGGCTGATTACGACTGCCGCGAAGCGAGCAATGCGCAAGACGCTCACGCTATTATCATCGATGAAAAACCCGATTTGATTTTACTCGACTGGATGATGCCCAATACCAGCGGTATTGAACTGGCACGTCGCCTAAAGCGCGACGAAGTAACTGCCAATATTCCCATCATCATGCTTACCGCCAAAGGCGAAGAAGACAACAAAATTCAAGGCCTGGAAGTTGGTGCAGACGATTACATCACCAAACCTTTTTCACCACGCGAATTAGTCGCACGCTTAAAAGCCGTACTACGCCGTGCAACCCCTAATGTCCTTGGCTCACCTATCATCGTGAAAGGTTTATGCCTCGACCCTTCCAGCCACCGCGTCACCATTAACGATTTCTCGGTCGATATGGGGCCTACCGAATATCGTCTGCTAGAATTTTTTCTCACCCATCAAGAACGCGCCTATACTCGAGGCCAACTGCTCGACCATGTGTGGGGCGGCAATGTCTATGTGGAAGAACGCACTGTGGATGTTCATATTCGTCGCTTGCGCAAAGCGCTTACTGTCGATAGCCACGAAGATTTAGTGCAAACTGTGCGCGGGACGGGGTATCGCTTCTCTACAAAGGCAGAAGCCTAGGCAAACCTTCCGTATAACGGCAAAACAACAAGAGGCTTCTTACTTTGCTGCACGGTTTTAAAGCCGAACTTCGGCGTCTGGTTATTATTCTTCTGCTTTGCTTTGGTTTCGGCTTGCTCACACATAAATTGAGCTGGGTACTATTGCTTGGCATCAGTTACTACATCTTAACCATACTCTACCAAATGCGTCGTCTTAACCAATGGCTATTGCATTCCAGCCATACTGAACCGCCCGAAGCGGAGGGTATATGGGGCGAAATTTTTAATAATATCCATCACCTGCAACGCCACCAACACGACGAAACTAAAAAACTACAAGCAGTGATTAAACGCATTCAAGAAATTTCTTCCGCATTAAAAGATGGCATTATTATTTTAGATTGGCGCGGCCATTTGGATTTTTGGAACCCCGCTGCACATCGTTTAATGGGTTTTCACAGCAAAGATCAAGGCCAATCGGTGATTAACTTTATTCGTCACCCTAAATTTGTGAGCTATTTTGAAACGGGCGACTACAGCGCACCGCTCGAGTTGCCTTCGCCGCGCCATACGACCAAACAACTTCAATTTCAAATTACTCGTTTCGGGCAGAAAGAGCGATTAATTGTAGTTCGGGACGTAACACAACTGCATAGCCTTGAACAAATGCGCCAGGATTTTATTGCCAATGTATCCCATGAAATGCGTACACCCCTTACCGTAATCAATGGCTATGTAGAAACCCTGAGCGATAACAACACTATTCCCGCGTGGACCAAACCGCTCCAACAAATGCAACAACAAGCACAACGCATGACACTGCTGGTTAACGATTTAATTATGTTATCAAAATTGGAAACCACTGAAATTGGCCACAACCAAAAATTGGTTTTGCTGGAGCCTTTATTAATTTCCATCAAAAATGAAGCAGAAGCGCTGGGTAACGACAAAAACCAAACCATCACGCTCACCTGTGAAGAGTCCATCAACATTTTTGGAAATGAAAAAGAATTGCACAGTGCATTTTCCAACCTCACCATCAACGCAGTTAAGTACACTCCGGCAAACGGCAAAATTGATTTGCGTTTATGGCAAGATCAGCAGCATATTTATTTTTCAGTCACTGATAATGGCCCAGGCATAGACAGCAAACATATTCCACGCCTTACAGAACGCTTTTACCGTGTGGATGCCAGCCGCAATAGCAGCACTGGCGGCACAGGTTTAGGGTTAGCGATAGTCAAACATGTACTCATGCGCCATGATGGCGAATTAAAAATTAGCAGCGAAGTAGATAAGGGCAGCGTTTTTACTTGCGTGCTTCCGCTCACTAAGTAAACAAACGATCACGACTAGTTACTCCATTAGCGACCAATTATTATGCATTTGCTAAAAAATCATGCATTATAAAAAGCTCAATAGCATTTGACGAATTAGCATCATGACAACTCCACAAATGACAACCCAAAAAAATAATCCTCTGCACGGCGTTACTCTCGAACAGATTATTGTAAAACTCTCCGAGCATTACGGTTGGGAAGAACTCGGGCAACGCATCAATATTCGCTGCTTTCAAGCTGACCCCAGCGTCAAATCAAGCTTGAAATTTTTGCGCAAAACCCCTTGGGCGCGCGAAAAGGTGGAACAGCTCTATATTGATAGCTTGCCTTAAGTATTAACAATATTTAAGTTCTTACTCCTCTAAGCAAATCACTACCGCCGCATGATACGCTTTCCAATAAATCGGTATTACATAAGAGCGTGAATTTTGCGGCAAATGAATATGGCTCGGTGCGCCTTCCAGCATCACCGGCACTGAAATCATAAATTCATGACCAAAAATACTGCGCGCATTACCCGAAATAGTATTGGCAACCTCACCCACCAAATCAAATAAATTCTCACTGCATGCATCTATTTCACCAATGCTTAATAATAAATGCTTCAGCAAAATACGTGGCGCAGTGAAATATACGCAACCGCGATAAGGGCCAGATATACCAATAATTCCGGTCACATCGTAAGCTGCAGGATTTACATTTTCCACTAAATAAGGTGTGCCAACTTTTACATCTTTATCATTAGTATGTTCGAAAAATCGCACTGCACCATCAGTAAAAACTTGTAGCGTTTGTTCAGCCATTATCGTCTTCCGTTAGTTCGATCAGCGCATCGATTAATTGCTGTTCGGTAAAAGGTTTACATAAAAATCCGCGCGCGCCTTTTTTTAACGCAGCAATCCCGGTAGCTTTATCAGAGAGCGCAGAGATCACCAAAATACGCACCTCAGGATCAAGTGTCACTATCACGCAATGCCATCCATTTCTGGCATGGTTAAATCCATAGTGACAACTTGTGGGCGCACAGCAACGAAACGCTCCAAGGCTTCAGCGCCATTGGCTGCCATTGCAATTACATGGAATTTCTCTGAATCATTACAGCGTTCAATTTTTCGCCGAATAATATTCGAATCATCCACAATCATGAGCGTTAACATAGCGCATTCCTTCTACCGACAAGCTTAAGTTGCAACTTGTTCGCCAGTAATAATTGGAAGAGTAATAACAAAGCGGCAGTGCCGGCCACGACGACTGGACACAGAAATTTTACCGCGATGCTCAAGTATATGATTCATGACTGCGTCCATACCAACTCCACGCCCTGAGTCTTTAGTAACTTCTTTTGCAGTAGAAAAGCCTTCGTGAAAAATTAACGCCAATAAATTTTTATTACTCCAGCCATCAATTTCATCCTCATGCCAACGCCTTGATAAAATTGCTTTTTCACGAATAACGCTATAATCCAAACCGGCACCATCATCCATCACCATAATTTCCATCTCTGCATCTGTAACTTTTGCTATGCGAAAATCAATGCGCCCGACCATTGGTTTTTCACTGAGTTCGCGATCACTGGGCGCTTCAATGCCATGAGTCACCGCATTGCGTAATAATTGAATACAAATTTCTTTTACCTTTTGGCCATATTCCGGAAGCAATTCAATTTCACTCAAGCCACTGGTCACCAACCTGACAAGCTTGCCATTTCGTTGCGCAATGCTCTGCACAAAATCTGGCAAATGCGACCAGCCATCTTGCTGACGATGGCCAACAATACTTCGCTCACCTTTAGACGATAATGGTTGCGTTACCGCAGAAGCGCTATGCCCAAAGAGTGCCAACTTTTGTGTTAACTGCTCTACCTGTTGGGTATAACTTATCAAGGCATCCAATTGTACGGTTAAGCCCAAATAATCATTGCCGCCCAAATCGCTTTTACTGCGCAACTCTGTCAAAGTATCTTCAATACTGTGTGCCTGAGCTTCAAAATATTCCAACTTAAGTGATGCCGCCTCACCCTTAAAATTATGTATCTCCCTGAATATTTCAGTTGCCTTTTGCTGCACCAATGAATTATTTTTGGCAGGCTTGCGCAATATATTATTAATGCGATTATAACAAGCGTGACTATTACTAATAAATTCTTGCAACAAGGAAGGATGGGTAGGCAGCAAGCTGGTGATCATTTCGATTTGCGACTCATTATGCTTTCTGCTTTCTGCCAACGCTTTTTCCAAACGTACTTTTTCGGTAACATCAGCCACGGTTACCAATACATGTGAAATTTTTCTTTCGGGAGGCATTAAAGTATTTTGATAGGCGCGAGCAAAACTAAATTGCAAATACTTGGTAAGAAACCCACCATTAGCCTGGGCTATATTAGCCTCAATTAAGTTAAGTAGATTTAAGCTACCAATTAATTTTTCCTTTACTTTCTTATCAAATAACAGTTCAATAAAACCACGTGCGGTTTCCGTATCCTTCTCAGAAATCATATTTTCCAGTAACAGTTGAAAAGATTGACCAGCAATATCACTTGTACCCAACACCTCAACTAATTTCGTCGAATGCTGCTCACCGATACGCATATTTTTATCAACCAGAAACAAACCTTCATTAACTGTTTGTAAAATTTCCGTTGTTTCTTTGCGTGCTTTTTCCAGAATAAAATCGCTGTCGCGCAATTGACGCAAAAAATGCAGCATAATAAACAAGAAGTTAATGATCGCCAGCGTAATACCCACAGTTTGAATAATACGTAAACGTGCAGCCTTGGATGCAGCAACTTGCTCGAGATTGAGCGTTAATTCATTCATCAAGCCCAGCAATTCCAGATTATGTGTTTTCGCCTGCATTAAGGCTTCACTTAAATTCGCAACAGCATCATTGCCTTGCGCGATATCGTTTAATAAATTATCCACCTTTAGCTAGTAAGGCAACCAAATTTCCGCAGCTTCCGTAAGGAATTGTTGGCCATCCATCGATTTTACTTTTGGCAAGATCACCCAGTTTTTTCCTGCGCTATGGGTGCTACCACCTTGGGAAAATGCCGTTAATGTTTCATCAAATAAACTTTCAGAATTTTTTAATTCTTTAACGGATGCAAGATACTCAGGTGAGTTAGGCAATTCACTCTTGAGGGAATAAAGTGTTTTTGCCATGCGCTGCGACAACATCCGCTGACGCCCCGCCAGGTTTATGCCTACTGCATCATCGGCGATTTCAAACGACACATAAAAATTTAAAATCATTACTGACGCATCCAACAAAATAAACAGCGCCACCGACATTAAAATGCCGCGATACTTCCCATAACGAACACCAAAAGAATTACCATGGTTAGCGCTAGAGGAATTACTAGAGGTAGTTGCATTATTACGATCAATAGCGTCGGAGCTACCAAGAGACAAGGTTGCCATAAGTCACCTGTATTGTGTGGGCACATTGCACGTGTTAATTTTCAAACAAACAAAACCTGCAAGAGAAAAAAATCAGCGCAGAATTGCAAAGTAGTAACAGGACTTAGCGAAAGTCATGCCAAGCATTAAAAACGCTTAAGCAGGCAGGTGAAGTGACTGAAAATAAGGCAAAAGTTGTGCGGGCTGGAATAGGCGCGCCAAAAATATAATACTTACTGAAGATTTAATTTGACGATTTGGTGCAGAATAAATTTCACATGCGCCATTTTGGTTCCCTGATTTCTATTCTTCTTGGTTGCTACTCTTCTTGCTGCTGCATCGCCCACATTTGCGCGTAGCGACCTTGCAACACCAATAATTCGCTATGACTACCTTGCTCAACCACACTGCCACTTTCCAGCACCACAATCTTGTCGGCATCAATAATTGTTGATAAGCGATGCGCAATCACTAATGTAGTTCTACCCTCGGCAACTTCACGCATAGCATCCAAAATGGCAGCTTCAGAATTTGAATCCAGTGCCGAGGTTGCCTCATCAAAAATTAAAATGGGTGCATTTTTTAACAATACCCGTGCAATTGCAATACGCTGCTTTTCACCACCGGATACTTTTAAGCCGCGCTCACCTACTAATGTTTTATCACCATCCGGTAAGCTTGCAATAAATTGATCAAGGTGCGCCATCTTTATTGCGCGATCTATTTCCGCAGCAGTTGCCTGAGGATTTCCATAAGCAATATTGTCGCGAATACTCGTATTAAACAACACCGTATCTTGCGGCACTACCGCAATCGCACGGCGCAAACTTTCTTGCGTTACCGATAAAATAGCTTGACCATCAATAGTAATACTGCCGCTGTTAATATCGTAAAAACGATACATCAAACGCGCAATAGTACTTTTACCAGCACCCGATGCACCAACAATTGCCACCTTGCTACCCGCCGCAATTTTTAACTCCAGGTTTTGTAAAATAGGTCGCTCGGAATTGTAAGAAAAATTAACCTGACGCCAATGAATTTCGCCGCGAGTTACTTGCAACACTGGCGCATTAACAGCATCGACAATCTTTGCCTCGCGCTGCAATAACGCCAACATATTTTCAATATCCGTCAGTGCGCGGCGAATTTCCCGATAAACAAAGCCTAAGAAATTGAGCGGGATAAACAATTGAATCATGTAGGCATTAATCATAACTAAACTGCCCAACGTCATGTTTTTTGCAATCACACTATTCGCGGCCATGAACATCATTGCTGTCATTGCCAGTGCAATAATAAATGCCTGCCCAGAGTTAAGCGTTAATAGCGACATACGATTTTTTAATTTTGCCGTTTCCCAGTTTGCTAAAAAATGATCGTAAGTGTCAGCTTCATATTGTTCATTGTTAAAATATTTTACGGTTTCATAATTCAGTAAGCTATCAACAGCACGGGTATTAGTAGAAGAATCCGCTTGATTAGCTTCTCGCACAAAACGATTTCGCCATTCCGTGGCAATAATCGTGAAGGCGATATAAATTGCCACCGAGACTAAAGTAATAACTGCGTACCAAATAGAAAAAGCAACAGCAAATATTACTGACACCATCAAAATTTCAAATAACGTAGGCACAATATTAAACATTAAAAAGCGCATCAGAAAACTAATGCCAGTTGTGCCACGCTCAATATCGCGGCTGATACCACCAGTAGCGC
>JANYIO010000274.1 GCA_025362015.1 Gammaproteobacteria bacterium | reverse complement strand
CTTCGCGTGCTGGACAGTTTTTAAGTCGCGGCTTTGTGGTTTTGCTGCGCAAAAGTATTCCACAAAACCACAACTTAAAAACTGCCGCTGAACTCGGCGTTATAAGTGTAGAAATTTATTTAAAAGCTTCGGCTGGTTTTTAAAAAGCATAAAGCTGTTTCTTGGCAAGTCGCGGTAGTAAGCTGCATGTTCAGTAAAATTACGGTTTTAGTGAGGCTTGTGCTAAATTCACGCTGGTCAGTTCTGTTGTACATTTTCTAGGAAAGTTTGTGCTAATTTACGCATAAGTAGAAAGAGAGCTTCGTGGTTTTGGTAAAGGTATTTTTCTGGTACAAAGAGCAAAGGCTTTTTAGGTTTTCGTGTAGGTTAATTTCATCACCAGCTATAACAAGTCGCTCAAGCATCACTTCGGCACTTTGTGCCTACGTTGGACAGTTTTTAAGTCGCAGTTTTGTGGTTTTGCTGCGCAAAAGTTTCCACAAAACTACAACTTAAAAACTGCCGCTTAGCTCGGCGTTATAAATGAATCGGCAGAAGGAAATTAAAGTGTTGAAGATTCTAGTGTCGAAATTCAAAAACAAAATCTTATTGCAAGCCATTAAAGAGTTTAAATGGCCATTTGCAAGTGCAATAATCTGGGCGCTTTTTAATCTCTATGTTGGCGATAACAATCATCAAAATTTCAACTTTATAAAAAGTATTAGTTCATTTGTTGCATCATTTTTCTTTATTAGTTGGGGGTTTGCTCAATATTTTAGAATTGCTAAGCAAAACAAAGTTGAAAATAGCTTTGATCAAATCGAAAGTAAAACTATTGAAATTTTGAAAAAACTAGAATTAGCGAGCCAGGAATTGGTTGGTAACATTACAGGCGGTGATAGCTTCATTTACTTGCTGGTGAATGTGGATGGAACCTCAACATTTGTACAAATTGGTAACTACTTAGTTCATGAAACGTCGGTTAGGCTCTGTGACCTTGAGGAGTTCGGACGCATACACAAAGCTGGCCTAACAAGCTACCCTTTCTCTTCAGACACTTTTTTCCAGGTGCCAGCGTTGCTTCCGCAGCATTGTGTTAAAGGTCCAAACTTTGAACTGAAAAATAAAAACAAATTTTATTTAAATCTATTCTATACGTCACGTAACGGGGCTTTTGGGCAAGCAATACGAATGACAAGAGTAAACGGCGGTTGGTCTATCGCCCTACAAGTAAAAGATCAAAAAGGAAATGAAATTTACCGTATGGTTCATCCCAATTTTCCATTGAACTCATCAGGGTTGGTAGATTGGGATGAAATGCCCTAAAAATTTATAACAAGTCGCTCAAGCATCGTGCCTTCGGCACTGGACAAATTTTGTGTTGCATTTTTATGGTTTTGCTACGCAAAATGCTTCCATAAAAACACAACACAAAATTTGCCGCTTAGCTCGGCGTTAAAATTGTTTAGTGCGCTTTGGTTTGTCACAAATTTGAAGTATGTGGTAATTGGTTTGCTCGGAAAGTGTGGGTTTAAATTCTTGGCTTGTGCCTTCAGCCGGTGCTATTAAGAATCGGGTTCTAGGTCGTGCATCACTACCGCGCGTTGCATTGTGGCCGGCCTCTAAGAAAGTAATTTTCTGTATTAGTATTTGTGCTATTTTCTTGTCGCGGTCTTTAGCTTTTTCACATAAACTGTTTTTTTTAAAACCAAAGCAACACAATATTAACAAGTCGGTCAAGCATCGCACGCTGCGCGTGCTGGACAGTTTTAGCGTCGCACTTTTGTGGTTTTGCTACGCAAAATATTTCCACAAAAGCACAACGCTAAAACTGCCGCTTACCTCAGCGTTAGGCAAAAGCAATGAGCATAAAATTAGAATTTCGTGAGGCTACAGAAAGGGATAAGCAATTCTTACTTCAGCTTCGCAATGCTACAATGAATGAACATATTTCTACTGCTGGTTTAAAACTAAGCCAAGAAAATCATATTGAGAGGATCAATTATCATTTTGAATCTGCAAAAATAATTGAAAATATGAATAGGCCTATTGGTTTATTAAAAGTAGTAAAAGAAGATTCAGTTTGGGACTTAGTTCAAGTACAGCTCGCAAGTGATTTTCAGGGAAAGGGTTTAGGTAGAAAGATTATCCAATCAGTTATTACTGAAGCAAAAGAAAATGGAGTTAAGGTAAAGTTAAGTGTTTTTAAAACAAATCCAGCACTTAAGCTCTATCTTTCTTTGGGTTTTACTGCTTACTTGGAAACCGAAAATACCTTTGAAATGCAGCTATAATAAAGCCAAAGAATTAAATGCCTAACAAGTCGTTGCAGCACCGCTCCGGCACTTCGTGCCTACGCTGGACAGTTTTTAAGTCGCGGTTTTATGGTTTTGCTGCGCAAAAGCGTTCCATAAAACCACAACTTAAAAACTGCCGCTGAACTCGGCGTTAAAAATTTGAAATGTTAGTTTAAAGTGTCATTGCTTTTACTTTTACGCGCACTGCCGTAGTTTTTTGGTGCCCCTAAGAAAAATTCATTCCTGGTAAG
>JANYIO010000238.1 GCA_025362015.1 Gammaproteobacteria bacterium | reverse complement strand
CACAATTTTCTGATGTGCACAGCCTTGCCGCTGCACCTATCGACCAGGTTCTGCATTTGTGGACAGGCTTGGGTTACTACGCGCGTGCGCGGAATTTACATCGCTGTGCGAAAACAGTGGTCGAGCAATATGGTGGAGAATTTCCGGCAACGGTTGCAGCGTTAAGTGAGTTGACAGGTATTGGTCGCTCCACCGCCGGTGCAATTGTCAGTATTGCCTTTCAGCAACGCGCGGCAATTTTGGATGGCAATGTCAAACGAGTTCTGGCGCGCTATAGCGCTATTGACGGTTGGCCGGGGCAGAATGAAACGCTCAGCCAATTGTGGGAAATTGCCGAACAATATACGCCAGCCAAACGTTGCAATGACTACACTCAGGCCATGATGGATATGGGCGCTACTGTTTGTACTCGCACTAAACCCGCCTGCGAGCGCTGCCCATTGCAATCCGGTTGCATTGCCTATGCGCAAGGCGAGCAAAGCCGTTACCCGGGCAAAAAGCCTAAAAAAGAAATTCCCGTAAAATCAGTACAACTGTTGATGCTACGAAATCCTGCGGGCGATATTCTTTTGCAGCAGCGGCCACCGCAAGGTATTTGGGGCAGTTTATGGAGCTTTCCTGAATTGCATTCTGATAAAAATGCCGAACACTACTCTATCGAACATTTTGGTGAAGTGGTGGCGCAAGAAGTTTGGAATAGTTATCGCCATACTTTCAGCCATTATCATCTCGATATTACTCCCGTACTTTTACAGCTCGCAAAAGTACCTCGAGGCATCAGTAGTGACGGCAATCACTGGTACAATCTACAGCAGCCGGAAGCGCTTGGTTTGGCTGCGCCCGTGAAAAAATTGTTGGAAAAACTCAATCAATTAGATCCTCGGACTGTTGTAAAAAAATCAGCTGCTGTAAAAAATCCAGCCGTTGCAAAAAAGCCGAGCGCCGTTAAAAAATAAGCAGTCACACAAAAGATATTCTTAACAAAGGTTCTCCGCAATGACACGCATGGTTTTCTGTCGCAAATATAAACAAGAACTTGAAGGTGTTGACCTGCCTCCTTATCCCGGCGCCAAAGGGCAGGACATCTACAGCAATATCTCCAAAAAAGCCTGGCAAGAGTGGATGGCGCACCAAACTATGCTCATTAACGAAAAACGCCTGAATATGATGGACTTTGGCACTCGGGTTTACCTTACCGATCAAATGGCAAAGTTTTTGTCTGGCGAAGCTTATGATGAGGCTGATGGCTATGTACCGCCGGCTAAAACCTAAGTGTGCGTTCGCCTGTGCGATAAATGTACAAGACGAAAAATATTAAGTTAGTTATTGATAAAAAAGGCTTTTTTTCACCTTCGGTATTGACTCAAAACACCCAAGCAGGTTTAATACGCGCCTCTTGCGCAGGCTCTCAAGTAATAGCTGAAAGCCAAAACATCGCAATGCCCGGTTAGCTCAGTCGGTAGAGCAGTGGATTGAAAATCCTCGTGTCCCTGGTTCGATTCCGGGACCGGGCACCATAAAAGTTAAACAAAAGGCTCAATCTTCGGATTGGGCCTTTTGTGTTTCTAGGGTTATGCTGTGTACTTAATTTATGTGGCTCATTTATAGTCAAACCTCTTTCTCTTTCTCTTTATCAGGATACCTTTGTGACAAATAACGATATTTTCCGCCGTGTTCGCTTTATTTTTAATTTTAACGATTCCACGATGATTGCGCTTTTCAGTCTCGCCGATTGCGTAGTGACGCGCGAGCAAGTGAGCGATTGGTTGAAACAGGATGATAAGCCGGAGTTTAAAGAATTAAGCGACCACCACCTGGCGATTTTTTTGAATGGTTTTATTAGTAAAAAACGCGGGAAAAAAGAGGGGCCGCAGCCTGAGGCTGAAAACTTTTTAAATAATAATATGATTTTTAGAAAATTAAAAATCGCGTTGGATTTTAAAGATGACGACATTATTGAAACTATGGAGTTAGCAGGATTTCCGGTGAGTAAGCATGAGTTAAGTGCATTTTTTCGTAAGTCGGATCATAAAAATTATCGCAATTGCCAAACACAAATTTTACGCAATTTTTTGAAAGGTTTGCAGCTTAAATATCGCACGGATCTTGTCGGCGATGCTGATGATGAGCCGGTTGATGATGCATCAAGTGATAGTTAATTTCTGCTGATTTTTGCATGAGCACCAAACAAAAAACCGAGCACAATGGCTCGGGTTTTTTCATTTTGAATAAAGCTTTTTAATACTAGTTAAGAGATAGAGTTCCGAGATAGAACAATCCGCCCGAGAGTGCGATTGTCGCTGGCAGGGTTAATACCCACGCCATCAAAATATTTTTAATCGTGCTGAATTGCAGGCCGGAACGGTTAGCAACCATGGTGCCGGCAACGGCAGATGAAAGTACGTGAGTGGTGGATACCGGCATGCCGGTTAAGCTGGCAATACCAATAGCGGTGGCGGCGGTAACTTGTGCGGCCATCCCTTGAGAGTAAGTCATGCCGGTTTTACCAATTTTCTCGCCGACGGTGGTCACAATACGGCGCCAGCCAGTCATTGTGCCAAGGCCTAGTGCCAATGCAACGGCAATAATTACCCAGAGCGGCGCATATTCTGTGGTGACTGTGAGGTCTTTGCGTAAACGCTTGAGGTCATCTTGATCTTTGCTGGAAATGTCATTTCGCTTGGCAACATTTTTGGCGGAATTGTCAATACACAACAATAAGCGGCGTACATCGCGGCGTTCATCAATACTTAAGTCGGCATAGTGAGTTATATTTTTTAGCTGTGCGCTTAGTGTATTGATGGCGAGCATGGCTTCTTTGGTTTTACATTTGAACATGGGTGACAAAACTTCAGTGGCAGGTTTGTCCATGTCGATCGATGTGCTGAGTTTTGCTGAATTTTCCTGGTAGAGCGTTTGTAAGTGCAAGGCCGCGTCGCGTGTGCGTTCGATTTGGTAAGTAGAGCTATCCAGGTTGAGTACAAATTGGGCGGGTGCTAAGCCAATTAATACCAGCATAATTAAGCCAATACCTTTTTGGCCATCGTTAGAGCCGTGGACAAAACTCAGCCCCATAGCAGAAGCAATCAGCGTCACACGTGGCCAGAAAGGAGGATGCTTCTTGCCATCCATAGCTTCGCGTTCTTGTGGTGTTTTGTGAATCTTCGGCCCTGTAAAGTAACGCTTAAGGAGTAATAACACTAAGGCAGCAACTGCAAAGCCAATCAGCGGTGAAATCAGTAACGAAAGGAT
This sequence comes from Gammaproteobacteria bacterium, assembly GCA_025362015.1. Taxonomy (GTDB): domain Bacteria; phylum Pseudomonadota; class Gammaproteobacteria; order Pseudomonadales; family Cellvibrionaceae; genus Cellvibrio. The sequence continues at coordinate 27,704 of JANYIO010000238.1, read as the reverse complement.
AATATCCGTCGCCTTTTTGATATTCACGCCTTCGCTGATGGGAATGTTGGTGAGGTAGGCATTGGCAATGCACACGCCGAGCAACGAACCAATGAGGGTGTGTGAGCTAGACGCCGGGATGCCAATATACCAGGTACCAAGGTTCCAAAGTATTGCTGCGGTTAACAGTGAAAACACCATCACCATGCCGTGAGCGGAGGTAATGTTGAGCAGTAAATCCACGGGTAGCAAATGTACAATGGCGTAAGCCACGCCCAACCCGCCCAGTATTACGCCCAGAAAATTGAAAAACCCTGAAGCCATTACAGCCATGTGTGGCGGCATAGCCTTGGTGTGAATAACCGTTGCTACTGCATTGGCGGTGTCGTGAAAGCCATTGATAAATTCATAGGCCAGTACAAACACTAAGGCCAAAAAGAGGCCAGCGCCAAGAGCAAAACTGAGTCCAGTGAACATATCTAACATAACGAAATCCGCCTAGGGTGAAATTGGCGGCATTATGACAGAAAGCTTACAAAGCGAAAGGAGGGGGCTAAGAAAGAAGGCAAATTTCAGTTGTCGGCGATTTTATAAATAAGCAAAGCCACAGTTGTACCTGTGAAAAAAGAGTTTTTCTTATATAAAAACGCGCCTTGATGTAGGTTTGAGCTATTCTCATAGCAACTCACGTTAAGATTTTGGGGCAATTTGATTATCGATCTGTATTGGATATTCAGATTTACGTGCCAGCGGGTAACCTATCCTGAATAAAAAGAGAAACATAGCTTATGCCTGATGTCCGCTATGAAAAAATGCAGGTTTTGATTGTGGATGACTTCGATACTTTTCGAAGCATGCTCACGGATATGCTGTTGGCGCTTGGGGTTATTAATATTGAAGTTGCTGCTTCAGACCGTATTGCTTTACGTCTTTGCAGCACCAAAGTTTACGATATTATTTTATGTGATCAAATATTGGGGCAAGGAAAATCTGGTCAGCAAATTTTAGAAACGTTACGCCACACACCTAACTGTAATATGGATACGATGTTTGTATTGATTTCTGCCGAAACCAATAAAAATATTATTATGGCGGCGTTCGATTATGAGCCGGATGATTACCTGACCAAGCCAATCACCGCGCAAATTTTAGAGCAACGTTTAAGTCGTTTACTAACACAGCGTTTAGTGTTGGCGCCTATCTATCAAGCACTGAAAGAATTAAATATTGATACTGCCGTAGAATTGTGTCGCCGCGAAATTAGTGGTGGAAAGCGCTATGGTAATCATTGTCAGAAATTGCTGGGGCGTTTGTTGTTGACGCATGGACGCTTTGATGACGCTGAAGAATTGTATCGCGAAATATTGGATATACGACAATTAGATTGGGCGATGCTTGGTTTGGCAAAAGTAAAAAAAGCACAAAACGATTTTGAAGGTGCACAAAAATGGTTGAAAGATATTATACAATTTAGCCCGATGTATTTAAAAGCCTACGATGTATTGGTTGACGTTTATAGTGAACTTGGCGATTCTCATTTGCAGCAAAAAACATTACAAGACGCGTTAGAGATATCGCCCTTGTCGATATTGCGCCAGCAAGCTTTAGGCCATGTTGCTTTGAAAAATAATGATGTGTTGGTTGCTGTTGAAGCCTATCGTAATGCGGTTATTTTGGGGGAACATTCTTGCCATAATAATGTAGAAGTACACAAAAATTTTGCGCGCTCTACTATTCTTTTAGCAAAAATTGATAAAGATTTAGCAAGGCCCATGTTGCGTGAAGCGTTAACTACCGTTGATGAATTAACTTTACATTTTGGTAAAAGTACAGATAACAAAGTAATTGCTAGCTTGCTAGAAGCACAGTTACAAAACTCTGCTGGCGATGATAAAAAAAGTAAAGAAGCAATGTTTTTTATCGAGAAAATGATCTACAAAAAATATAGCTCATTATCCCTGCCAACAAAAATAGAATGGGTAAACGCAATCCGTGGGCAAGGCGATTTGGTTGAGGCTGAGCGAGTAACAGCAGAGCTGTTAAAAGAATATGCGGGTAATGAAGAAGCATTACAAAAAATTGATAGTTTATTGGAAGAGCCATGCAGTGCGAAAAATAAAGCGCTTGTGGCAAAAATCAATAAAGTGGGTATTGCCTATTACGAAGCTAAGGATTTCACTGGCGCAGTTGATGCATTTAGAAGTGCGTTGGTGGAACTGCCGCAACTTATTGGATTACATTTGAATTTTTTACAATCCTTGGTTGAGTTGTTGAAATTGGATCCGCACCATGAGCAATCGTTGCAAACCGCACAGCAAACCTTGCGTTATGTCGGTAAAATAATACCGCCAACCCATGCGCAATATAATCGCTTCTGCAAATTGGAAGAGGCCTATAAGCTTTGCCTATACGAAAACTCTCAACATTAAGTTATGTGCTTTCTATAATTTAATTTTTAGGCACAACACAATTGACATCAGTCATGCCCTTATCGGATACATCCTTACCGTTCATGCAAACTCTCCGCACTGTGTTTCATTAAAGGGTCAAGGAAATATTCAATCACGCGGCGTTGCATGGTTTTAATTTCCACGGTAACGGCCATGCCGGGTGATAGGTGAAGATTATTGCCGTCTACCCAAATAGTATTTTTATTAAGTCGTACGCGCACGGAAAATACTAAGCCTAATTTTTCATCTTTTATTGCATCCGATGACACGGCAATCACTTCGCCTTTCACTGTGCCATATTTAGTAAACGAAAAAGTTTCAATTTTGACTTCCACTTGTTGGCCCTGATGGACAAAACTAATATCCTAATTGGACAGGTAAGCTTCCACTTCGATGGGGCTATTGCTCGGCACTATGGTCATCAGCGGCTGTGCGGGTGTTGCCCCGCTGCCAACTCTGGTTGTTACTTCCTCTTAGTTGCTGTTACCACCTACGTTACTCAAGCCTAAACGCAAACAACGGTAATGATTTTTTTTGTAATTTATTGCCACTTCTTTCAAGAATATATCAACACCATCTTTAGAGTAAGCTTATTCTTTAATGGTCTTGCTCGGTATTCTTTTCGTTCTGGATTTTATTGTAAATTTCCTCGCGATGAACAGGCGTATCTTTGGGTGCATTGATGCCAAGCCGCACCTGATTGCCATTCACGCCTAAAACTGTGACGTTGACATCATCACCAATAATAATAGTTTCACCGATGCGACGAGTGAGAATTAACATGATTTATTTCCTGCAATGGTTGGGGTTATCTGTAATTTTGTAAAAGCATACTAATACATTCAATCAATTAGCGCATCACGTTAATTAAGTTATCTTTAATGCCAACCTAAAATATCTGAAAATGTATTCATTAATAAGAGAAAAACCATTCAAAAGGAGGTATTCAACACTGTACTGGATTAAAAGACAGTAGGTAAGTATTCAGTACAGGTACGTAATTTTTAGTGCGGTTATCTCGCCGATTAACCTATCTGCTAAACATATATTAACGGTCTGTGACGGTGCGCGCTGCTAGTAAATATATTATTTAATGTTCTGATTTTTCAATACAGAGTCACGGAATTCTCTCGGCGTCATGTTGACGATTTTTTTAAAGTAGCGGTGGAAAACGGATTTGCTGTTGAAGCCGGCATCGGCCATCACATCCATAATGGATCTTGAATTTTCGACCTGGCTGAGTAGTTGTTTTGCCTGTTCAACTCTATAAGAATTGACATATTCAAAGAAATTTTTATTGAAGTGACGATTGATAATATTGGATACCTGTCGCGCAGAAAGTGATACGTGGTCGGCCAGTTGCTCTAAGGTAATGTCTGGGGCGAGAAAAAATTTATCTTCTTCCATCGCTTTGATCAGAATGGCAATATGCCGCGGATCAGTCACTTCAAGATCGCTATTTTTTTGTTCCTCAGCGCTGGATTGGACGCCCTTATAGAGGTTGGAATGTGTGAGGCTATAAAGCACGAGAGTGTTGATAAAAATGAAATTGAAATAATTACCGATGATGCCCATGGTATCGGGGAGCCATACTGGGTCTAACACTAAGTCGAGAATATAGCCGGCAAAATTCCATATCCAAATCGCAATAAAACCTACAATCAACAACCTTAACCAGGAGTGATCAATCTTTTCTATATTGGAATAATTTTCTTTCAAGCACTCGTTGTAATGCACCAGGAGTTGATAACTCATTGTGCCGTAAAGTACATATACAATATTTCTCGCCCATAGGTGCCCCTGAAAAAGCACAGTGTTAAAAAGTGCGTTGTAATCTTGCGCAACATGATAAATTTCGGCATCGCCAAGGCTGTAGTAAAGCAGGGCAAGATAGAAAGGCGATAATGCCAATGGCAACAGGTGCAGCCATTCACGTCGAGTGAATTTGTAATCTGTGTAGACAATGGATTTGGTGTAAAGATAAAGCATGGGTGCGTTGAGATAGACTGAAAATTTCAGCACGAAGAAAATTTGCACAAATTGGGTTAAAAAAATCGTCTTTATATTAGTATTCCAATAAATCAGGGTATCAAATGCGTCCAAGCCGACGGCGATCAAAAAAAGTGCAAGGAATAGGTTGCTCTGGGCGTTGCCATGGTTCATAACTAGTAACAAAATCACTAGCATTAAGCATTCGAAAATTACCAACAATAGCGGCAGATCATTTAGATAGAAAATGGCAGTTTGCATGAGTAAAGCCTATTATTTTTTGTGCAAATGTTGATGTGTTGTTACTGGTGCCCAGCGGTAAACATCCAGATTGTAGCGGGACTCTATAGATCCTAACGCGTCTCGTCGGCCCAATATATGCATTAAAATGTGTTGGCGCTTGATGTCGGCTTACCTACCAAAGCTCGCACTTGTTTGCCGGTTTTCGCAACTTAGAGATTAGCTTTATATCATTGTTTTGCAATAATTTTGTGGAAGGCATCATAAAGTTGCACATATCCATTAAGATTATTTTATTTTTTGTGGCGCATAGGGAGCATACCTTTTTTTTCTAAAAAGTGGGACGTTGAATGTCGAATATTAAAAAAGTTTGCGTATTTATTCGGTAAAAAAATTGGGATGCAGATAATTTTTGTAAGCGAATAAGTTTGTGGGGCAACTGTTAGCGGAGTAATTGTTTGTGTTGCAGAATTTGCTATAAAAATATGATTTTTCTATTTCGTTTTACCAGGGTTCGTTAACTGTGCGAACCCTGGTAAAAAAACTTGTAATAAAACGTATCGTTCAATTAGTTATACAATCGGTTATGGCAATCGATTACGGGTAACCAGTTTCGTTAGGGTTAAGCGTCACTTGAGCTACTTGCCATGTTGAAACGTAGCGAGATGCGTGGTTGTAAATAACTCTGCCTTGGCCTTTGTAGAGCGCAATCATTACTACATCACCTTGGCCTCTAAAGTTAAAAGGAATAAATGCTTTGCCCGTGATATGCGAGGTAGTCGCTGTGGGTGCACCGCATAGGCATTAACCTCTTCCATGCTCATGCCTGGCATAGCTGCGGTGATTTTATTGGTGCCAGCGGCTCCGGGTGGTGGGATAGAGGCGGTGGCGGGTTTGGCTTCCGAAGTTTGTGTGCGAGCGGCATTAAGATTAATAGTGCCTTTTACATATTGTTCTGTCTGCGTTTGGGGCAATAATTTGAGCGATGCCTCGACATATTTATTTAATTTGCGATCACTGCTTTGTGCTAATACTTCTGCCAAGGTATTGCGGTAACGGCTATTGTGAGTGCTGCCTAAGGCTTTTGCTGACCAGGCCAAGGCATCGGTATATTGACGGTCATTGCGCGTATAATTCTGCAATAAGATTTCTGCCATGGTGTCGGTAACTTCTAGCTCGCTATAACCTGAGTTATAAATACTCTCGGCGGTGCTTCTTATGCTTTCAGGCCCACCTTGAGTTAACAACTTTAGTTGATATTCACTCGTGGGAGTTAGCGCCTGAGCATTGCTAGTCATAAGTGCCGGAATAAGGCTAGCGAAGAGCGTAACGCTTAGCAAACGGATGGATTTAAGCATCGCAAAGTTCCTTGAAGATAGCTATTGATGGAAGTAAACATGGGTACATGAAGTGCAAAGACGCTCTATGTTAATAGATGAATTGGGTTTTCTCAATCATGTATTCTTGATAGTTGCGAAGGGTTCTAGAGTGATGTGGTATCGTCGCCGGTATCCATAGCGATGTGGAAAAAAGTGGCGAGCAGCAAGTACTCTCGATTGTTATGGGGATTAACGGTTATCCCTCAACATGGGTGGGTTATACGCGAGTGGTGAAAGGCGAAATATATGCAAATGTTATGACAGCATTGCAGGAATATTAACAAGGCTAGAGATGTAATGATTAACATAAAATCACTAATGGGTGCGCTACTCTTTTTCTTATTGGGTTTTGTTGCGAGTGAATATCACCGTTACTTGAGTTTGCAGCAAAATGAGGTCAATACACAGTATGCTGCTGTGAATAAAGTGGGTGATCTAAATCCAGGTAGTGCACAGGGTAAAAATGTAAACAATTCAGCCGAGCCATTCGGGCTGCACGAAAATGGAGATCTAAACGCTAAAAATAATTCAGCATTAAATCCGCAGTTGCCGCATGTGGAGTTATTTTCGTGGGGGCGAGTTAACCAATTTATTGCCAATGAAAATTATGACGATGCTGCTCGCTTGCTACTGGGATATCTTGAAACCAATATAAATTCTGCTCAGGCATGGTTTCTTTTAGCGAACACTTATCAAAAGCAGGGCAAGCATAAATCGGCAATTGATGCATGGTTTCATTACCTGAAAGTTGAAGTGGATGCTAAAAAAATTGACCAGGCCATTAAACAAATAAAAAATTATTTAATCATGCTAAATGAAAAGCCGGCGTTGTTCGGCAATGATTCTGCGTGGCTTATTGCACAATTAGATACCTTGCAAACTTTCAGTCTAAATGATGGGGAGCTGCATTTGATATTGGCGTCACTGTATATGGGTGTGGACGATACATATCAAGCGCAGTATCACGCCCTTATGGCCGCTAACGATCCAGTCGCGCAGAAGCGTGCAGAGGAAATTCTGGCAAAATTAAATGGCAAAACCGTAACCGATGAGTTAGCGATACCTCTGGTTCGTTTTGGTAACCAACATTTAATTAATGTGAGTATTGAAGGCCATCCTGCACGATTGCTGTTAGATACAGGTGCATCATTGAGTGGTATATCGAAAAGTTATGCCGCAAAATATCCATCTATTGTTAAAGCCGCTAAGCCGTTTCGTTTAAATACTGCCAGCGGTGCGGAGGATAGTTATTTCTTTACCGTTGATAATCTGAGTGTTGGCAGTTTGGTGTTTACGCAGCATATTCTTGCACTTTTCCCTATGAATAGTTCCGATGAATTTGATGGGTTGTTGGGCGTGGATATTCTAGGGCGATTCGACTTTGTGATTGATCAGGATGCATTAGTGTTGCGCTTGCGTGAGCGCAAAAAATGATTGCCTAATGAGGATTGATAGAAGGTGTTTCAATAAACATCCCGCACATAGCGTTTATCCATACTTAATTTTCGCATGTAGTTTGCAGTTTCGGCATCATCAAATTTTCCGTACTGCTGAATAATATTGCGCAAGGTATTGTCCACATCTTTTGCCATTTTGCTGGCGTCGCCGCACACGTAAAAATAGCCGCCTTCAGCATCTATCCATTGCCAAATTTTTTCGCCGTTTTCGCGCATGCGATCCTGCACATAAATTTTTTCCTGTTGGTCGCGTGAGAAGGCAAGGCTTAATTCAGTGAGTATGCCTTGTTGTTGGAACTTCTGTATTTCATCTTGATAATAAAAATCCGTCGCCGCATGTTGCTCGCCAAAGAACAGCCAGTTTTTGCCTGTGTCGCCGCGTGCTCGCCGCTCTTGTAAAAAGCCACGGAAAGGTGCAACGCCGGTGCCAGGGCCGACCATGATGATGGGTATGCTGCCGTCGTTCGGTACGCGGAAATATTTATTGGCTTGAATAAAAATCGGGATGTCTACGCCGCTTGCGCGGTCGGCAAGAAATGTTGAGCTAACACCTTTGCGATTTCTGTTGGTGCGAAAAAATCTTTCATAACGCACCGCAGCAACGGTGAGATGAATCTGGTTTTCAAATTCTTTTGCGCTGGAGGCAATAGAATATAAGCGCGGTTGCATACGTTTCAATACGCTGAGTAATTCATCGGAGCTGCAGCGGATTGGGTATTCGTGAATGATGTCTACCAACTGACGGCCATACAACCAATTTTGTAATTCTTCTTTTTGATCCGCTTGCAATAATTTTTGTAATTCTTTGCTGTTGGAGCGCACTGCAATGAATTGCAGTGCTTCCAAACTGGGGCGACAAATTTCAAATTTATGTTGTAAAGCTTCGCGCAGTGGTAGCGCATTGGTATCCACAATGACGGGTGCTTCTTGATTTAAATTGAGCGCCATTTCTAATTCGGTAACGAGCTCGGGGCAATTTTGTGGCCACACGCCAAGAGCATCGCCTGCTTCATATTTGATTTTGCCTTCATGATTGCCCAAATCAAAACCAAATTGACGCGTGTCTTTATTGCTGCCGTAGTTAAGGCGTTTGTTAATAATTAAACGCGAAAGGTAGGGATTGGTTTTGCTGTAGCTGCCGGGCTTGTCATTGGTGCTGGTGCTGATCGCTGTTGACTCGCTAACTATGGCTGCGGTGCTGGTCATCACTATGCTGCTATTGAGGGTTTCCATAAGCTTAGCAAACCAGCTGCTGGCCGGAGTTTCATAATCGGTATCGCAATCCTGACGGTCTATTAATGTTTTACCGCCGAGTTCTTGCAGGCGGCCGAAAAGTTTTTTGCCGTGGCCACAAAACTGATCGTAGTTTGAATCCCCCAGTGCAAGTAGCGCGAATTCCAGGTTCATCAGCTTTGGCGCTGAGTCACTGCTGAGCTGGCTCCAGAAATCGCCGCCGCTGTCGGGCGCATCACCGTCACCGAACGTACTCGTAATGAAAATAGCACGCTTGTTCTGTGAGAGTTTTTCCACGCTGTAATCGTTCATTGCCTGCAGGTTAACTGTCCAGCCATGTTCGCGCAGTTGCGCGGCAAACTTTTCGGCTAAGGTTTCGGCGTTGCCCGTTTGCGATGCCCAGAGCAGGCTGATGCTGGTTTTATTTTCCACGGGTGCTGCCGCAGTTAAGGGCGCACCATTTAACGGAGCAACATTTAATGGCCCAACATTTAATGGAAGGACTCGGCTGAACATACCAGCGAGCAAACCGTTGATATAAACGAGATTATTGCTGCTAATGGGCGCATCTGCGGGCAGCGCGGGTACGGCGTTGATTTGTTTGGCGGTAGCCTGCAAGCCACTGATAAAGCCGCTCAGGTAGCGGCTTTCTTCCGCAGAAAAGCTGGGTTTGGGTGTATTGCCAAGGCCGAGGTTTTCGGCAAAAGTATTAATGAGAGACATGCTGGTTTCTTCAGATAAGGGTGCAAACGCCATACTCGCTGATTGGCTAACACTAGCAGGTACATTATCACTCGCGAAAACCTCAACCAATGTGAGGCTAACGGCGCAGACTTTGAGCTCTGGCTGCTGCGAAATGGCGTCAACCGCATCGCTGGTTACCGCGTTGATGGTGAGATTATCGCCGTAAATATCGTTCCAGTGGAAGGTTGAAAAACAGCTGCCGACCAGTACTCGATCGGTTATCAGCGCCGGCAGTATGGCGTAGCCACGGCGCGAGCGCACTTCTACTTTGTCTTTGTTTTTGATGCCTAGCTCAAGCGCATCTTCTGGATGAATTTCTACAAAAGGGCCCGGGTTAAGCTTGTTTAATGTAGCGATTTTGCCTGTTTTGGTGAGCGTGTGCCATTGGTGTTGCAGGCGGCCAGTATTGAGGAAAAAGGGGAAGTCGCCATTGGGCATTTCTACCGCATCTACATGCGGGCGAGCGAAGAATATTGCCTTGCCAGATTCGGTGGCAAAAAGTAGTTCGGGTTTACTGCCATTTTCCAGCATTTTTAAGGTTTGGTTAACGCCATTGTTGAGGTAGCGAATCGGGTTGCGATCACTGCTATCCGTGCTAGCACAAGGCCACTGAATCGAGGTTTCGCGTAAACGATCGTAGCTAATACCGCGCAAGTCATAGCCGGTTTTGGGATTGTAACTGCGTGTGATTTCGTCAAAAACTTCGGCAGCGGAGTTGTAGCTAAAACTGTCGGCATAACCCATCTCGCAGGCTACTCGCGCCACAATTTGCCAGTCGGGCAATGCTTCCCCCGGTGGGCAAATGGCCGCTTGCATAAGCGTTAGGTTGCGCTCGGAGTTAATCATCACGCCTTCGGCTTCTGCCCAAAGTGCACCGGGAAGGAGTATGTCAGCGTAGCGATTGGTTTCGGTATCAAGGAAAGCATCTTGTGCGATCACCAGTTCAGCTTTTTGCAAAGCTTCAATCACCACTTTGCGGTTGGGTACACTGGCAACCGGGTTGGTGCAAATCACCCAGCAGGCTTTAATTTCGCCGGCTGCCATGCGGGCAAACATGTCGACCGTGCCTTTGCCGACTTTGGTGCTAATGCTGCCGCGCTCTACGCCCCACATATCTTCAATGAACACGCGATCTGATTCGACTAATAAGCTGCGTTGCCCTGGTAAGCCGACGCCCATATAGCCCATCTCACGTCCGCCCATTGCATTGGGTTGGCCGGTGAGCGAAAACGGTCCGCTGCCAATGCGGCAAATTTTGCCGGTTGCGAGGTGCAAGTTACAGATGGCGTTAGTGTTCCAGGTGCCGTGAGTGCTTTGGTTTAGCCCCATGGTCCAGCAAGTCATAAATTCTTTTGCGTCGCCAATCATGCGCGCACTAGTGCGGATGTCTTGTTCCGGGATGCCAGTTATAGCGGCGACTTTCTCTGGCGTGTAGTCGGCTAAAAATACCGGCATCGCCTCCCAGCCTTGCGTAAATTGGGCGATAAATTCGCGGTCGGTGTGGCCATTTTCTAATAGCAAATACAGCAAACCGTTAAGCAATGCTAAATCGGTGCCGGGGTTGATCTGCATAAACAGATCGGCTTTGTCTGCCGTGAGTGTGCGACGCGGGTCAACGACTATCACTTTCGCACCAGCTTTCACGCGATCCATCATGCGTAAATACAGGATTGGGTGGCAGTCGGCCATGTTGGCGCCAATCACAAAAAATAAATCGGTGTGATCAAAGTCTGCATAAGATCCGGGCGGCGCATCAGAACCCAGTGACAGTTTGTAGCCAGCACCAGCGCTCGCCATACACAGGCGCGAGTTGGATTCGATATTGTTGGTGCGGACAAAACCTTTGGCGAGTTTGTTGACCAGGTACTGGGATTCGATGGACATCTGCCCGGAGACATAAAACGATAGTGCATCCGCACCGTGCTCATCCAAAATCGCCTTCAAGCGTTTAGCCGTAGTGGTAATCGCCACGTCCATTGGAGTTTGCACCGATTGACTGGCGCGATCCGCGCGGACAAACGCTGCTTCCATGCGCCCGGAATTGCGCAATGCCTGCGCACTGGTTTGGCCTTTGGTGCATAAACGGCCAAAATTGCTGGGGTGATTTTTGTCGCCGCTGACTTTTAAAATTTTAGTGCCATCCGTTTCCAGCAGCATGCCGCAGCCCACGCCGCAATATGGGCAAACACTGGCAACTGTTTTGGTCAGGGCAGTAATAGGGGAAGAATACATAGCGCAACAAAACTCCAAGTTATCTCTGGTTTTGCAAGCGCTATGCCAGACACTGACGGTAAAGTAACTTTGCCGTTAAAATATTAAAAAATCGTTATATGCGTGGGTATTTTCTGCTAAGCGGGAGATTTCTGCGCAAACTCGAAGCGTAGAAATTTTCACTAAGTCACATTGCAGCGTTATAAATGTATTTGATCGGTGCAATATGCACGCTGCTGTGCACGAAAAAGAACTGTAATGGAGCGCGCAGAGATAAAGAGCCGGTTCGGGATGGATAGGGAAGTTAATGTTCTGCCTTAAAATGGGGCGGACTGTTTAAAAGAAATTTGCATTGGTTGAAAGAAGTTTGCTTTGGCTGAAAAGTTTTCACTTCACTTCACGTCACGTCACTGCACTTCACGTCTCTGTTACTGGCTCTGTCGGGTATTGGGCTTATTGCCCGTTTAAAGGATTGGGTAGCTCTACTCATAATTAAACAAAATCCAGGAGATTCATGAACGTGAAAAATACTCATAACCGTTTACTACACAAAAAGAAACTGGCATTGGCTATATCTCTTCTTACGTTGGGTTGCTCTGCATCAACCTATGCGGAAGAAGCTGCACAGCCGGAAGAAGTAATCATCACCGGCATTCGTGGTGCGTTAAAGGCTGCCATTGATATAAAACGCGATTCTGACGCAGTTGTAGATGCAATTTCTGCTGAAGATATCGGTAAGTTTCCCGATAAAAACATCGCAGAGTCGTTACAGCGTGTTCCTGGCGTATCCATCAACCGTGGTTTTACCGGTGAAGGTAACGAAGTATCTATTCGCGGCACTAACCCGGAGCTGACCTCGGTATTACTCAATGGTCAATATGTGTCTTCAACGGGCTGGTTCCGTCAAACCAACGCCAGACGTAGCTTCAACATGGATCTGATGCCATCGGAAATGGTTAAGAAGGTAGAAGTCTACAAATCACCTACGGCTTCTCTTGATGAGGGCGGCGTCGGTGGTACCGTTATTGTTGAAACTCGCAAGCCATTAGAGTTGAATGCCAATACGGTATTTGCTTCCATTGAAGGTCAAACCAACACGTTGGCTTCTGGTGAAACCGGTGGCGGTGCTACCGGCATGTATAGCTGGAAGAATGAGGCAGAAACTTTTGGTATTTTGGGCGCAATCTCTACTCTAAAAACCCTCGGCCGCGCTGACAAAGCTGAGAACTATTGGGAGGATGGCTGGGCTGGTTCGGGTATTGCTGAATTCAATCAGGATCGTACTCGTGATGCCTATGACATCACCGCACAGCTAGCACCATCTGATGAATTGACTCTGACTGGTCACTTCTTTGAGACCCATATTGATGCTGCAAACACTAATCAAAACTTCCTTGTAGTACAGTTAAATAATGTGGCTGCTACGCCACCGCATTACACCTCTCACAGCGGTCATGTAACGCCTAATGGCGCTTATACCATTGGCAACATAGACGCAAACTTCGGTGCATTTGACGATGCCAACAGCCGTAAAGCTGATGTTAAAAGTGATACTTTTAGCGTTTCAGCGGATTACAAAGTCGACAGTTTTACAGTATCCGGTGTTCTTGGTACAACTAAAGCCGATGGCGGTGATGGCGGTAACATGGAAACCACTTGGGGTATCCAAAACATCAATCAAACTAACAATCCTGGCGTAAGTGCTGATATCAATATGGATAGCAGTTTGACCACCATGCAATACAAATTAAATGGTTTGAGTGCAGCTGATGGCACATGGCAAAGAGCCGTACCTGGCTTCTTTGATTTCCAAACCAGCAGCGTGCACGATAAAGAAAATTATGCGCAGGTTGATGCAAAGTTTGATGTGGAATTTGGTGTAGTTAACAAAATTGAAACTGGCCTGAAATTTCGCAATCATGACTTTGATACAAACAGAACCGCCAACACTTACAACGGTACTGCTTTCTATAATGCGGCTGAGTTTGCTGCAGAAACTGCGGCAGGCGGGCCTCTTAATTGGGGGCTAATCAACGCAGCAAACTTGAGCAGCTATCAAGATGGTGTCATCAGTCATAGTGGTGAAGGCTTGGTGGGTGGATCACAAACCAAAATCGCTCGACTTGACGTAGCTAAAGCGAGAGCTGAATTTACCTCGCACATGACTGCGGCAAAAGAGAACAAAGCGCTGTATTTCGCCTTGCAGGAAGATGTTTCTGCGTTTTACACGCAGGCGGATGTTGAAGGTCAGGGCTTCTCGGGTAACGTTGGTTTGCGTGTTGTGAAAACCGATGTAACTGGTACTCGTTATACGGCTAAAGCGTTACAAGGCCTTGATGACAGCAAAGAAAATATTGATGGTAGCTACGCTGACATATTGCCAAGCATGAACTGGAAACTGGATTTGTCGGATACACTGATTGCACGCTTTTCTGCAAGCAAGGTGTTAAGTCGTCCTGGTTATACTTCAATGAACCCGGCGTTGGCCTATGACTTTACGACCAAAAAAGCATCTTCTGGTGATCCAACACTTGATCCATACCGTGCAACTCAAATCGATATGGGTGTCGAGTGGTATTTTACTGACAGTGCAATTGCGTCAGCGTCAGTATTCACCAAAGACATTGGCTCGTTCTTAAACAACGTTAAAACAATCGAACCTATTACTGATTCTCACGGTACTTTCAATTACGAAGTTACCAAGCCATCACAAGGCTCAGGCGGTAAAATTCAAGGTATAGAAATACAATACCAACAAAACTTTGGCAACTTTGGCGCCATTGCTAACTACACCTACGTAGATAGTTCTGGTAAAGACGCCTCAGGTAAAAAAGTAGCCTTGGCTGGTACATCGCGCAACTCATATAACCTCACCGGTTACTATGAGCAAGATATATTCTCGGTACGTTTAGCTTATACCAACCGCTCTGAATTCCTGGCGGAAGGCTTGGGCATTGGTGGTTCGGAAACTTATGCGGGCCAGGAATTTCTTGATGGAACGGCAACATGGCATGTTACTGAAAATGTTGATTTAAGTTTCGATGTACAAAACGCATTGGGTGAAGTAACTACAACTAGCATCCCTAATGCTGGTGTGGGCGCTTCAGGCAATACTTTGCGCGTATCTAACGACAACGGCACGCGTTACTTTTTGAAAGCTTCGTTCAAAATGTAATGTGATTCGGAGGTGTTTGACTCCTAAAAAAGGAAGGTGAAAGCCTTCCTTTTTTAGGTTTATTGCGGAGCGTTTCGATACAGTGGTAATGAATAATTAATTCAGTTTTATATAATGGAAAACAGATTTTTATGAGCACACAGATTAATAATGTTTTGGTTGTTGGCGGTGGCACTGCGGGCTGGTTAACCGCAGCCATTCTCGCCAAACAATTAAATTCGAAAATGCCTGATGCAGTACAAGTAACTTTGGTTGAGTCTGCGGACATCCCGATTATTGGCGTTGGCGAGGGTACTTGGCCGACGATGAGAACAACACTGCAAACATTAGGTGTTGATGAAGGCGAGTTTATGCGTGAGTGTGATGCCACGTTTAAACAGGGCTCTGAATTTGTAAATTGGATAGAAACACCGACAGCAGAAAAATCAAACAGTTATTTCCATCCGTTAAGTGCGGTATTTCATTCGGCACATGATTTTAATTTAGCCCCTTATTGGCTACTACACAAACAAAATGGCGAGCTGCCCGCGTATGATTTAGCCGTAGCAACGCAAAGCCGTATCTGCCAACTTGGTCTTGCACCTAAAAAAATAACAACCCCTGCATACGTTGCGCTGCAAAATTATTCTTATCATTTGAATGCTAATAAATTTGCCAGTTTTATTGCCAAATTTGCGGTGAAAAATCTGGGTGTAAAACATGTGATCGCCAATGTAAACAATGTCACTTTAAATGAATTTGGATATGTCAGTTCGGTAGCAACCGACAACGCAGAATTTGCAGAAATTAAAGCTGATTTTTTTGTCGATTGTTCCGGCTCGCGTGCACTAATTATTGAAAAAGCTTTAGGTGTTGGTTGGCACAGTATTAGTGATGTTATTTTTAATGATACGGCGCTGGCGATGCAAGTCCCCTACGAAAATAGTGATGCGCCTATTGCAACACATACTATCGCAACCGCCCGGGAAGCTGGTTGGATTTGGGATATAGGTTTACACAATCGTCGTGGTGTTGGTTATGTCTACAGCAGCAAATACACTAATGATGAAAAAGCTGAAGAAGTTTTAAGAAATTATGTTGGTGTGCAAAATCAAAAACTTTATGTGCGGAAAATTGCTTTAAACCTTGGCTACAGAGAAAAGTTTTGGCACAAAAATTGTGTTGCCATTGGTATGTCTGCCGCTTTTATTGAACCCTTGGAGGCATCCGCAATATTCCTGGTGGAAGCTGCCGCTAAAATGCTTGCCGATCAATTTCCCAGAGGCGCAGAAGCTATGCCTTACGTGGAAGAAAAATACAATAAAACATTTCGCCTGCGCTGGGATAAATCTGTTGATTTCGTAAAAATGCACTACTGCATCTCCAAGCGTCGCGATACCCAATACTGGGTTGATAATTGCGACGTAAAATCAATTCCAGAAACGTTGCAAGCAAAGTTAAATCACTGGCGTTCACATCCGCCAACAAAACATGATTTTGATTATGCCTACGAACCTTTTATATTGGACAGTTATTTGTTTGTACTTTATGGCATGCGCTTTAATACTGACTTAACTCATAACGCATCAGCATTTCAAGATAATGAATTGGCGCAGCAAAAATTTAGAGAGATAAACAGAGTCACTGAGTTGCTTAGCAAAGATCTTCCCAGTCAGCGTGAGTTGGTAGACAAGGTTTATAAATATGGATTTCAGCGGGTATAAGTTTCAACATTATATTTATAGTGCTGAAAAAAAATAAGAGAGTCGTCATCCTCGCGTAGCGGGGATCCAGCGTGGTTGAAAGTCACTGGATCCCCGCTACGCGAGGATGACGAACTTAAGTAAGTGCCATTCTACTAAGACATTGTTCATTATTTCTGCAGGCGAGATTTTTTCTGTACCAGTGTACTAATAATACCTAAGGATGTTAAGTGAGAAAAAATTGGGAATAAATAATTTTTACGCTGTAGCTCTAAAAAATCACTATCAGATAACTCATGCAGCACTTTGTTATCAATTGCATACACACCGTTAAGCCCGTAGGCGCCATCATTTTTATCGCTCACGCGAATGGTTAAATTCAGTGGAGACAATAATTTTTTTTCAGCTACATAATCTATAAACGCTTTAGTCGTAGGCGCTTGGCTGTTAAAGGTTCCGAGCAACTCTTTAACATCATTTAAATAAGCGCTTTCGCTGCCGTCATCATTAAATAAGCTGTTGCCTTCGCGCTCATTCACTAAATCGTTATTCGTATCAACGCATACCAATGAGTCAGATGAAATCAGGAATGGGTAACCCATCAGGCTGGTAGGTATGTAAGAAGTGCTCCACCCATCAGCGCTATAAAAAAGATTTTCCTGAGGGGCAAGGCCGAGCATTGCTACAACTCTAAATGCACCAGTTTCAGCATCTTTAACAAAAACAACAGGGTAACATGCGGCCGCTGAAACAATTTCATGTACTTGAAGGACGGATATATGTTTATTTTTAGCGTGACTGAAAGTTTTATCTTGCTTAACTTTCATGGTTTTATGAGCTTCTTTATTTAAAATTACAATGTTGCTTTCCATTATGGGGCCTGCTGAGCATTATCATTTAGTGGTTAAATTATAAACATGTAACGGCACGTTAAACTGATTGAAAATTGTAGGTGCGTATTTTATTTAATAATTCACGGTGGCTGGGCAATTCTTTCGCTGCGATATTGGCTAGATCTTTAACGCGAGCAAAGTTTTTTTGCGCTAGCTCAATCATATGAAACGACGACTGATTATGACGAAGATCCATAGGGAAATTCAAGCCATAAAGGATGTATTGATAGCTTTCCAGCGGAAATGGTTCAAATACATTATCAAAATCATAGCGGCTGGGAGGATGTGACTTCCAATGCTCAAGTCTTTCCAGCAATCCTGCGGGAACAGTGTTGGGATTTCTATTGTCCAACCAAAAGTCACTATCATCACGCCGTGATAAAAAATAATGCATTTTTATAAACTCAATGGATTTATCCCAGCGGAAACGAAATGATTGATTAAATTTTTTGGCAACTTTAGCTATGTCATCGCGTGTGCGTGGAAACTGGTCAGTCAGCATATTTCCTGCTGCTTCAATTAAAAATATAGCGGATGCTTCTAGCGGTTCAATAAATGCAGCGGACATACCAATAGCTACACAGTTTTTCTCCCAGAATTTTTCGCGCCGGCCTATCTTCATTTTGATAAGACGTGCGCTGATATCTTTTGCTTCCGGGCCGAGATGATTGCGCAATGTTTGCTCTGCGGTATCGTGATCGGTATAACGGCTTGAATATACATAGCCGGTTCCGCGCCGATTAGTTAGGCCAATATCCCAAGTCCAACCGTGCTTGTGTGCAGTGGATATAGTTTGCGAAGCAACAGGTTCATTCTCTTCATCTTTATACGGAATTTGAATGGCAACTGCATGGTCGACAAACAATGTATCGGCAATGCCAACAAAAGGAATGTTTAACGCATTGCCAATGAGTAAGGCAGCAAAGCCGCTGCAATCAACAAAAAAATCTGCTGCTAATGTTCCGTGGCTATCGGTATCAACGGATTCTATATAGCCATCTGCATCAAGATTTGTGTTGGTAATATGTCCGTAAAGATGTTTAACACCCAATTTTTCTGTTGCGAAATTTTTCAAAAAATCTGCAAATTTAACCGCATCGAGATGATAGGCATAACTTTGCATGCCTTCATATTGCGCTGTGGTTATTTTCTTGGGTGCCAATCCTTTATCGCAAACTGCACCTTGAAATGAAACTGCGTCGGCGTAGGTAATGTCGCCGGCATAGCCAAGGCTCCAATAAGGAGCAAGATTAAATTGTTCTGGATTTTGCAAGGAGGTAAATAAATTATGATAATAATTATTTTGGTTATCTTTTGGTGTCTCCTTCCAATTTACAAATCGGCTACCTTGTTTGAAGCTGGCATTACAAGTGCGCATAAATTCAGCTTCATCAATGCCCAATTTTTGTAATGTGGTGCGCATGGTTGGCCAAGTTCCTTCACCAACGCCAAGAATAGGAATATTCGGTGACTCAATCAGTGTCACTTGAATCGCGTCAGCAGCTTTGCAATTCAGCTCTTTGGCTAATTTTGCTGCGGTTAACCACCCAGCAGTTCCACCACCAACGATCAATATATTGTTTACGGTTTGCGTCATAAATAGCCTTAAAAACCAGTATATAAAGACATCGCACACTACTCGTTTCGTTTGAATGAAGTCAACGGGTAGATAAAAAAAGACCCAGCACAAGCTGGGTCAAAGGGACTCCGTTCTAGAGGAGCATCATGCATTCCATACTGATAAACGGAATGCTGCTGCAGTTCCCGACACAAAAATATTCTGCAACTGCGCAAACGCAAAATAAATCGCATTTTTGCCATAAAAATAAATAATGGTGTCGGGTTTTCAGGGGGGGTTACGTTGCAGTGGTTTGGCGTTAGAATAATTTAAAAACTCAAGCGTGTGCCAGCTGCAAAGCGGCGGCCATGTTCGTAAAGCCCTTGGGGAATATTATTGGCGGTGCGGTAAAAAATAACTTCGTTGGTTAAATTGATGCCTTCTACATAGAGCGTAATGGAGTCTTTTATTTTCCGGGACGCGGTAAAGTCCCATTGCTGATAAGCATTGGTTTCATCTTGCGATCCGGAAATTAATTCACCGTAGGATTTTGAACGATAGTTATAAGACAACCGTAGGTTATAAAATTTATTTTCGTAGTAGATGGATGCATTAATTTGATCGCGAGAATTTCCGGGTAATTTCAGGATACGTTGTTCATCGGGTGAGGGCACAACGGCATGGGTGTAGGTGTAATTACTTAACCAGCCAAAACCATTGCTTAAATCTTGCTGCCATTGTAATTCCAGGCCAGCAATATCGGCGCCTTTGGCATTGTAGGGGCGAGTAACATTGAGCGCTTTGCCGTTAACATTTTCTATCGCCGTTTGCGTATAAATAAATGTAGAAATAGTTTTATAAAAATAAGTGGCGGATAAAATAGCTGCTTTGTCAAAATACCATTCGGCGCCAAAGTCCGCCTGATTTGCGCGGAAGGGTTGTAATTCAGGATTGCCCCCTGAGGCGGTACTGCTGGTGCCATCAATCACAATATTTGCACTTAAATTTTGAAATGTGGGGCGCGCCATCACTTTTGATAAAGATGCGCGCCAGACTAAATTCTCGCTTGCGTCAAAGGCAAGATTAAGATTGGGCAAATAATCTGAATAATTACGTTGATTGATGGTCAGTATTTGATTTTGGTAAGCGCTGGAGGTTTGCTGTGTATGAGCGGCACGCACGCCAATATTGCCACGCCATTGAGTGCTGTTGAAGTTGGCTTTTAGATAGCCTGCACTAATCACTTCATTGATGTGATAAAAAGCTTCTTTGTCGTAACGGTAGGTCATCAACCCATTATCAAGTAACGGTGTTATTTCAGTATCAATTAAATTTTTATCGGCCCAGGCAAAACGGGTTAATGAATTCGCTGTTGCTGTTTTTTCATGTAGCTGCGGTGTTAAACCGCTGGATACTTGCGCCAGGCTCATCATTTCCAATTGCGGCCATAAAAGGTTGTCGGTATTAATGCTGCCCACTGTGCGATTGTTAGTAATTGTCTGATCGCGCCATTTAAATCCACTTTTTAGTGACGAAAAAATATTGTCGGCAATGTCCCATTGTGAATCGATTTGTGCATAGTTTTCATGATCTCCCATTTTGCGAATCCAATCGTGGGAATCACTGGAAAAGTTTGATAAGCCCGTTGCATCTTCTGGATTCAAATCTAAATATTCCACTTCAATACTGTCGCGACTTAACGAAAAACGTTCGCGAGTATTGCCCACAAAACGATATAAACGATCGTGATTACTGCCGCCACTGGCAGTGGTAACTCCCGCTTGCGTATGCAACAGCCAGCCATGATTTTGATACTGCACATCCAGATCATAAACCGCGCTGTCCACATAGCTTTGGCGAAAAATGGCATCCAATGCTGCGCCTACTGAATCGGCATTATTCATGGTGCCGCCGAGCAAGGTTTGGCGGCCATCGCCCGTTGCGCCAAAGCGTGGATTGCTAACCGTAGCCGGTGGTGTTTCTTGTAATTTAATGCCGCCGGGCATGAATAAAAAATTTTGGTTGCTATTACTCATTGCGGTTGCGGAATCAACATAATTAAACACCGCTTGCCAGCCATCACTGGGCACCCATTGCAAGGTAATATTATTGGTAAGGCGTTTGCGTTGCTGTTGAAAAATAGCCGAACCACCACCCCAGATGGTGTACACATTAGCGGTGCTGTGGCCTTGGTCATCCACTATGTTGTAAAGCGTATTATCAGGAAAGGCTTCCAGTCCATCGCGCCTCATGGTGCGATTTTGCCAATTCAGTGATGCCAAAATACCAAAAGTTTGTTCGCTGTTTTTCCAACTGCCTAACAGCGATACTTGCGGATCAAAGGCGTTTGCTAAGTCGGCGTATTGTTCTTCAATCGTAGCGCGCAGAGTTCCATTTTCCATATCAAAAGGCTTGTGGGTATAAATAATAACGGTGCCGCCAACGCTGCCTTCATCGATATCCGCTTCCGGGCTTTTGTAAACGGCCAGAGAAGAAATTAATTCCGACGCGAGGATGGTGTAATTAAATCCGCGACTGGGGTTATCGTTTGCCCACCAGTAAGCTGAAGCAACATTTTGTCCGTTCATGAGCGTGCGATTGATATCTTTGTCGGTGCCGCGAATATTAATATCGCGTGCTTCACCCCAAATGCGATCAACGGATACTCCTGGAATACGTTGTAAAGAATCAGCTGCATTTTTATCGGGAAATTTACCAACTTCTTCTGAGGTCATTACATCGAGCGTGGCATTGGCCTGATGTTTAAATGATAAATTTCGCCAAATACTGCTGCGTATTCCTGTAACAAAAATTTCGTCCGGCGCTAAAGTTTCTGTTGCGCTGGCAGTGGGTGGTGGTGCAATTTTGGTAGTGATTGCGGCATCGGTTTTAGTGGTGGGCGTGTTCATATCAGCAAGGGTTTGCTGGTGAATTACCACGGCGTGATTGCCGCCAAAGGTATAATGCAATTGCGTGTTTTGTAGTAACAGGTTAAGCGCCTGTTCTGGTGTGTAATGTCCTTGCACGGGGCCAGCTTGAATATCAGGCACCCCTTGAGAAGGGAATAAAATTTGTAAATTGGATGCTTCCGCGTAATGGGTTAAGGCAGTAGCAAGTGGTTGTCGGGCAAGGTTGTAATCATAGCTATCAGCGGCAGCAACAGGACAAAACATACACAATAGGCTATAACCTATGAGGCAGCGCCAGATAGATGTTGCCCTGGTGTTTATGGTTTTCCCCTTTTGTGTCATAGCACTGCCTAATTATATTTGGGGCGTCAACATACCAAATCCAGAGGCAGCGCAACAGCCTTACATTGTGCGTAAAAACCTCCGACGCTATGTCGGGTTTTTGTGAATTTATACGTTATAAGAATTAATGCAGTCTGCGCGCGAGCTTTAATCACCTTGGCGGAGGGCGCGGTAAGTTTACCAACTGATTGGCTTGGGGTTTAAGGTGTCATGATATCTTCTGATAAGCAAAACATCGCGCTCGTGCCTAATCACCCTTCTAGTGTGTCTAAACTCGCGTCTAATCAACTGCCGCCATCGGTTGAAAGCCCAAACCCATTATCCGCAGAAACACTCTACAACACCTATCGTCTCAGTTTGCTCAATTACCTTGCGGGTATGCTCCCGGGCGGCAAACAGGATGCGCAGGAGATACTCCATGAAACCTATGTACGCTTATTGCGGATGGATAATTTAGAGCGTTTGCAGGAAAACCCGCGCGCCTATATTTTTACCATCGCGACTAATTTGGTGCGCGATTTTCATCGGCGGCGTGCAAACCGTGTATTAGATACTCACGATACGTTTGATGAAATGGAATTTCCCAGTGATGAATCCTCGCCCGTCAGAGCGCTTGATTGGGAACAGTCACTTTTGCGTTTAAAACAATCACTTTTATGTCTACCAGAAATTACGCGTAAGATTTTTTTATTGAGCCGTTTTGATGAGTTAACTTACCCGGAAATTGCCAAGGCGTTAAACATTAGCACTCGCACCGTTGAGCGCCATATGAGTACCGCTGTCAAATCGCTTCAACATTCATTAGAAGATTTATTATGATTCAACCAACTGCTGAAAAAACATCGCGCGTTATAAAAGCGGAAGCCGCTGAATGGTTTGCTAAATTGCGTGCGCCTGATTGCAGTGCCGAAACCCAACAGGATTTTGCGCAGTGGTGCAATGCCGAGCCCCTGCATGAACTAGCCTATGAACAATGTCGTGCACTATGGTCAATGATGAATGGCCTCAGCGCCGATGCCGATATTCAACGCGAATTAAATCTTGCACGGCAGGCGCTACAACCGGTGAGTTTTAGCGCGAAAATAAAACTTTGGCTAGGGACAACATTATTAGGGGCTAAATTATTAAGGGCTAAATTATTAGAGCCAAAATTATTAACGCCTAAATTTGCTTCATTCGCGCTTGTTCTTATGCTGGGTGTTGGCTTGGCATACAACCTTATTTCTTTCAGTAGTGAGCACTATGAAACCCATGTGGGCGAACAGCTCGTGGTGCAATTAGCCGATGGCTCCACCGTAACCTTGAACACCGACACCGAAATTAAAGTTAATTTTTCTGCAAAAAAACGACGCGTTGATTTAATGAAAGGTGAAGCTTATTTTTCCGTGAGCAAAGATCGCCAGCGCCCCTTTGAAGTAGTCACTGCTTCAGGTTTAGTGCGCGCGGTAGGCACTGAATTTAATGTGGCTGTTTTTAATCATGAATTGCTAGTTGATGTGGCTGAAGGCATTGTACAGCTAGAAGCCGCAACAAAATTCAACCCAAACCCTCAAGTGCTCACAGAAATTAAAATAGGTGAAGCGGTGAAGTTTCACCATGGCGACAACCAGGCCACAATTGAAAAAGCTAACCTGGCCAGAATTTCCGCGTGGAAAGCCAATAAAATTTATTTTAATGCAAACACCTTAGCCGAAGCGGCAACAGAATATAACCGCTACATTAAAGAACGTATTGTGGTGGTAGACAATGAGTTAAATGAACAGCGCATTACGGGTATTTTTAATTTAGGAGATATAGATACATTTGTATTTAGTTTGGAGCAGGGATTAAATGTAAGAGTTGAGCGCAAACAGGGCCTTATTTTAGTGATGAGAAAATAAATAGAATTTCGGTTTTGCGCGCTTAAGCGACAAATGAAATTTTTTTTGCTGTCTTTTAAATGAAAAAACACTTCTCTAGGATCAGTGCGTTGTTAAATGCACTGAGCATTTTATTTTCTTCAGTGGCTGTTTTACTCCATGGCCAACACCGGGCAACCCACTATCACCCGAATAATGACGGGTGTATTTTCTTTAACTTTAACGTTAAAATCCAGAGTCTGGGCACACCAAAACTGCAATATGGCTTACAGTTTTGCCCACTTGTAGGAGTTTTGAAGCTCTTAGTGGTAAAGTTACTATTTCCCGCCATCAGGCACCTGGGTGCGTAGACTTATTATGAGATTATTATGAATCTTTCAAAAATATCATCAATTCTTTTTCTCGGTGGATTTATAGCCGCTGTCGGGGACATTAGTTATGCAATTATTTTTGCGGTAACTCAGGGCTCCTCCGCTGAACATTTACTCCAGTTTGTTGCTACTGGCTTGCTCGGCGAGGCAGCTTTTCAAGGCGGTTGGGCAACAGCCGGGTTTGGTTTGGTGCTGCATTTCACCATCACATTTTTTATTACCTTTCTTTTTTATATGACCAGCTTGCGCATTAGTTTCATTAATCGTCGCCCCATAATCGCGGGTATGGCGCTGGGCATTATTGTATTTATTGTAATGAAATTCATTGTGCTTCCGTTGTCTGCCTTTCCCTATCCAATCAATCTAAAACCATTGTCCACTATCACCAATTTACTGTCGCATATTTTTTTCTTCGGTATACCTATAGCAGTTGCTGTGAGCAAAGCCAATGAAAAATATCCCTTACATTAGGGTATAGCAATAGCTGTTTGTATTTTACCATATTGCTTTTGTTATCTATTTTGCAAAAAAATATTTTAATGTCTAACAAAACGACTGCATTTCATGATTCGGTCAGGGCATCGACAATGGTGCAGTCGGGCGCTTTTCCGCTCGGACAACAACTTTGACAGTTATTGCTCATGAGTTGTAACGAGTCTTTCATGCGCTGCAACTCAGCTATTTTTTCATCGACTGCTATAAGATTGGTTTTCACCAGTGCCAATGCTTCGCTACAAGAACGTTCTGCATTTTGCGAAAGACTCAACAGCTCTCCAGTTTTCTCTAAACTAAAGCCAAGGCTGCGTGCTTTTAAAATAAATACTAATCGCTTTGTATGTGATGTGTTGTAAAGGCGATGGCCTCCGCCAGAACGTGGTGGTTGAGGTAAGAGCCCCAATTTTTCATAATAGCGAATGGTTTCAATATGACATTCCGTTTCGCGTGATAAGGTGCCGATTCCAAACATAGTAATTCCTATAAAAAGCTTGCATCTGTAGTAGCTACAGATTTTATCTTGAACTCCTCCATAAAACACAACTGAGGAAGTTCTTATGATAATGCGCAAGTCAAAATGGTTAACCCTGAGTATAGTCGTTGCCTGCGCGGGATGCTGTACCATCCCGCTTTTCGCGATTCTTACCGGTACTGCGGGCGTTGGCATGATGTCCATACTGTGGAGTGAAAAAACTCTAGAAATCTTTAAATGCTTAGTTCCCCTATTGATAGTGGGTATGGCGGGCGTTGGTTATTTTTTCTATCGAAAGTATAAGGTAAAAAAACAGTGTTGTGATACACCGCAAACAACATGCTCGGACAAACAATGCTCCGCCAAGTCTGGCAATATCTGAGTCGCGTCTGTTTATCGAAAAAGAATCATTGTAGGTTGGGCTAATTGAAAGAAATTTAGTAGCGGACCCTTTGGGCCCGTTTTGTTATGTGTGGTAATGGTTCTTTGCAGTGAATTTTTATAGGCTGAACCCAATTATTAATGGCACGTAGATGCTTATTCGTAAGCGTTCATTCTCCCACGTTATTCCCAGTCTCGACCCTATGTGTTAGACAAACCCCTTTAGATTCATCCACCTGTAGTCAATTTCCTACAATAAATGCGGCTTTTGGCGACTGTTCGCCTGTGTAAAAATCCGTAAAATGCATAACGCAAGGATGTAACCACAACAGGATGTTGGGTTAAATGGAGTGGGTTTCAGGACGAAACTCTACGAAGGAAATGGCTGGAAAAATAAAATGGATTTTTTTGGTAGGGACAAGGCATGATGCCGATGCGATCAGGATGATCGCTGACCTAGTAGGACGCTGGGGGCTTGCAGGATGCACAGCTCCCTTTTTTAATTTTCGTTTTTAATGTGTGTGTTCTGTTTTACGTTGTAATACTGAACGCAACAGATTGCTTGCAAATTTTTCTTTCCACAATCGCGGTGTTAAATCGGCAACCTGGCTTGCAGGGTGAATGCTAATACGTTGTAATACATCGGTTAAATAGGTATTGGGATTGATGTCGTGCAGCTTGCAGGTACTGATTAAACTTTGGATTAATCCAACGTGCTCCGCGCCTAATTCCGTCCAACAAAACATCCAGTTCTTGCGACCTAATGTGATGGGACGAATTTCGCGCTCAAGATGATTGGTATCCATCGGCACGTGTGGATCTTCTAAAAAAATACGTAATCCATTTTCGCGCGAAATAATATATTTCAGTGCTTTGTATAATTTATGTGTGGGTGTTAAATCATGGCGCTGTAATTGTTGCGAACACCACACAAAAAAATTATCGACAATCGGTTTGCTGTGCGTTAAACGATAATTCTGTTTTTTCTCGTCAGTTAATTTTTTTTCAGCAATATGTGATTCTATTTTATAAAGGCGACCGATAAAGTCTAACGCATGATCAAACGCATTTTTATCGGATGATTCTGCTTCTACAAAATAGCGGCGAGCGTGCACCCAACATTGCGCATGTATAATGCCTTGTGTGTTTTTCACAAAACTGGCGTAGGCTGCATAACCATCGGTGATGAGTGTGCCTTGAAAATGTTTGCGCAACATATCTTCAATATGCTGTCGCCCCCGGCTTTCATTGAATGTAAAAACTACTTCATGATCTTCACCGTAAATGGGCCAAAAATATCCCGTTTTCATTTTCCCTTTTCACTGCGACTTGCCTTTATTGGCGTCTCGTCCATCGCTAAAACGTTACTGAGTAACACATGCGCTAATTGCGCTTCTACAATCGGGCGCAACAATTCAATGGTACGTTTAACCCAGTTAGTTAGGCTCGCACGACTCACCGTTATGCCCTGTAAGCTCATGCGTAAATGTTGACGATACAAAGGCAAGTGATATAAAAATTTATCCACAATTAAACCGACCAGCAAGCTTACATCCGCAATGCTGCTATCTAATACTTGCTCTGGCATTGCCGTGGTTTTAATGGCTTGCGTGATTTTGTGTTTAATGATCGGAAATTCATATTGCAATACAACATAGCTTGCCGGTTGCTGGGCAAGTTTGCGGCTTATTTTGGTATCGATAATGTCATAATCGTTTGCGCTATCGCCTGCCAACTCTGGTGGTATAATGCGGATAATTTCCACGGGAACATCATCACTAAAGCGCAAGCCTGCATCCGTTACGCAATCATCTGCACGACTCTTTTTGGCGGTGCCGCGCTGACAGGTGATGGTTAATTGTTTTTCTTCGGGAGGAATTTCAGT
>JANYIO010000321.1 GCA_025362015.1 Gammaproteobacteria bacterium | reverse complement strand
GGTGCGTGCGATTCGGCTTACGGCCAGCCAGCAGCAGGTGATGGCAGAATACGCGGGCAATGTGCAACCGCGGGTTGAGGCGCGTATTGGCTTTCGTGTGAGCGGCAAGATCAGCGCGCGTAAAGTGGATGTGGGTAGCCTGGTAAAAGCAGGGCAGGTATTGATGCAGCTCGACCCAGCTGATTTGCGTTTAGCGCAAATGCAGGCAGAGGGTAATTTCAAGGCAGCACAATCCAATTTTGAGTTGGCGGGTAATGAATTGAAACGCTATCAAGAGCTGCGTAAAACCAATGCGATTAGCCAATCCATGTTTGACGCAAAAGTGACTGCAGTAGCGGCGGCGCAAGGTGGTTTTGAGCAGGCACAAGCGCAATTGAAAGGCCAATCTAATCAAGCGGCCTACGCCAATTTAGTTGCGACGGGTAACGGAGTAGTCACCGCGATCAACGCTGAAGTGGGGCAGGTGGTCAGCGCCGGTATGCCAGTCGTTCAGGTGGCGGAGCTGGGTGAAATGGAAGTGGTGGTGGGTATTCCTGAAAATAATATGGATATCGTCAATCACGCCAATAGTATACAAATTCATTTGTGGGCCAATCCACAGGAAGCTATAACGGGAAAAATGCGCGAGCTATCACCTATGGCTGATCCGGCAACACGTACTTTTACCGCCAGGATTTCTATTGTTAACCCCTCGCCAAAACTAGCCGCCAGTATAAAAATGGGTATGACGGCCAATGTGCAATTTGCCTTGACTACACCAAGTGCTTTTATAAAAGTGCCACTCACCGCATTGTTTCAGGATAAGGGCGTGACTTCGGTATGGCTTGTTGAGCAGGGCGTTGTGAAATTAGTGCCGGTGCAAATTGTTGGCGTGAGCGGCAATGATTTGTTGTTGGCTTCAGGTGTAACTGCTGGTCAAACAGTGGTGACGGCGGGTGTGCATTTATTAAAGCCCGGACAGCGCGTTACGATTTTGGAAGAGTTGGTAAAAACAGAAACCAATAACGAATCTTATTTAACAGCACAAACGTTATTGAAAGCTACGCCGGTTATTGATAATTCATCTCCGGCTAAAAGTGGCATTGCGAAAATAGGAATAACAAAATGAAGGAGCAATTACCGCTTAAAGAAACCTTTAACTTATCGCGCTGGGCGCTGGAGCACATTCCCCTTATTCGTTATTTAATGGCCGCATTATTGATTGGCGGCATTATGAGTTTTTCACAGCTTGGGCAAGATGAAGACCCGCCATTTACTTTTCGTGCGATGGTGGTGATTGTTAAGTGGCCGGGTGCAACAGCATTACAAGTGGCCGAACAAGTTACGGATAAGTTAGAAAAAACGTTGCAAGAAACACCTTACATCGATCGGTTACAAAGCTTTTCTAAACCTGGTGAAACTACCATTATTTTGCAATTGGCTGGCTCAACTTCGGCGAAGGATACGAACGCATCCTGGTATCAAGTGCGCAAAAAAGTTAACGATATGAAAATGACCTTGCCGCAAGGTGTCATAGGGCCATTTTTCAACGATGAGTTTGGTGATACCTACGGTTCTATTTTTGCACTTTCGGGTGATGGATTTACTTACGCCGAATTAAAAGATTATGCCGACCTGGTGCGCCAACAATTATTGCGCGTGCCTCTGGTCGCAAAAGTTGAATTATTGGGTGAACAAGATGAAAAAATTAATATCATTTTTTCACACAAGAAGTTTGCGCAGTTAGGCATATCGCTTGAACAAATTGTGCAGCAAATCAATGTGCAAAATTCTGTTGAGTCTACAGGTGTCTTAAGTACGGATTCTGACAATGTGCAAGTACGCGTTACCGGTGCATTTAAATCCATTGCTGATCTTGAAAACTTAAGTTTGCGAGCGCAAGGCACTACGTTTCGCTTGGGTGATTTCGCGCAAATAAAACGTGAGTATATTGATCCGCCCAAAAGTAAAATGCGTTACAACGGTAAAGAAGTCATCGGTCTCGCAATTTCCATGCAGAAAGGCGGCAATATTATTGATTTAGGTGAAAGCTTATTAAAAACTGCAAATGATATTAAACAAAAGTTACCTGTTGGTATCGAGTTAGAGCGTGTTACCGATCAGCCTAAAGCTGTTGCCCGGTCGGTGAATGAATTTTTAGGTACATTAATAGAAGCACTGATTATTGTTTTAGCGGTTAGTTTTATTGCCTTGGGCTTTCATAAAGATGAGAAAGGCTTTCGGATTGATTTTCGCCCCGGCTTAGTTGTGGGTTTAACCATTCCGTTGGTATTGGCGATTACTTTTTTGTTTATGCATATTTTTGATATTAATCTGCATAAAATTTCGTTGGGTGCATTAATCGTTGCGCTCGGTCTATTGGTAGACGATGCCATCATTGCCGTGGAAATGATGGTGCGAAAAATGGAAGAAGGTTTTTCGCGTTTTGATGCGGCAACTTTCGCTTACAGTTCTACCGCTATGCCTATGCTCACGGGAACTTTAATTACGGCTGCTGGATTTTTGCCGATTGGCCTCGCAAAGTCAGACGCTGGTGAATACACGTTCTCAATGTTTTCGGTGAATGCTTTAGCGCTACTAATATCCTGGTTGGTCGCTGTAATATTTACGCCTTATATTGGTTATTTGTTGTTGAAAGTGAAACCGCATGCGGCCAATGACCCCAATGCTCCTAACGAAAAGCCACATGAGTTATTTGATTCACCGTTTTATACCAAATTCAGAGCGTTAGTGAATTGGTGTGTGGAATTTCGTAAAACGACTATTGTTATCACCATTGGAATTTTTGTGTCGGGTTTGCTTGGTTTTAAATTTATTGAGCAACAATTTTTTCCGGATTCAACGCGTCCAGAGTTGATGGTAGAAATGTGGTTGCCTGAAGGTTCCTCTTATGCTGCAACTGAAGCGCAAGCCAAAAAATTTGAGAGTTTTATTAATCAACAAGCAGGCGTTGAAAGTGTCACCAGTTATGTCGGTATTGGTAGCCCGCGGTTTTATTTGCCACTTGAAGAAATTTTTCCGCAGACCAATATTGCGCAAATTGTAGTCTTACCGAAAGACAGCAAGGCACGTACCATATTGCGGCAAAAAATTATCGATCTATTCAAAACCAATTTTCCAGAAGTTCGCGGGCGTGTAAAGTTTTTGCCTACTGGGCCTCCGGTGCCGTACCCAGTTCAATTTCGGGTGACAGGTATAGAATTCGCCAAGGTGCGTGCGATTGCGGATCAAGTGAAAGAGATAGTACGTGAAAATAAAAATACACTAGGTGTCAATGACAACTGGAATGAATCCGTAAAAGTATTGCGGCTAGATTTGGATCAAGAAAAATTACGTGCCTTGGGCATGAGTTCAGAAACGGTAATGCGTGCCGCTAATATTATTTTATCGGGCGCAACTGTCGGGCAATATCGTGAAAAAAATCGACTTATTGATATTGTTGTGCGGCAACCTTTGGATGAGCGTTCTACTATCGAAAAATTAAATGATACTTATTTGCCGACAGCTAGTGGTAAATCGGTTCCACTTTCACAAATTGCTCGCGCACAATTTGTATGGGAGCCAGGTATCGTGTGGCGCGAAAGTCGTGAATGGGCTATCACCGTTCAGTGCGACGTATTAGACAGTGTTCAGGGTGCAACAGTCTCGCATCAAATTGAACCGGAGCTAGCGCAACTCATAGCGTCTTTACCTATTGGTTATAATATTAAATTAGCCGGTGCCGCTGCCGACAGTAGCAAAGCAGAACAATCAATTTCGGCGAATGTACCTTTGGTTATTTTTATTATTTTCACTTTGTTAATGTTGCAGTTACAAAGCTTCTCGCGTTCGCTGTTGGTATTTTTAACCGGCCCTCTAGGGCTTGCGGGTGCGGCACTGGCACTGTTGATCTTGCAGCGGCCCTTTGGGTTTGTCGCACAACTAGGTGTGATTGCATTGTTCGGTATGATTGTTCGCAACTCGGTTATTTTAATTGATCAAATTGAGCAGGATATTGCGAGCGGTACTGCGCCATGGGATGCTGTAGTGGAAGCTGCTGTGCGGCGTTTTCGTCCTATTGTGTTAACGGCTGCAGCAGCGGTGCTGGCAATGATTCCATTATCTAATTCCGTATTCTGGGGCCCTATGGCGGTGGCAATTATGGGTGGGTTGATTGTTGCCACAGGATTGACGCTGTTATTTTTACCTGCGTTGTACGCAGCCTGGTTTAAAGTGGAGAGAAATCACGTGCCACGCAATTAATCAGTGAAACGAAAGTAATTCTGCAGGATGGATAGAGTTTTATCTAATTCATTCTGCAATTTTTTAAATAAATGAACTGTGAAATATAAATGAATACACAACTTAACAGTGAACTTGTTGTTCCAACTGCACGCGAGCGAATATTGCAGGCTGCGCATGAAGAAATGTATGAGCATGGTTTTCAGGGGCTACGTATTGATGCTGTATTGAAAAAAACACAGTTGGCAAAAGGTGCACTCTACCATTATTTTCCTAATAAGTTAGCCTTGGGTTACGCAGTGGTGGATGAATGTATTATGGGTTATTTCCAACAAAACTGGCATGCATCCTTAAGTGCTTCCCTTGATCCTTTGCAGGCATTAAAAGATTTCTTTCAAAAAAAATGTGATGAAGTAAAAAGCGGCGAGTGCGCTAACGGTTGCCCGTTAAGTAATTTAATGCAAGAAATGTCGACCCTCGATGAAGGCTTCCATCACCGCTTGCAAACGGTGATGGTGAATATTGTTACCACTGTTGCCATAGCGCTTCATCAGGGTCAATTGGATGGAATAGTTCGCAAAGATATTAACCCGCAAAAAATTTCTCCATTTTTGCTAAGCAGTTATCAAGGCATTATGGGTGCGGCAAAATGTACGCAGTCAACCGAATTGATGGTGGAATTATTTGATACGCTAGGGGAATATGTGGATTCGTTACGTGCGCCGGCACAATAAGGTTTTTAATTTGAAAAAAGATTTTGATTGAGTTTTAATCCCGTAACTTGCGCGACACACTTTTCTTGCTTTTAAGATCTAACTTGCTCCAATACTGGAATTCGTCTTCATAAACTTCGCTATCAATATCCATCACGCGAGCTTGCAGTCGCTCTTGCACATCAGCGACGGCTTTGTTGTAAATGCTCGGGCCAATTTCAGCAAGAATAAAATCCAGTAATAACTCCGCGCCGAGGTTGCCAATATTTTCTTCCATATTAGTGGAAAAGTAACGCTCGATTGAAGTTACAGATTGCTTGCGCGTTTCGTTTGAAATTTTGATGGTCATTTGTAGTGTTTGTCTTTTTACGTTTTTGGCTGGATTTTCTCTTTTGCTCGCAAAAAATAAACCCGCTTAAGGCGGGTTATTTTTTATATCTACTGATTAAATAAAAACTCCATCAGCGCTTTTTGTGCATGTAGCCGATTCTCGGCTTCCTCCCAAACTACCGCATCCGGTGCGTCCATTAATTCTGCGCTGACTTCTTTGCCGCGATACGCAGGTAAGCAGTGCATAAAAAGGGCATCGCGATTGGCGTGGCTCATAAGTTCGCTGTTGACTTGATAGCCGTAAAAAATTTTCTCGCGTTGTTTCTTTTCATCTTCCTGACCCATAGATGCCCAGGTATCGGTAACAATTAAATCGGCACCGGTTACGGCATCTTGCGGGCTATTGGCGATGATGACGCGGTCTTTACATTTTTCGAGCATGTGATCCCAAGGCTCAAAACCTTTGGGAGTGGCAATGCGCAATTGAAAATCGCACAATGCTGCAGCTTGCATGTAGCTTTGGCACATGTTGTTGCCATCGCCCACCCAAGCCACAGTTTTACCGGCAAGTGAACCGCGATGTTCAACAAACGTTTGAATGTCGGCCAGTAATTGGCAGGGGTGATGATCATCGGATAAGCCGTTGATAACTGGCACGCGCGAATATTCGGCAAAGCGTTCTACGGTTTTGTGTTCGAACGTGCGAATCATCACCATATCAACCATGCTGGCGATGCAGCGCGCGGCATCTTCTACCGGTTCACCACGACCTAATTGCGAATCTTTAGTAGAAAGGAAAATCGCGTGGCCACCCATTTGTGCCATGCCGGATTCAAATGAAACGCGAGTACGGGTGGAAGATTTTTCAAAAATCATTCCCAGTACTTTGTTTTTGAATAGCTCTGGCGAGTTGCCTGCGCGTTGAATTTTTTTGAGTTCGATAGCGCGCTGGATGATGTGACTTAATTCATCGCGTGTAACGTCGTCTAGTGTTAAAAAATGTCTCGGTGCCTTTGAGGGAACCATAATACCGCTCTCTTTTTTCGTGCGGCTTTCAACACATGTTGAAAACGCCGCACCTTATTACATTAGGGGTCGCCCCCTATGCTGTTAAAACTCAGTGACTAATTCCACCACTTTGCTGACAAGTTCATTGGCTTCGGCATCCGTAAGGATAAACGTTGGCAACAAACGTATGGTGTTTACTGAGGTTACGTTAATTAAAATTCCCTTGGCGCGGCCTTTTTCCATCAGTTCTGCGCAGGGCGCGTTTAGTTCTATACCAATCATCAAACCTTTACCTCGTACCTCAACAACTTTGCTGTTGCCGGCGAAGGTGGTTTTGAATGCAGTTAATAATTTATCGCCCAGAATTTTTACGTGTGGAATAAGTTTTTCTGCCAGTAAAGTTTCAATCACAGCAACACCCGCACTACACGCCAGCGGATTACCACCAAACGTAGAGCCGTGATTGCCGGGTTGTAATACGTCAGCCGCTTTGCCCTGGGCCAAACAAGCACCAATGGGTACGCCATTGCCTAAACCTTTTGCGGTGGTCACTACATCAGGCAATATGTTGTTGTGTTGATAGGCAAAATAAGTTCCAGTACGGCCATTGCCAGTTTGAATCTCATCGAGCATCAGCAACCACTCGTTGGAATCACAAATGGCGCGCAGTTGGTTGAGATATTCAGGTGCGGGTACACGTACACCGCCTTCACCTTGAACTGGTTCGACAAGAATTGCCACTATGTTGTTGTGCTCTTTGGCAGCAGCTTTTACCGCGGCAACATCGTCATAGGGCACACGAATAAAACCGTCCACCAATGGCTCAAAACCGATTTGCACTTTCACATTACCGGTAGCGCTAAGTGTTGCGAGAGTTCTGCCGTGGAAGCTATTGGCCATGACGATAATCGCGGGATTTTTCACGCCTTTATCATTGCCATATTTACGCGCAATTTTTATTGCGGCTTCATTAGCTTCAGCACCAGAATTAGAGAAAAATACTTTTTGCATTCCCGACTGTGCAATCAGTAAATCAGCAAGATATTGTTGCTTGGGAATGTTGTAATAATTGGAAACGTGCAACAAAGTTGCAGCTTGTTCACACAATGCTTTAGTGACGGCTGGATGCGAGTAGCCAAGGCCACATACTGCGATTCCGCTAATGGCATCCAGATAAGATTTACCCTCTGCGTCCCACACTCGGCTACCTTCGCCCTTAATCAGGGTTAGGGTTCTGGCGCCATAAGTGTTCATCAGGGTAGTCATCATGTTCTCCAAAAATTTACGCTTGGTTAAAAATCTATTTGTTAAAAGTCTACGGATAAAAAATCTATTTGTTGTAAAAACAAAACCACAAAAAGCCAATCGATGACTGGCTTAGCGTTATTTAAGGCAGGGAGTAAACCGCAGCGCTACAACAAAACAGGCAGCATCTTGGCTGCCTACGGGGTATTCGAGGGGGTAATGGTATAAGTAAATACCCTTATTGGCAAATTTTGTACTGCATCAACGCTGAGCATATTCAGTTTATCTGCTTTTTCTTGCCCGTTATTTGAAGTTTTTTAGTGCTCGTAAAAATCTAAATCGCGTGAGAAAGTCTCCTCCACAAAATAAAGCGTGGCAAAGGTGATGAGCATAATGCCGCCACCTACCCAAAAAAAGCTGACGATCATATTTCCATTATTTGTAGCCATAATTTGTTTGAATATCCAGGCGATGGGTACCAGGGAGCCACGGGCAAAGTTGGGGATGCTAATGGCAGATGTGGCGCGCAAATTTGTACCAAATTGTTCAGATGCATTAGTCACAAACAGTGCCCAGAAACCCACTGAAAAACCTAGCAGAAATATGGCGGTGTAAAAAACGGTGTTGCTGACATTGTGTAGGTTGAGATACAGAAAAATCATTAGGCTGCAGAGTGTATAAAAAAGTGCGAAGGCTTTTTTGCGGCTGCGCATCAACTGGCTTGCGGTGCCTGATGCGAGGTCGCCCAATACTAAACCTGCGTAAGCCACCAGGATGCACATTGATTGCGCAATATCACCTTGAACATTGAGAGTTTTAGCTATTTCCGGCGCGCGTGCCACCAATAAACCAATGACGAACCACGTAGGTAAACCGAGCAAAATAGACTTAAGGAAACGATTTAAACGTTCGCGGGTGGCGAACATCATCAAAAAGTTACCTTGGCTGATGTGTTCGCTGTGGGCTTTTTGAAACATACTACTTTCAAAAATGCCGATGCGTAAAAACAATAAACCCAAGCCGAGTACGCCGCCAATAATATAAGAAGTTTGCCAACTAATAAATTGTGCCACCAACGCTGCTGCGACTGCGCCAAGTACGCCGACTGAGGCGACAATCATGGTGCCTAAACCGCGTTTGTTTTTATCCATCAACTCAGCTACTAAGCATACTCCTGCGCCCAGCTCACCGGCTAAACCAAAGCCAGCAATAAAACGTAACACTGCGTAGGTTGTCATGTCGGTGACGAAAGCATTGGCAAGATTAGCCAGTGAATAGCAAATAATGCTGCCAAAGAGTACGGCTAGCCGGCCTTTTTTGTCGCCGATAACGCCCCAGGCAATCCCTCCAATCAGCATGCCAATCATTTGGATGTCGAGCAGATGTTGAAATTTGTCGATTAAAATAGGTTGCCCGACCCATTCGGGGTAAAGTTCAGTAAGGCTTTTTTTGCCGATAATCAAAAACAAAATAAGATCGTATACATCGACAAAGTAACCGAGTGCAGCAACAATTACGGTAATATTTAAGATCTTTTGCGTGGAGTGACTAAAGGTAGTGGTAAGGCTATTCATGGAGAGTCTTCGGTATTAGTGAATGATTGGGATGCATTGTACAAAACTGGAGTAATAAATTCAGTTTCTTTGACCTTATCCTTTTATCCAGCCTGCTACAATGGGCGTCTCGTTAGAATTGACCTGAATGTAGGAGTTAATTGTGGTTCGACTAGTCGTATTGTTGCTATTGAATATGTGGGCATTGAGTGCAACTGCTGAGCAGCAACTTGATGTGTACCGTGTGGAAACTATAGTGGCCAATCAGTCTGAGGCTGAACG
>JANYIO010000201.1 GCA_025362015.1 Gammaproteobacteria bacterium | reverse complement strand
AATCAATCACGCAACAATCAATTGAAGTCGAGGTTGGTTCTATTCCAGAGCCGGTGTTAAAAAATAAAGTTGAAGCACTGCCATTCGATGCACCTTACGACAATGCCTCTTACGGCAACGCACCTGATAATTTGGGTGAAGATTACAGCGGTCGTGATAGTGACGAGGATGAATATGCGGCGGCACCTGCTTATTTTGAAGCCAGCGTAAAAACTGATACTGACAAAGCTACCGAACTAAAAACGTTAAATGAGAATGAGATAGCGACATCAAAAAAGTTTGAAGCGGACGCGCCAGTATTCGTTGAGGCCGTGCCGCAAGTTAATATTGAAAGTGCCCCTGAGCTTAATACATCGTCGCAATTATTGACTCAACCTCTGATAGCAGAGCGAATGACAGTAGAGCGAATGCCAGTAGAACGAATTACAGCACAGCCAACACTAACAAAAATTCTTTATGAACATGCTACGCCAAACGATTGGCCAAACATTTATTTGGGTTTAGGCGTGAGTGGAATTTTGCAAAGTACCATTGCCAATTGCCAATTAGTCACGCGTCAGGGCAATGAATTTAATTTTATTGTGGATGAAAACAATAGTACGCTTTACGACCCTGGTCATCAAAAACGTTTGGCAGATTTACTCAGCAATTATTTTAATGAAGCTATACAGGTAATCATTCAGCCGGGAAAAGTAACTGTGGAAACGCCAGCGATGATTGCATTGCGCCACAAACAAGAGCGTCAAGCTAATGCGGTGATTGCGATAAAAACTGACCCCATTGTGCAGCGGCTTATTGAACAATTTGGCGCGAGCTTGCGCGAAGATACAATTCAACCCACCTAAATTTTAAAATTTCTTTGAGAAATAAATAGTAATGTTCAGCCCTCTTATCGATGAACTCATGTCTTCCTTGCGCTGTTTACCCGGTGTCGGCCCTAAATCTGCGCAACGTATGGCGTTATATTTATTGGAGCGCGATCGTGAAGGCGCTGAGCGTTTGGCACAAGGTTTACTTAAAGCTATTGAACATGTTGGCCGCTGCCAACGTTGCCGCACACTTACCGAGCAAACACTTTGCGGCATTTGTACTAATACGCGGCGTGAAAACTCTTTGTTGTGTGTCGTTGAAACTCCTGTGGATGTGTTAGCGATAGAGCAATCAGGAACTTATCAGGGAAAATATTTTGTATTGCTGGGTCATTTATCACCGATAGATGGCATTGGCCCTGAAGATATCGGTATAGATCAGCTTATTAATTTATTGCATCAGGAACCTATTACAGAAGTTATTCTCGCTACTAATCCCACGGTTGAGGGGGAAGCCACTGCATTTTATATCAGCGAGCGGGCCAAACATTTAAGCGTAATAGTATCGCGTATTGCGCATGGTGTGCCGCTTGGCGGTGAATTGGAATTTATTGATGGTGGAACACTGTCGCACGCTTTTGCAAGCCGAAGAGCACTCTAGATTTTTAATTTGTGTTTATTTTGTCGCCCCTTTGATATTCATTAATCTATGCAAATTTCTACTGACCCGATTTGGATTACGCAAAATAATGAACTGCTTGAATTATGCCTGCGGTTGCGCCAACAAGCGGCGATTGCCGTAGATACTGAATTTATGCGTAGCGATACTTTTTATCCTATCGCAGGTTTAATTCAAATTGGTGATGGCACACAATGTTATTTAATTGATCCACTGACTATTACTGATTTTTCGCCACTGCGTGAATTATTTACCGATGAGTCCGTTACCAAAGTCTTGCATTCTTGTTCGGAAGATATTGAAGTGTTTGCGTGTCTACTTGGCATTGTTCCTTCACCTATTTTTGATACCCAAATTGCCGCTGCATTTGCGGGCTTTGGTTTTTCTCTTGGTTATGCACCATTAGTAAAAGTTGTATTGAACACTGAGATTCCCAAGGAAGAAACGCGCTCAGATTGGTTGCAGCGTCCGCTCAGCGCTTCACAAATTAAATACGCGGCGCTAGATGTCGCGCATATGTTAATTATCTATGGCATGTTTTTACAGCAGTTAAAAACGAGCGAGCGTTTGCAATGGGTCAAAGATGACTGTGCCGATTTAGTGACTAATGCGCGCAAGCCAGACAATTTTAACGATGCCTATCATAAAGTGGGTTTTGCCTGGAAGTTGCGAACGCAAGAGTTGGCAATATTGCGTGATTTGTGTGTTTGGCGTGAAGTAGAAGCGCGTAGCCGCGATATTCCGCGCAATCGTTTAATTAAAGAGCCTGCCCTTTGGGAAATGGCGCGGAAACAACCACA
Source organism: Gammaproteobacteria bacterium (assembly GCA_025362015.1). Lineage (GTDB taxonomy): Bacteria > Pseudomonadota > Gammaproteobacteria > Pseudomonadales > Cellvibrionaceae > Cellvibrio. Next base: position 48,514 of record JANYIO010000201.1, on the reverse strand, counting down.
AGATATTGTTCAACTGCAACGTATTGAAGATATTCCTTCGCGTACTTTAAGAAACGATGCACAAATCTTGCTGGATATTATTAGCGCAAGCAGCAAAACTGATGCGAGTTCCTGGCCCGCACGTTTAGAGCAGCCACTGGCTTTGTCTGAAGGGGCGCTATTAAAAGCACTTAAGCAATGTGTGCGTGATATTGCTGAAACATTAAATCTTCCTGCAGAAATATTAATTCGCAAAAAAGAATATGAAGCATTGGTGCGTTCTGGTTTGAAAGGTGGAACTTATGCATTGCCTGAGCGATTACAAGGTTGGCGTTACCCGGTCATTGGTGAAAAGCTTTTGATGGCGGCGCAACAGTTTGTGCCAACTACGGTAAGTGAATAAAACCTGTTCCAACATTAACCCTTAAGAAGTTATTCATGAAAATTATTTGTCAAATATATCGCAGCCCAAAAGAAGAAGGTATGTACCTTTACGTAAAAAAAGAAGCAGGTTTAACACAAGTCCCTGATGAATTGTTGGCGTTGTTCGGAAAGCCGCAACCCGCTATGGTGTTATTACTCACCCCTGAAAAAAAATTAGCACGTGTGAGTGTAGAAAAAGTGGCGGAAAGTTTAGAATCACAAGGCTTTTATTTGCAATTGCCGCCGCGTAATGAAGAAGATTCTGAAATGGCGCAAATGCGCGCATACAATTCCAAGCTATCAAGTTCGTAATGCTATCCAGTTAAAATCCAATTAAGTTAATAATGCAGTCAGGTTAAAAACAAATGCCAGTACAGGTTTTTTGGCGCGCTAAAACACTAGCGCAAATGACAATAGAAGAATTTGAATCACTCTGTGATGGCTGTGGGAAATGTTGCCTGCACAAACTAGAAAATGAAGATAATGGGGATGTGTTTTACACTAAAGTAGCTTGTCGTTTTCTCGATCATGATAGCTGTAAGTGTCAAACTTATAACGATCGCCAGCAACAAGTCTCTGATTGCGTTGTTCTCAAGCCAGAAACAGTCAAAGAAACTTATTGGTTACCTGAAACTTGCGCCTATCGTTTGATTGATGAAGGTGTTCCGCTATTTGATTGGCATCCGCTCGTCTCGGGTGATCCCGATTCAGTTCATAAAGCGGGTATGTCGGTGGCGGGGCAAGTAGTGCATGAAAATAATGTCGACCTTAATGATTTGGAAGATTACATAATTCGTTGGGTATAAGTGGTCCGTCGGGTATAAATAATCCGTTCGGTATAAATAACCCGTTAAGTAAAAGAGAGAGAGAAATCTATGACACATATACAGTATGCGTGGATCATTTATGCGGCAGGTAGCCTAGGTTGTTGTGCGGCTACCTGGTGGATGTTTCAGTGGGCATGGCGCTTCGTGCGTTACTCCGCAGTAGTCACAGTCATGGTCATTTTATTCACTCCCTTTGCTATTGATCACGAAACTATGGCCATGGCGCCCGCTATTTATACGCTGGTGTTTGATGGATTATCGCTAGGCATCGAATCAATTAAACCACTAATAAAACTTATGGTAGGTATCTGGTTAATTGCTATTATTTTAGTGGCTGCTCTGGTAATTCTCACCCGTCGCTGGGTAAAACATGCTGACGTATCAGATACAGAGGATGATTTCGAATCTCAGAATTCTTCCGGGCAATCGCGGAGAATCAAACGCAGCAGGTCATTTCCGTCTACCCATTCAGAACCAACAAATCGTTCTGAATTGAACGATTTAAGCTCCGACGAGCGACGCGCGCGCACCGAGCGTATGGCGGGCGAAGTGCCAATGCGTGCCATTAGAGATTAACCTTAACTCTTGAATGGGTTAGCAATTGTAAGCAGCTCAAGGATAAGAGATTCAATGTGGCGAATTGGCATGAAGGTGCTATAAATAAAGGGGTAAGTGGATCAGGAGTTTTGCGCTTAAACCGGCATAATTTTACGCATTGAATTCCCTTTAACTTTTTTGTCAAATAGTGAGCTTTTATATGCGTATTCGTGTGTGGATTGCTGTCATGTTTTTGGTACTAGCCAATACAGTTTTCGGTGTTGGCGCGGATATCCACGAGCAAGTTGCACCGACATCGACACAGGATCAAGCTCAAGATACCGCTAGGGCTCAAGATACAACTAGGCCTAAGGCTAGCAGTAAAACCCTCAAAATTTTACCCTCCGATGTACGTGTGCTTATCGATATATCCGGTAGCATGAAAAAAACGGACCCACAAAATTTACGTAAACCTGCGCTCGATTTAATTGTGCGTTTACTCCCTGATAAAAGTCGCGCAGGTGTTTGGATTTTTGGCAACGACGTTAATATGTTGGTGCCGCATAACACCGTTGATGCTAATTGGCGCAAACAAGCGGCACCCAACGCTAAAAAAATTAATTCAATCGCACTCTACACCAATATTGGTAAAGCATTAGATGAGGTTAGTTTTGATCGTAAAAATCTTAGCCAGGATTACAAAACACATATTATTTTATTAACCGATGGTGTTGTTGATATTAGCAAAGAAGCTGTAGATAACATAAAAGAACGGCAGCGGATCTTAACTGATGTATTGCCAGGTTTAAAAAATGCTGGCTATATCGTTCATACCATTGCATTGTCAGCGGATGCCGATACTGATTTGTTGAAAAAAATATCTGTCGCAACGGATGGCGTGTTTACTACTGCGCATTCGGCTGATGAATTAACCAGTACATTTTTAAAAATATTTGATCAAGCGGTGCCAGCAGAGCGTGTACCTTTAGAAAATAATGGTTTTTTGGTGGACGACAGTGTTAAAGAGTTTACGGCTTTAATTTTTCGCAAACCCGGTGTTGAAAAAACAGTCATTCTTGCTCCCGACGGTAAAGAATATTCGGCCACTAATCCTCAAGATGGTATCAATTGGTATCGAACTAGTCAGTACGATCTCATCACCGCAGATACTCCCAAAGCAGGGCAGTGGAAGATAAAAACAGAAATCACACCGCAAAGTCGCATCACTGTTGTCAGTAATCTGCAGTTGGTTATGCAATCATTGAAAAATAATATTCACAGTAATGATAGTTTAGCGTTGAATTATTCTTTTCAAGAAAATAATAAAACAGTAACGAATGTCGATTTCTTAAATTTGTTAGAAACCAATGTCATTATTGTTAAAGAGGGTAGTAAAGAAAACACGGCGCTCACACTTGAGATGCCTGCACCGCCGGCCGATGGCATATATCACCAAAGTTTGAGCTCCTTTGCTGAAGTCGGTGACTATGAGGTTCATGTTTATGTAGATGGGAAAACCTTTAAACGTGAGTTTAAACATAGCCTCAGTGTTAGGGATTCGCTGTTAACAGTCAATAAAAGTAATAGTACAGCTGCAGATGGGAAAATAACCTATAGCTATAAAGTTAGTGCGGATGAAAAATTAGTTAATTTAAGTAAAACTAAACTGACTGCTGCTGTAAAAAATTCGAAAAATAATAATAGTGATCGAGAATTGGAATTAATTGATGGCAATCACTGGGAGTTTGCTTTCTCTCCAGAACAGACGGCTGAGTACCATATTAGCTTTCATGCCCTCGGTGAAATGGTTGAAGGTGATGAGTTTGATGAAAGCGTTAATGCGGAAACATTTTCTTACCAGGAAAAAGCGATTCAAGTAAAACCTCCAGAACCTGTTGCACCAACAAAAGTGGAAACGCCTGCGCCAGTAAAACTCCCTACATCGACACCAGATGTGGGTAGTAATAAGGTTTTGTATGTTGCTATTGCTGTTGGCAATTTATTGATTATTGCGTTGGGCTACTTTGCCTATCGAATGTTTTTTGGTAGCAAAGTTAAGGATGAACTTGCAGAGCTTGAAAAAACTTTGACGATGGACGCCAAACCAGGTACGGCAAAGGTGGCTGACAAAAATTCATCAGGAAAAATGAAAATTAATTTGAATGAAGAAAAGCCCGCCAATATTCCTATGAACGAGGCTACCTCAATGGATACTTTATTCCCTCTGGATGATATGGAGGATGAAACATAAATGCAGCGAATAATGAAGGAAATGAAAAATTAACGAATCTGTTATCTTGCCTGTTAGTACTTATCGGTTGAACATCGTTGAAGAACTATATTTACCACTGGTCGAACGATTTTATGCTGAGAGTAAATATAGCGTTAAATGTGGCCGCCTTGATCGAGTGTATAGTTTTACCCTGAATGGAAAAATTATCGCTGCCGCGCGTTTAATTTTGCAACAATCAAATACCTATCTATTGCGAAATTTATGCGTTTCACCAAATTATAGGCGGCAGGGCATTGCATCACATTTCCTTACAGAAATTTTACTGCAGCTGGTACCAACAAATTGTTTCTGTTTTACCTCAACACCCTTGCAACATTTTTATGAGAATGTCGGGTTTACATGTTTTTCCGCGGAGCAAGTTCCGCAAGATATTGGCGATGTTTATTTGCGCTATCGCGAACGTAAGCGCGGTTGGATACTCATGGGATTTATTCATAATTCATTTGCTCACAACTAGCTCACACTAATAGTTATACTGCATAGCGGCCATAAACAAACTTAACTGGTTTCTTTGATGGTAATCATCTAATTTGAAACAGTACTCTCAACAACCTGTGAACGGAGCTCAGCGTTATGAACATCAATATTGGCATTACCCCTGAAAATCGTGAAGAAATCGCTACAGGTCTATCTAGATTATTGGCGGATACTTACACGCTCTATTTAAAAACCCATAACTTTCATTGGAATGTTACCGGTCCAATGTTTCAAACACTGCATCTTATGTTTGAAACGCAATACACGGAACTTGCGTTGGCGGTAGATTTAATTGCCGAGCGCATTCGCTCAGTAGGTTTTCCTGCTCCTGGTACCTACAAACAATACGCTGAATTAAGTAGTATTAAGGAAGAGCAAGGCATTCCCAAGGCGCAAGATATGATCCGTATTTTAGTCGAGGGGCAAGAGGCGGTAGTGCGCACCGCACGCTCACTTTATCCTGTGGTTGAAAAGGCGAGTGATGAAGCTACCGCAGATTTACTCACACAACGTATTCAGCTGCATGAAAAAACCGCGTGGATGTTGCGAAGCTTATTGGAGTAGTTTTTAACGAATTCCTCTTAAACGGTATTCTTTATTTCAACTTCGTTGAAAGTCGACAAAAAACCCGGTACTGCCGGGTTTTTGCTATTATGCTTGCCAACTTTGTAAGGTAAGTTTGGCATGACAAATAAGTGGCTGGATTTCAAACAATCAATTGCTAATGTGATGGTAAAAGACCAGCACATTTTGCAACGCCGTTTGCAAGAAATTGAAAAGTTGGCCCGGGCACAAAAACCTTACGAGAAAATGTTAGAAAAATGGCAGCTGCAATTATCGCGCTCGCAGGCAACAGTCGCTTTCCGCCAGCAACTTATACCCTCGGTTATTGAATTTCCCAACCTGCCTGTTTGTGAAAAACGTGAAGACATAGCGGCGACTATTGCTGCGAATCAGGTAGTGGTTTTGGCAGGTGAAACCGGCTCAGGTAAAACCACGCAGATTCCTAAAATTTGTTTAACATTAAATCGCGGTACTAAAGGGTTGATCGGTCACACTCAACCGCGCCGTATTGCGGCGCATACTGTGGCGAGTCGCATCGCGGAAGAGTTGCATACTACTCTTGGAGAAAAAGTAGGTTATCAAGTTCGTTTTAGCGATCAGTCGAATGAAAATACATTAATTAAAGTGATGACTGATGGTATTTTGTTAGCTGAAATTCAAAATGATCCTTACCTCAATAAATACGATACCTTAATTATTGATGAGGCCCATGAGCGCAGTTTAAATATTGATTTTTTACTCGGTTATTTAAAACAGTTATTGCCACGTCGCCCGGATTTGAAACTTATTATCACTTCTGCCACCATCGATCTTGAACGTTTTTCGCAGCATTTTAATAATGCACCTATTATCGAAGTGTCTGGTCGAACTTATCCGGTAGATATTTGGTATCGACCCCTGCTAGAAAATATCGATGAAGAAAGTGAAATTGAGCCAGATCAATATTCTGCTATGGTTGATGCAATACATGAAATTGAATTGCATGAAAAAATTAATAAGGGCGCGCGTGGCGACGATATTTTAATTTTTTTAAGCGGTGAGCGTGAAATTCGTGAAGCGGCGGAAGTTTTACGTAAAGCACAATTTTCGCATATGGAAGTGGTACCTTTTTATGCGCGTTTAAGTTTGGCCGAACAGCAAAAAGTATTTTCACCGCACACCGGGAGACGTGTGGTGTTGGCAACTAATGTGGCAGAAACATCGATTACTGTGCCCGGTATTCGCTATGTGATTGACCCTGGCTTCGCGCGCATCAGCCGCTATTCCTATCGTACCAAAATTCAACGTTTACCCATTGAGCCCATTTCGCAAGCAAGTGCAAATCAACGTAAAGGTCGTTGTGGTCGTATTGCAGAAGGAATTTGCATTCGTCTATTTAGCGAAGAAGATTTTAATAGTCGCCCAGCATTTACCGATGCAGAAATTTTGCGTACAAATCTGGCAGCTGTTATTTTACAAATGCTGAAAATGCGTATGGGCGATATTCATCACTTTCCCTTTCTTGATAGCCCTGATCATCGGTTGATTAGTGATGGCTTTAAATTGCTGGAAGAATTGCAGGCAGTTAATGACAATAATAAATTAACTGCTGTAGGCGAGCAGTTAAGCAAGCTGCCACTTGATCCACGTTTGTCGCGCATGGTATTAGCTGCACATGATCAATCTTGCTTACGTGAATTATTAATTATTGTTAGTGCGCTGTCTGTGCAAGACCCTCGTGAACGTCCGATTGAAAAACAACAGGCTGCAGATTTATCTCATCGTCGTTTTTGGGCAGAAAATTCTGATTTTATCGGTTTTGTGAATCTCTGGGATTATGTAGAAACCCAGCGTCAGGAACTTAATCAAAATCAATTGCGAAAGTTATGCAAAAAAGAATTTATTTCTTATTTGCGGTTGCGCGAGTGGCGCGATGTGCATCACCAGTTGTGTATTGCCGTCAAAGACCTTGGTTTTAGAATCAATCATGAACCTGCTACTCATGATTTAATACATAAGGCTTTGCTCTGCGGTTTGTTGGGCAATTTAGGTTTTAACCACGAGGAACGAGAGTACCTCGGAGCGCGCAACCGCAAGTTTTCCATTTTCCCCGGTTCGTCGTTAATTAAAAAAACGCCTAAATGGATTATGGCTGCTGAATTGCTTGAAACTTCAAAATTATTTGCTCATACAGTCGCCAAAATTGAGCCAGAGTGGGTATTAGCTGCGGCTAATCATTTAGTAAAGCGCCAATATATTGAACCACATTACAGTAGTAATAGTGGGCAGGTGATGGCATATGAAAAAGTCAGTCTTTATGGTTTGGTCATTATTGAGAAGCAGAGCGTTAGTTACAGCCATATAGATCCGCTCCTGTGTCGGGAAATTTTTATTCGTGCGGCATTTGTGGAAGGGCAGTACGGACAACATCCCAAAAGAAAAAACTTACAACAAAAATCGCTACAACAAAAACCTGTAGCAGTTGATTTTTTTACCCATCAAGAAAAACTTTTAAAAGAATTGGAAGATCTTGAAGCGAAAGCGCGGCGACGCGATATCGTAGCTGACGAGCAAGTTATCTTTGATTTTTATAATGAGCGAATACCAGAAAGCATTGTTAATTTTGCGGGTTTTGAAAGCTGGCGTAAAAAAGCCGAACAAACGAATCCACAGCTTTTATTTATCACGCGTGAAACGCTTATGCGCCACGATGCTGATGACGTTACTCATGCTCAATTTCCCAATGAATTGGAATGGCGTGGCATGGTATTCCCACTGAGCTATCATTTTGAACCAAATCATTTGGATGATGGGGTAAGTATTCATGTACCCGTTAGCGTGTTGCATCAAGTGCCAGAGCAACGTCTGGAGTGGTTGGTGCCAGGTATGGTGCGCGATAAGTGCATCAATTTAGTGAAAAGCTTACCAAAAAATATACGTAAACATTTTGTGCCGGTGCCAGATGTGGTGGACAAAGTTTTAGCGGCAATGGCGCCAGATAATAAACCTTTAACTGAATCCCTCGCTTTTCAGTTGAAGCGTCAAACGGGAATTGATGTGCCCAAAGAGGTGTGGCTAGATATTAAAGTCGATAACTTCTATCTTTTTAATATTAGAGTAGTGGATGAAAAAGGTAAGTTGCTTGCCAGTGATCGCGACTTAACCAAGCTGCGTGAAAAATACCGTGAGCGTGTCCAACAAAATATTCAATCCGCTGCAATTGATATTGAAAAAGATAATATTGTGGCTTGGGATTTTGGTGAGCTTTCAGCCAGCATACAATTGCAACGTAGTGGTATGAGCCTTCGTGCTTATCCGGCTTTAGTTGATAAAAATACATCGGTTGCTTTGCAAGTTTTAGATAATCCGCAGCAGGCTCAGCATATTACGCAACGTGGAATTGCACGTTTAATTTTTTTACAGTCAACTCAAACTGTTAAATATTTACAAAAAGAATTGCTAAAGGGGCAGGATGTTGTATTAACCTTCGCCGGTATAGGTATGCGCACACAAGTCATTGATGATTTAATTTTAGCTTCCATTAAGCAAATAGCACTGACTGATCAAGGTCAATTACCTCGATCAGCGGTGGAATTTGAACAGTGTTTGGTTTTGGTGCGCGATAAATTAATCGAGCATGCGCAGGAACTATCAAATAGTTTATTAGTTAGTTTAAAATTGTTGGTAGAAATAAAAAAACAGATTAAACAACAAAAAAATGTTTTAACCCTTGCATTTATTTTGAATGACATTAATCAGCAGTTGCAACAATTATTTTTTATCGGTTTGCTGTACAAAACCCCCGCCACATGGGTGCGTCAATACCCACGTTATTTACGCGCAATTCAACTACGTTTGGAAAAGGCGGCACTTAATCCTCAAAAAGATAAACTTGCCTTGGCTGAAGTTCAGACTTATTGGAAAAATTTTGCAGAATATGTAGAGAAAGAGGGCGAGTTCGTTATCGAGCAAAATGCAGCACTGCAAGAATATCGTTGGTGGGTGGAAGAATTGCGGGTATCGCTATTTGCACAGGCAGTGAAAACATTAATTCCTATATCGGCAAAGCGTTTGGATAAGCAGTGGGAGCTTGTGCTGCAACAAAAATAATCAATGAGAATTTTCTATTGGTGGTGCAATAATTGATTTAATTAGGCCATCCTGCAGCCATTGCTGTAAATATTGCGCGGCTTTGAGTGGTACCTGGTCTACGGGGAACCATTCGCATAATCCTTCACAGGCATCAGCGAAGTTTTTATGGTTTGAGAATGCTTGTAAGCACCAGGTTTCCGATTGATTCATAACTCGGTAAACGACTTGTAATTCGGATCGCCATATTAACCAGGTTTTTTCTTCGCTAGACGTTTCTATTGCAATACGAGATTCATCTTTTATTGCAGCATTCCATATATTAGGTGCATTACTAAAGCAACTGACTATTTGTAGTGATGGTTGAAACTCTAACTGTAAATCTAACCATTGGGTATTTTTTAACAAACGTAAGTCATCTAATGTTGCTGGCACTGAATCCTCGGCATCAAACGACATGATTTGTGCCCACTCAAATTCAGCTAGTTCAAAAATAGCTGATTGTTGCTGCCCTGTTGGATGAGTGCGTAAAAACAGTGGTAATTTTCCACCCATCCAACGTAAGGATGGATGTTGCGATGGATGCTGAGCAATATATTCTGCCATAAGTTGCGCAAAATCTTCTGTACCAAGTGTCATTTCCAAAGCAGGAAAATCGTTATGCAGCGCATCAATTAAACGCAGACGATAGGCGTCATAATAAATCGCCAAACGCTGCTGCCGCGTAAAAGCGGCAGTCTCTAACGTTAGCGAGTCAATATTGTTTTGCTGATGTAGTAAATATTGTTGCAGAGTATTTTGGAGTTCTGCAAGCGTCAAACTGTGCATTATGTTTACTCAGAAGCTAGTTATTCAGAGGTTTATTATTCAGAAGTTCGGCAATTTTTTAATAACCAATGGTCAACGGATATCTTGCCTGCTCCAGCAATGGCAAGCCATGTAAACAATGCGAGATAGGCCATTTCTTCAAAGCCGAAGAATGTATCAATGGAGTTAACTTGCGGCCATAAGGCACTGTAAATTGCCACTATCATTATTACACCCAGCATGCCTGCGGATATTCGTGTTAGTAGGCCCAGTACTAATAGCGAACCGCCTACAAATTCGGCACCTGCAACAAAAGGAGTTAAAACATGTGGTAACGGAATTCCCCAGGAAATAAAATTTCCAGTGACAATTTCCAGGTTATTAAGTTTGCCCAAACCACTAACAATAAATACTTCGCCAACAATTAAACGCGCCATTAAGGGCGCTAGCCATGTTAAATAAGTAGAAACTTTTTCTGGCCAAAGAAGGGTTGCTTTTAAAAAAGTGCCGCAGATATTTTTCATAGTAAGTACTCGCTAGTTGGATTGCTGTTAATAGTGATTTTGTAAACGACGATTATTGGCAAGTGCTTGTGCCGAAATATTGCGGGCAGTTTGCAATTCGGCCAGCAAGGTATCCAGCTGGGGGATATCGTCATCTCGCTCAATCATCGTACTAATCTGGCCAAATTTTGCTATGGCATCGGCATAGAGTGACCAAACCGCATCGACTATTTCATGGTCATGCGTATCTATACTATAGTCACCTTTATTTAAATGGCCAGCGAGATGAATTTGTTGTATGCGTTCTGCAGGCATGGCGTCTAAATAAGTGAGAGGGTCAAAGTTATGATTATGCGCACTAACATGGATATTGTTAATGTCGAGTAAAATTAGGCAGTCGGCTTTGGTGGCAAGTTCGCGCATAAATTCCCACTCAGAAATGGTTGAGTGTTGGTAACTTAAATAGCTGGAGACATTTTCCAGCAGGATGCGTTGGCCAAGAAAGTCCTGGACTTGGCTTACCCGAGTAATAAGGTGTTGTAGCGCTTCTTGAGTATAGGGTAGCGGTAATAAGTCGTGTAAATTTATTCCTTGTGTGCCAGTCCAACATAAATGATCAGAAATCCACTTAGGTTTTACTCGCTGAGCGAGAGTTTTTAATTCGCGTAAATAGTCCATATTCAATGGATCAACGCTGCCAATGGATAAAGACACTCCATGCATTACTAGCGGATAGTGCTCGCGGATTTTATCCAAATAATAAAGCGGCTTGCCGCCTGGCACCATGTAATTTTCAGTGAGTATTTCCAGCCAGTCGACGGCGGGATGACCATCAATGAGATCAATATAATGTTCGCGGCGTAAACCGAGACCAAACCCCAAGTGCGGCTGCAGCAGTGTTTTACTTGACATGGTGATTCCAGAAATTGAATCTATTAAAAAGGCTGTAGAAGTTAGAGAGACTTCTACAGCCTTTATTGATCTTTACAAGATAATGATTTTTACAGGAAAGCTATTTAAGTTCTTGCAAACCTTTTGCTTTACAATCTTTTGCGGTGGTTTCCGCCATGCCTTTGCCTTTGCAACTATTCTGTCCTTTGCACGAATTGCTGGCAGTTTGACAGGCTGAATGGCCTTTACATGCATTGGCGCCAACGCATTTTACCAAACCTTCTGACGGAGCAGCCGCTTTGTCGTCAGCAAAAGCCATACCTGCAGAAAATAAAGTTGCAGCAGCCAGTACTAGAGCTTGAGTAGTTTTATTGTTCATATCGTAAATCTCCAATCGTTAAGTGGGTAAGTTTTAAAGAAGGTTGAGGGGATATCTATAAACCTCAACTACCAATAGTAGATGTAAAGCAGGTAGATTTGTTACAGCATAAAAAATAAAAATTAAAGTAAGTGGTTTGACTAAGAACCTGTTTCCGCTCAGCGAAAGTCATGGCACCAAAAACAACATAAAAATTATTGATTACCCCCTTTCTTGCCATCACTGTCATACAACTGCAATATAAGCGCCACATAATGCACGCCAGAACGCAACAAAAGCGTCATATTTGCCAACAGTTTTTTACTGTAAACCATATTTATTAAAACTTAGGGGACAGCCTCATGAAAAAAGCTCTATTACCGTTAGTTATTGCTTCCATTGTGCCATCGGCGGCATTTGCTGATGTTATTGTTTATGGCAAGGCATGGTTAGCGTTTGAAAATACTGACGTTAAAAACTTTACTCCAGGTGTTAGTGGTACTTTCACTGATATAAGAAATAATGAATCTCGCCTTGGTGTTAAAGGTAGCGAAGAGATTAGTGATGGTTTGAAAGCTATTTATCAATATGAATTGAAAATTGGTGCGGATGACGGAAAATTAAATGATAAATGCGACGCGACTTCCACTAGCGTCACTACAGTACCAGCAGCAACTACCAAGACTACAACGACTTGTAAGATTGATGGCAATCCTTTTTCCCAACGCAATACCTTCATTGGTTTACAAGGAAATTTTGGTACTGTTAAAGCAGGGATGTTTGATACTCCATTGAAGCTTGCGCAAGAAAAAACAGATGTATTTAAAGATATGACTGGTGATTGGAAAAATGTATTTCAAGGTGAAACCCGCGCCAAAAATATTATTCAATATTCCACACCTGCTTTTTTTCATATAACGTATAACAATGCTTATGTAAGCAGTGAGCAAGGCTATGAAAATACTGCAAAAAATGGTTATACGCATTCACTGGTTTACGATACTAAAGCGATTTATGTAGCTTTGGCTGCGGATCATAATGTGTCCATTGCGAATTCGGCTCAGACTTTTGCACCAACGCCTCGACTAGATACTGACATTGTGCGTCTTGTGGGTCGTTTTCTACTTGGTCCAGTTGTATTGGGAGTTATGTACGAAACTTACGACAATGGCGTAGCCAATAGCAATGGCAATGAGACGCTGGATGGCAAAATGGTATCGGCGATCTATAATATTACGGATAAATGGGCTGTAAAAGGTCAGTACGGCACATCTGATATGGTAGATACCGGAAAGGTTGCCGGTGGCAATTCTGCTGTTAAGCAAAGCGGCAACACGGCGAGTATTGGAGCTGACTACAAAATGTCGAAAAGCACCAAGTTAACCGGTTACTTTACTACATTGAAAGATGATGGTTTCAACACTGCTACTAAATTATATGATACGAAGCTTGAGCATGATGACAAGTGGGTTGGCTTAGCAATGGAATTCTCTTTTTAATTTTCAAGTAAGTTATCAAGGGTGCTTCGGCACCCTTTTTGCGTTTTTGTGGGAGTAAAAAATGTTAAAAAAATTCTTGTTGTGCAACTTGTTTTGGTTAATGACAACGCTTGTTTTTGCGGATGAAATGAAGGCCGAATGTGAGTCAGCGGTAGATGCTGCTGATAGATTAGGTAGCAATGCGAATGGGGATTGTGATTATTCGAATACGGGATTAAACGGTGTTTTACATCGTGCCATTGCTAATAAAGAAAAAGTATCAACTAATAAAAAAGTAGACACTGAAACAAAAATTGAAAAGCTTGACGTAGCTGCAAGCCGCGAAAGTGTAAAAGCAACTGCTGATACTGTAACAGCAAAAGCAATTTTGCCTCATGTGGTAAGTGCGGAGTTTGGTGTAGCGCAACAATTAGTAAGTGTTCGCTATGAGCTGATCCGCAAAGCAGCTCGAGAGTGTGCTAAAGGATTTGTGCTAGATAAAGAGCGTTATTTGCCCACTGAAACTCAGCTGTTGCAGCTGGAGCTCACCTACTCTTGCCTCTAAGTTAGAAACAATACCGGTTACTGACGTGCTAATACTTGTTGCTAAGGCAGTGATTGGGTAAAGTGGTTGGCTTTGGGGTATCGCTCCTAGGTGCCGCTCAATCCTGTTAGTAGCCATGCACTATCGGTGCATCAGTGAGATAAATGAAAATTTCGTCGCTTAAGCTTATTGGTTTTTTCTTATTTTTTGTTTTTGCTTTGAATGCTAAAGCACAAACTACAGCAGATACTTCAGACACTAATTCTGCAGTGGCGCCTTCATCGGTTGATGCAATATTGGCGCCGCCTGCTGCAGCCAATGTTGATCCGTGGCAAGGTTATAACCGCGCCATGTTTGGTTTTAATTTAAAAGCAGACAAGTACCTTCTCAAACCTTTGGCAAAAGCTTATGTAAGGCTCACCCCTGGCTTTTTTCGCCAAGGGGTCGCCAATGTGTTCTCTAATATTCTTGAAGTGCCGAGTGCTTTAAACGGCGTGTTGCAAGGCAAATTATCCCATGCAGCGCACAATAGTGGGCGGTTACTTATTAATACAACTCTAGGGGTAGCCGGATTGTTTGATGTCGCACAGCATATGGGCTTGCAAAATGGTGAGGGTGAGGACTTTGGTCAAACTCTTGCGGTGTGGGGCGTGAAATCGGGGCCTTATGTTGTATTACCTCTTTTAGGGCCAAGTACCTTGCGCGACACGGTCGCCTTGCCCGTTGACTGGTACTCAGATCCAAAATCTTACATTGATCATGTTCCGACAAGTAATACAGTTAGAGCGACTTCGCTCCTAAATACGCGTGCTGGTTATCTGCCATTGGAAAAAAGTATCACTGGCGATAAATATGTATTCATTCGCGATGTTTATTTGCAGCGTCGTAACTATCTGATTAATGATGGAGTTGTTGAAGATAGTTTTGGTTCAGGTGAGAGTGGAGACGGGGATGGTTATTAGCCCAAACCCACTCTCGCGTTTCAGGCTATTTAAGTATTTCGAGAATTTCTAACCCTAATAAAAAGCCTTGGCTTTGGTCTTCGGTACAGCGAGCTACTTTGACACGAGCATGCAGGGTTGGGTTGTGGCCGTGGTCAGACGATATTTCAACGACCAATTCAGTATCTAATGCGATTTTAGTTTTGGTTTCAACCTGCATACCTCCGCCGCTTAAATCGCGGCATAATCCGTCTATAACTCCTTCGCCATGTGAAAGTGTAGCACTCAAGGGCGCACTGATTTTCATGCGGATAAAATCGCGTTTTTCACTAAAGCCTTTGTCAATAGAGCTCATATTCAATCCTCGTCATCTTATGATCTTGTTATCACTGGGGTGCGATGGTTGGTTATATAATGTCCTGCAAATCTCCTGAAGAGTGTAGCACAGAGAATTAAAAAACAACGAAAACTGAAAGTGTCAGCTTAATGTGTAATTGAAAAACTTTTAGCGCGCAGGGATTATTTTGCAAACAAAACGCATGTTATCAGCTGCACCATTTTGGGCGCTAGATTGAACGCGGAATTGCTTGCGACTTGACGGTCAGAAGAGTAGTGTTGTGCGCCAATTCAGGCATGCACGTTTAACAACTCGAGAAGCCATACAAATGACTGGGATACGCAGAAAACTGCTTATTATTGATGATGACATATTGGTTTGTCGCAGTATCGCAGTTTATTTGGAAGACAGTGGTTTTGAGGTTTTTGAGGCCGCTGATGCTACGCAATTGAACGGTGCGATTCAACAGTTCCAGCCCGAGTTGGTCATTACTGACTTACGTATGCCGGGTGCAGATGGCCTTCAAGTATTGCGACAAGTTAAGCAAGCTCAGCCGTTTTTACCTGTGATTATCATTTCCGGTGCGGGTAGCTTGGGTGATGTGGTGGGGGCGTTAAGATTGGGGGCGAGTGATTATTTGATTAAGCCTATTCTTGATATGGAAATGCTCGTACATGCCATCAATAAAGCTTTAGAGCGACAAGATTTACTGATAGAGAATCAGCGTTACCGAGAGCAATTAGAAGGCGCCAATAGTGAATTGCGCGAAAGTTTGCGAGTACTGGAGCGCGATCAACTAGCCGGTAAACAGGTTCAAAAGCGTTTAATGCCTAAACGATTGATAACCAAAGATTATTACCAAGCTGAACATTATGTAGCACCATCCCTGTTTTTAAGTGGCGATTTCATTGACTACGCTCATATTCAAAAACGTTACCTCGCATTTTATCTTGCCGATGTTTCAGGCCATGGTTCTTCCTCTGCTTTTGTCACTATCTGGTTAAAACATCTCGTGAGCCGCATGGTGCGAGAAGAAGATTTATTTGGTAATGAAGAGTCTTTTGCTACCGGCACTAACCTATTACTGCAAACAGTCAACCGAGAAATTAAAGAAACGCGCTTAAATCATCATTTAACTTTTTTTGTTGGCGTTATTGATACACATACTCAAAAAATGAACTATTCAGTAGCCGGGCATTTACCCATGCCAATATTGCAAACAGCAGAAAGTAGTATTTATCTTGAGGGTATGGGTAAGCCCGTAGGTATTTTCAAAGAGGTGACTTGGCAGGTGTATAGCTTGCAATTACCGCAAGAGTTTTCTCTGCTATGTTTTTCGGATGGGGTGCTGGAGATTTTACCCGCCCATATGCTTCAGGAAAAAGAAGCGCAATTATTAGAAAAAATCGCAACAACAAGTGGCAGTCTTGAATCTGTCTGCAATACTTTACAGGTTGATGATGATGGCGAGTCGCCAGATGATATTGCCATCCTTATTATTAGTCGAGGTAAATAGAATGCGTCCCGGGCAGATATTAGTAGCCGACCACGTGGGTGTTTATGTCATTAAGATGACCGGTGATGTACGTCTTACTCTTTGTATTTCCTTTGATAGATTCATCAATACAATGCTTGCTGAACCTAACTTCTCATCGGTGTTGTTTGACCTGTCGGAAGCAGAAGCGGTTGATAGTACGACGTTGGGCCTGATGGCAAAAATTTCCTTGTTGGCACAAGAAAAGCGCGACATAACGCCGTTGATTTTGGCGACCAATGCGAGTATCCAGCGTATTTTACAGACAATGGGTTTCGCTGATATTTTCACTATTGTAGATAAGCTTGAAGTAGAATTTACGCCAGAAAAAAATCTAACGGCAATCGAATGCGATGAAAATCAAGTTAAAGAGAAGGTACTTGAAGCGCACAAGATATTAATGGGGCTCAACGAAAAAAATCACGAAACATTTCGTAATCTCGTAGCGATGCTTGAAAAGCCCTAGTGATAGCATTAAAAAATCTTTATTACTGTGCCGCGTTAAATTTTTTGATTTTTGCAATTTTCTTTGCGCGAATAAACTCCGAATGTGAAACGTAAATCAAATCCGCTACTTTGCGAATAATATATTCCTCGTATTTATCCAGGTTATCATCTGCAAAAGCTAATTCCCACATCGAAACTAACAATTCAAATTTTTCTGTATCGTCACAATATTGATGAACTAATTGAGTAAATTGATGCAATGAGGTGGCTTCTGCAGACTCTTCTCTTGCTAATTCAATGAGTTCATTGATTTGCACATCACTCAGTGAAAATTTTTGCTTGAGTAATTGTTGCAACGATGTCAATTCGTGTTCGTTGAATACATGATCAGCCATTGCGACTTCAATCAATAAAGCGGCAATAGTTAATTGTTTTTGTTCGTACGAAAGCGAAGCAGAAACGCCACCGGCAGGTTGCAGGTGGCGTTCAAAAAACGCAGAAATTTTGTTGAGCATGCGACTCTCTTCGATGGCTGCAGTATGAAACTTAGCGTAAGTGCGAGACTTAATTTTATTGAGTGCGAGCTTTCAACAAATTTTCGAGATTAATTTGATCTTTCACGAAACCGCGAATACCTTCTGCTAATTTGTCATTGCTCATCGCATCCTGATTCATTCCGGTGCGGAAGCTAGCCTCAGACTCGATGAGTTTAGTAATGACATCACCAGTATTATTAGGAGAAAGAACGCGTTTTAGTTCGTTGTGGTCTTGATCCAATTCTTGTAAAAATTGTGGGCTAATCGTTAAGCGATCACAACCGGCTAAAGCTTCAATTTCGCCGAGGTTACGGAAACTTGCACCCATAACAACAGTGTTGTAACCATGTTGTTTGTAGTAGTTATAAATGTGATGAACTGATATGACGCCAGGGTCTTCTGCGGCGGTATATTCTTTTTTATCAGTATTGGTTTTATACCAATCTAAAATACGGCCGACAAAAGGGGAGATTAAAAATACGCCAGCGTCTGCACAAGCTGCTGCCTGGTTAAAGCCGAATAATAAGGTGAGGTTACAATTAATACCTTCCTTTTCTAATATTTCAGCCGCACGAATACCTTCCCATGTAGATGCTAATTTAATTAGCACGCGCGATTTATCCGCACCGCCCTTTGCATAAAGCTCAATCAGGTGGCGTGCTTTATTAATACTGGCTTTGGTGTCAAATGACAAGCGTGCATCAACTTCAGTAGACACGCGCCCAGGAACAATTTTTAAAATTTCCAGGCCAATACCAACAGCCAAATGATCGCAAGCGGCACTTAATTGTTCGGCGCTATTGGTAATACTTTTGGCGGCATTAATTGCTGAAGTTACTAATGCTTGATATTGCGGCATTTGCGCAGCTTTATACACGAGAGATGGATTAGTTGTTGCATCCATAGGTTTGTACTGGCGAATAGCATCAATGTCGCCAGTATCGGCTACGACATCGGTAAATTTTTTCAATTGGTCAAGTTTACTGGTCACGATAGAGTTCCTAATAAAAGTGGAATGTATAGTATGGTCTTTAGCGCACACGCATTAAAGCAATCTTATTTCATAAAACGCGAAGCTATTAAATGCCTTGGTGATAAATAATTAGAGTACAACTATTCATTTAAGTTGCTACTCATTGCATTACCAAATGGTACCTCATTTAATGCGGCTAAGGCTTGTTTTATTACCTCAATGCCGGCATTTGGTTTGTGAGCTTGCTCAGAAATAACTCGTCTAAAACGGCGTGCTCCGGGCATGCCTTGATACAAACCTAAAATGTGCCGTGTTATATAATTTAAGCGTATGCCTTGGTGCAATTGCGCTTCGGCATAGTCGATAAAACCTTCAATAACTTCTTCCCGGCTAACAATCTTTTGTGTAGAGCCAAATATTTTTTGGTCGACTTCCGCTAACAAATAAGGGTTAGTATAAATCTCACGGCCAAGCATTACACCATCAACTTCTGTCAGCAGCGAAAGTGATTGTTCTAAGGTAGTTATGCCACCATTAATGATGATTTCAAGGGCGGGGTAATCTTTTTTTAGCTGCACAACCTTGTCATATTGCAATGGTGGAACTTCACGGTTTTCTTTGGGGCTTAAGCCTTTTAACCAGGCTTTGCGGGCATGAACAATAAAAGTCTTACAGCCAGTTTCTGCAACGGTACTGACAAAATCGACCAAGCCTGTGTAATCTTCCATGTCGTCTATCCCGATACGGTGTTTGATAGTAACGGGAGTTTTTACGGCGCGTTGCATCGCGGCGATACAATCTGCGACTAGCTTGGGTTCGGCCATTAAACAGGCGCCAATCATATTGTTTTGTACTCGATCACTGGGGCAGCCGCAGTTGAGGTTTACTTCATCGTAGCCCCAATCTTCGGCGATACGCGCACACTCAGCCAAGGCTTTAGGATCGCTGCCGCCTAGTTGAAGGGCTAAGGGGTGTTCGCAGGCGTTGAAATCCAAAAATCGTTTGCGATCACCATGAATAATGGCACCTGTGGTAATCATCTCGCTGTAAAACACGGTTTTTTTGGTGAGTAAACGCCAAAAACTACGGCAATGTGAATCTGACCAATCCATCATGGGCGCAGCCGTAAACCGACGGTTGAGTGGGGATGTTGCTGATTGTTGCGGTGTATGAGCAGAAGCGATCATAGTGGTTGCAATAGATTCTTTAATTGAAATAAAAATGATTACTGACGCAATCACAAGGGGCGTTTATCATACTCCAATCTGTTCTCTCTAGCTGTTGTGGCTGGCTGTTCTTGCCGATATAGGAAAACTCTCATGGTATTAACGCACATAGATTCACAAGGCAAAGCCAGTATGGTTGATGTGTCTGACAAACTTTCAACTGTACGTGAAGCTCGTGCATTTGCACGGGTGTGTATGCGCGCCGAAACGCTTGCGCAAATTCAAGCCAACGCGTTGAAAAAAGGCGATGTGCTCGCCGTTGCGCGTATTGCCGGTATTCAAGCTGCCAAAAAATGTGCAGATTTAATTCCACTCTGTCATCCGCTTGCGCTCAGTAAAGTCAGCGTGGATTTTGCGGTAAATGTTCAAGAAAATTGCGTTGAAATAAATACGCTTTGCAAGCTTACCGGGCAAACTGGAGTGGAAATGGAAGCGCTCACCGCGGCCAGCGTTGCCGCACTGACTATTTATGATATGTGTAAAGCCATTGACATGAATATGGTGATTGAACAAATTTGTTTGTTGGAAAAGTCAGGTGGTCGACGAGGTCACTATCGACGTGACCTCACAAATCAATCAGGCAGCGCAATTGGGTAACAGCCATGATTAAAGTTTTATTTTTTGCACAACTACGTGAGCAATTGCAATGCGCAGAATTGAGTGTTGCTGAGAGCGATGCGCAAACCCTTGCGCAATTGCATGAGTATTTAACAGGGCAGCATCCGCTTTGGGCAGAATTTTTAAATAATGAAAAATTATTGATGGCCGTTAATCAAACTATTGTAAAAGTTTCGCAAGTTTTGCAATCGGGTGACGAGGTTGCTTTTTTTCCGCCGGTTACCGGAGGCTAATATGATCTCTATTCAACAAAACGATTTTAATGTGGGTGATGAATATGCGGCACTTGTTGCTAACGACACTGCCGCTGGTGCCGTAGTTACCTTTGTTGGGCGCGTACGCGATTTAAATTTAGCCCGCGAAGTGCAGGGCCTGCAGTTGGAGCACTATCCCGGGATGACAGAAAAGTCATTACAAGAGATTGTTGCGCAAGCGCAATCACGCTGGAAAATTTTGCGCTGGCGAATTATTCATCGTATTGGAAATTTATATCTGGGTGATAATATTGTTTTTGTTGGGGTGAGTAGTGCACATCGTGAAGATGCTTTTCATTCGGCAGAATTTTTAATGGACTATTTAAAAACGCGCGCACCATTTTGGAAAAAAGAATTAACTGCGGATGGAAGTGTTTGGTTAGATTCGCAAGAAAAAGATCAACAAGCTATGCAGCGGTGGGAGTAATTTTTTGCTACCAATAAAAAAGGCCAGCAAACTGCTGACCTTTTTTATTTACTGAGCATCTAAATTATTAGGGTGCCAAACATTCTAAACAACTTGCATAAATTCCTTGTGGGTTAGTCATTTTTTGTAGCGTCATTAACGGTTTTAATAACGGTGATAACTGTTGCAGTGCTGCAACATCTGCATAAGGTTTAATGAGTGTTTTAGGAATAAAGCCACGAGCATCTTCTCCCACAATTTTACGGACTAACTCTTCTTTAGGTGAAAGTTTTTGAGTTATTAACTTCACGGAGTAATCTTTAATTTTTACATGTGCAGCAGCGGCGGCAATCACGTCGTTTAAATTTCCCAAATGATCTACCAAGCCAATTTCCAGCGCTTTTTGGCCAGTCCATACGTGGCCCTGGGCGATCTCGTTAATTTCAGGAACTTCTTTTTTACGTGCATCTGCAACTAATTTTAAAAAATGTTGATAGGTGTGATCTACACCTGACTGAATCACGTTCGCCATTTTTGGCGCGAGTGGACGGTCTAAGCTGGGGGCGCCGCCTAATTCGGTAGTGCTGATACCATCAGTATTTAAACCAATTTTTTGTAAACTATTTTCTAATGTGGGGAATGCACCGAAGACGCCGATGGAGCCGGTGATGGTGGTGGGCATAGCCCAAATTTCATCGCCAGCGGTTGCCATCCAATAACCACCGGATGCAGCGACCGTGCCCATTGAAATAAATATAGGAATACCTTGTGCGCGCACGGCAGCAATTTCGCTGCGAATAATTTCTGAGGCGAAGGCGCTACCGCCGCCACTGTCGATACGAATGACCAAGGCTTTAATATCGTCATCGTCTTTGATCCCGCGCAATAATTCTACGTAGCTTTCGCTGCCGATGGTACCTTCAGGTTGGTGGCCATCAACAATAGTACCAGAGGCTACTAGCAAGCCGATCTTGTCAGCTTTGGATGAGCCGAGCGATTTTGTTTCAGCATTGTAAGCGTGAACTCCGACACAGTTATAAAAATCGTCATCGCTGCTTTTGCCAAATTTTTCAATCAATAAGTTATCGATAGTTTTTCGATCCACTAATTTATCCACTAAATGTTCGTTTAATGCGAGTTGCGAGCTATCACCATTTACAGCAGCAAGTTTAGTATCTAAATGATTAATTAATTCATTCAAGCTGCCAGCGGGTAGTTTGCGCTGTTCTTCAACGCGGCTGGTGTATTGTGCCCACAATTGATTAAGCCACTGGCTGTTGTGCTCGCGAGATTCGTCACTCATGTTGTCGCGTAAGTAAGGCTCTACATAATCTTTATATTTTCCGGAGCGGAATACATGCACATTCACGCCGAGTTTTTCCAGTGCGCTTTTATAATAGGTAATATAGCGACCAAAGCCAGTTAACTGCACTTCACCCATGCTGTGTAAATAAATTTCGTCGGCAAAGCTGGCAAGATAGTATTGATCTTGACTGTAGTTATCACTTATCGCGAGAATGGTTTTTTGTTTAGCTTTGAATGCAATTAAGGCTTGACCGATTTCTTCCATTTTGGTGATGCCACCACCATCCAATTCGCCGAGCTCTAATACAATGCTGTCGACACGCTTATCGTCAGCAGCACGATTAATTGCATCAACAACATCACGTACCAACGTTTCGGCATCTTTCTTTTCATCGCTCAGCAGCATGCTCGCGGTGTCCATATAATTGCGTTGATCTACTAACATGCCCGAGGGAGCTATACGCAAGGCAAATTTTTCAGGTAATGGCTTTTGCGTTTTACTGCCAATGGCAAAAATGATACCAAGGAATATTATTAAAAAAATCACATTCATTATGGTATTGCGTAGCCATGTAATAAATGCACCTATGCCGTTAAATAGGCCGCTAAAAAAGCGGCGAAAAAAGCTGCGTGGTTTTTGATAAGGATAATTCACAGGAGGTTCCTTTATTCATCATTCGAAGGTGTGTTTGCGATTTGCCATTGTAAGTAAGATTGCTGTTGCAACCAACGGCTGGTCATCATTGCGGCGTTAAAAATAATCACGATAAGTGCGACGATTGCCCAGTCACCCCATGCGCCACGGCCAAGTGCCATTGGGATTATCCAAATAAAATACGGCAGTATGGCAAAGCAAATCCAGCTGTAGCTGCGGTAATATTGTTTAATAAATCCAGGAATAAAAATAGCAAGTGGAATTATTTTAAACAGCCACAGTGCGAAACCATTGTTGGGCGATTGAAAATTAAACCAGCTAATGAGTAGCATTAAGACTGTATAGCTGCTGTGAGTTATCCATAAGCTTGCGGTTAATTTTTTCTTGACCTGTTCAAGCGCGCTATTAAGTTCAGCGCGTGTTGGCATTTTATTCATGTTTGGCAATTCGTCCATCGTAGGTAATTCAGTAGGTAATTCATGTGTAGCAGGTAACTCACTCATTGTGTAATGACTCCAATTGCAAGGCAATTTTTGCAACTCGTTTGCCGAGTGACTGGCAAAGTGCAATTTCATCTTCACTTAGTACACTGGCATTATTGCCCGCGGCTAAGTGGGACGCGCCATAAGGGGTGCCGCCGGTTTTTGTTTTGGATAATGCGGCTTCACTATAAGGAATGCCAGTAATCAACATGCCGTGATGCAATAACGGTAGCATCATGGTTAACAGTGTACTTTCTTGTCCGCCATGCAAGGTTGATGTTGAGGTAAATACGGCTGCAGGTTTGTTTATTAAGTCGCCATTAACCCACGCATTACTGGTGCCGTCTAAAAAATATTTTAACGGCGCAGCCATGTTACCAAAACGAGTTGGGCTGCCAAGAATTAATCCAGCACAATTTTTTAAATCGTCCTCGCTGCAATAAACGGCACCTGCCAGTGGGATGCCGGGTTCGGTTGCTTCCGTTACGGGCGATACCGCAGGCACAGTGCGTACGCGTGCTTCGATTTTTATTGCTTCGTTATGGCTGTTTGCTAGGGCTACGCCGCGCGCAATGTGATTTGCCATCGCCAGTGTTGCGCCGTTGCGGCTGTAATATAAAACCAATATATAGGGAGTCATTAAGTTGCTGCCTTACAGAATACTCAGTACATTTTCAGGGGGACGACCAATTATGGCTTTATTACCATTAATCGCAATTGGTCGTTCAATCAGTTTTGGGTTCGACACCATTGCTTTAATCAGTGCTGCTTCGCTGAGTTTTTCATCAGCGAGATTAAGTTCTTTATAAGTATCTTCACTTTTGCGCAACAATTGTCGCGCGTTGATATTTAATATGGCCAGCAATTCTTTTAATGCTTTGGCGGTAGGAGGGTTTTCCAGATAGAGCACCACATTTATTTTTTGGGTGTGGGCTTGCAGTAATGTAAGTGCTTCACGTGATTTTGCACAGCGTGGGTTGTGGTAAAGTGTGACCATTCTTAATTCCCATAATGTGGGTGAACCATAGGCTGCTGCATTATAGCGGTTAATTGTCTTAAAAGAGGGCGTGTTTTCGGTGAAATCGTTGTTAACAAAAACCTATCAATATTTTTACATCGCGAAAAGTTTTATGACCCTCGCGGTTGACTTATATATCAAAAAGTCCTGCCAGCAAAGTGCGGCATCGCTGACGTATATGACGCTCTTTGCCATAGTGCCGCTAATGACAGTAACTTACTCAATGTTTTCTATAATTCCAGCTTTTCAGGTCGTGGGTAGTCAGTTTCAGACCATGATATTTGCTAACATTTTGCCTAGTAATGAACAGGTAGTGATTAAATATATTCAGGACTTTTCTCAACAAGCGCGCAAGTTAACCGTATTTGGCGTGGTGTTCTTAATGGCATCCGCTTATTTTATGCTCAAAAATATTGAGCAACATTTCAACGCCATTTGGAATGTGCCGCGTGGGCGCCGTGGTGTATCTAATTTTTTACTTTATTGGGCTATTCTGAGTCTAGGGCCTTTATTACTGGGGTTGGCGTTGGTAATGAATACCTATTTACTTTCTTTGCAAATGTTTGTGGGTAACTACGATAGTTTCGATATAGTCGCGCAATTATTCAAGTGGTTACCATTGTTGTTTACTAGCGCTGCTTTTACGCTTTTATTTGTTGCCGTGCCCAACTGTAAGGTTCGCATTAGCCATGCGGCCCTCGGTGGGTTACTGACTATGTTGGCGTTTCAATTATGTAAATTAAGCTTTGGTTGGGTAGTAACTCATTCATCGCTTAAATTTATTTATGGTGCCTTTGCAGTAGTGCCCTTATTTTTATTGTGGATCAATCTTAGCTGGATGTTAGTGCTGGGTGGTGCCGTATTTGTGCGCAGTATTAGCCTTTATCAAGTGGGATTGAAAAATCGTGGTTATCCCGATTTTTTTGGTTGTTTATTGGTGTTGTGGCAATTTCATCTAGCTTCTTTTAAGGGGCGAGCCGTGACTAATACGCAATTATTGCACCTCGGCTTGTCAATGGAACAATGGCTGCATTTGCGTGAGATTTTACTCAACAACAGTGTGATTAGCTCTAACCAGCAAAATGAGTTTGTCTTGAGCCGTGATTTGGCGCGCCTCAGTCTTTGGGATATTAAGCATTTTTTGGGTACCTCGCAGCGGTTACCTGCTGACGTATCGCACCTTAAAAATCTACCCTGGCTTGTGCATGCACAGCAATATCTGGGGCAATTGGATGCGGTTGAAAATGAGTCTTTGAATATGACAATAGAAGCCTTTTTTGAAGCTAGAGACTGCGATGCTGGAGACACTAAAAATATTTCTATCTAATAGGAAATGCCTGTCTATACTCAGGTTATTCTTTTAATTACAGGCTCCAAAATTCACTATGCCCATACCTCTGCTTATTTGTGATGACTCGAACATGGCGCGTAAACAAGTTGCGCGCGCATTGCCGGAAGGTTGGGATGTTGATATTACTTTTGCCACCAATGGATTAGAAGGTATTAAAGCCATTCGTGAAGGTAAAGGTGAGATGGTATTTCTGGATCTCACCATGCCTGAAATGGATGGCTATCAAGTACTCGAAGCCGTAAAAACGGAAGGGCTCGATAGCATGATTATTGTTATCTCTGGCGATATTCAACCCGATGCCCATGCCCGCGTCACGAAACTCGGCGCTATAGAGTTTATTCAAAAACCCGTTAACCCCGAAAAACTGCAAGAAGTGTTGCGTAAGTTTGGGTTGATTTAGTTCTGGCGATATGAATTCCACTTTTCGATTCGCCACGAATCTGTCTATGTAGGCTCACGGCGGCAGAGTAAGTACGAAATTTTTATGGCACTGATTTCTTCAGTTCCCATCCATGCATTTCCGCGTTAAATTGCCAGCCTGATTTTAAAAAGTTGGTAAGTGTTTATGCAATTCTCCCGATTAGGTCAAAAACTTAGCGGCAATGCTGGCATAGTCACCTTAATGGATGATTTAGGCGATGCCCTGCGCACCAATCCCGATATGATTTTTATGGGCGGCGGCAACCCCGCACGGATTCCTGAAATGGAAGCTGCATTTGCCGAAGCACTTGAACAAACTCTCTCTGATCCACAGCAAGCGCATCAACTTTTAGGTGTTTATCAACCACCGCAAGGTGATGCGGATGTATTGGATGCGTTCGCATCTATGCTCAGCAAGGAATATAACTGGCCACTTACGCGTGACAATATTGCGCTGGCTAACGGTAGCCAATCAGCATTTTTTATTTTATTTAATATGTTTGCCGGTGAGTTTGAAAATGGCATTAAAAAACAAATTCAATTTCCGCTTGCCCCGGAATATTTGGGCTACAGCGATTTGGGTATCAGCGATGATTTTTTCACCGCGACGCGCCCGACAATTGAAATTCTTGGCGATGGTTTTTTTAAATATCATGTTGATTTCAGTCAACTAAAAATTACTGAACGCACCGGCGCAGTTTGTGTCTCGCGCCCCACCAATCCTACAGGTAATGTTATTAGTGATGAAGAGCTACAACATCTTGATACATTAGCACTAGAAAACGGAGTGCCTCTGATTGTCGATGGCGCCTACGGTACACCTTTTCCTAATATTTTATTTGCGGATATAAAACCGCATTGGAATAGCAACACTATTTTGGTATTAAGTTTATCTAAGCTGGGGTTACCTGGTGCGCGTACTGGCATTGTGATTGCAAACCCACAAGTCATCAATGCCTTCGCCAAAGCTAACACTATTTTAAATTTAGCTTGCGGAAATTTTGGCCCAGCCCTCGCACATAATTTACTGCAGGATGGAAAAATATTAGCACTCAGCCGCGAAATTGTTGCACCTTTTTATCGTGATCGCATGGAAAAAGCAGTGGCAATTTTTAAACACCATCTGGGCGATTTGCCGTATTACATTCACAAACCTGAAGGCGCTATTTTTTTGTGGTTGTGGTTTAAAGATTTACCGATTAGTAGTGAAGAACTTTATCAATGCTTGAAAGCCCGTGGTGTTTTAGTAATTTCCGGGCATCATTTTTTCCCCGGGCTCGCGGATAATTGGCAGCATAGTCGCGAATGTATAAGGGTGACTTATTGTCAAGATGTAGAGATTGTTGAAAAAGGGGCTGTCATTATTGCGGAGGAGGTTAGGCGGGTGTTTGGAAAAATCTGATAAAGTAGGTTGGGCTGAGCTTGCGAAGCCCAACACTACTGTGTTCAGCAGGGCGTATTGCTTGCCTAATATTTGATCTGAAAATTAAAAAATTACGTATTATTTATTATGAATGTTGCTGCATATTTGTGTTGGGCTTCGCAAGCTCAGCGCCAACCTACGCGCAATACCAACCTAGACACTGCCCACCAAAAACCATCTTTGCCAAAACCATTTTTTTGGTGGTTGTGTAAATTTATCCAAATGCTTCTGTTTGTGTTCTAGATCACTAAACCAATAATAATCATGTTTGGTTTTAGGTTTTTTCCAACCGTTAAACAGCGCAACGTGTTCGAGCTGCAACGCAGGCATACCTAAACGACGGTCGGCATTAAAACTTTGGTTCCAATGGACAAGAATGTCGCGTTTTGCCATGGCAATCGCAAGTTCTTCAGATTGGGATTTTACTAATCGGCAGGCAATAAAACCTATGATAGGTTCAGTGCTATCATAGTTTTCAAAAAAAATATTTTCACCTGATATTACAACTTTGTAGTACATCATCTAACTAAGTGCCTTCTAATTTGCTTCTGCATCATTGGTGCCAGGGTAGAGTGGTGTGGATGCGGGCATATTTTTAAAAAGTTTACTGAAGTGTTGCTGCACGCGACCAATATTCATTACTGACATGCTGCTCGAAAACCCAAACCATACATAAAGTCCGTTTAAATCGCGAAACATAGGGGGTAAATATTTAGGGGCTGCGATAACACCTTCTAAATAACGTTCATAAAGTAAAGGTAGATCATCAAGCGTGACTTTGCCTACAAATAACATGGGAATAATTTCAGGCACACCAGATTGTATCGCACTGCGAATAAAATTTACATTTTCGACAAAACCTTTTACGTAAGAAATATCTTTGGTGAATACTGAGCCGCCGGTGAGTGTGCCGCCGCGAAACACGCGTTGGGTCACGCGATAACTGTCGTGTTCACTGACGCCACGCTCTAAAAAGTAGCGATAAACTTCACAAAAATCAGCACCTTGTTCGGCTAAGTCTACTGCCACTACGCGGTCGCTAATGCGCCGTGCGCGCTGGGGAAACGAGCTGAAGGTAAGCGTTTCCATTAATACTGCCATACCTTCCTGGATCGCCGTAATGCGTGGTGACCCTACGCTCAACCAAGTCGCCCAAGGCTGTAAGCGCCCGTTCAGGGTCGTGCCCACATGTACCCAACCTTCGTGAACTTCTAACACTTGTAAATCTAATTCAGAAAATTGTGCACGGCGATTGATTTTTATACAGTCACCACCGGCAGAGGCATCGGAAACTATATTGTCGCTGAGTTCAACACGTACTTCGTTGACACCAAAATAATTATTCATACGATGGTGTAATACGTTTACTGCTTGTTCTGCGCTGATGTGATGCGGATAAGGGCGGTGCAAGTATTCGGCCGCTGGCAACGAGAAAATATGACACAAGCGCTCGCCCATTTGGCGCAAGGTTTTGCGATCACCACGAATTTTGTCTTGAGCCGAGCCATAAAGTAGTTTGCTAAAGTGGCCGAATTGGTCGGTGCCACGGTGGCGTAGTAATTCTATGACGATTTGGTATTGGTCGACGGTGGCGTAGAGTATTTTGCCGAGCGAATCACCGCGTCCTAGTTGCTTGCGTACCTCGGCTTTTAAATCTTTGAGAGATTGATAGATACTATCGGGGTCAAAGGCTAGCGGCTGACGTTGGTAGAAATCTGCACTGATATCAGGCAGTTGGCGCCCGGCATGGGCGAGAAATCGTTCTTCTATGTCGGCTGGCCATTTGATGGCATCGAGAATGCGAATCGGTTTTTGCAGTGCTACCAAGCGCGTCGACAAGCCGCGTAAACGCTCCAAATAGGCTTCGTTCTTCATAGAGGAATGATCATAGAGAAAACTTCAATAATAAATTTGTGAGCGATGTCGTTAAGATTATCATTCTATAGGTTCTTGCTGATAAAGTGCTCGCCGGAACAGTAAAAATTTTGTGTAAGTAATAATATGTAAGATGTAAGCAACAATAAAGATGTAAGCAACTAGAAAGGAAAGCCATGTCAATTATTGCGGTTATTTTGTGTCTTGCCCTCTTAATATTGCTCATTGCCTATTGGCATTTTAATCCGTTCATTGCGTTTTTAATAAGTGCGCTAGTGGGCGGAGTGCTGCTGGGTATTCCACTTGTTAAAATTCCACAATCCATTGAACAAGGCATTGGTTCAATGCTGGGTTCCTTGGCTGCAATTATTTGCCTGGGTGCAATGTTTGGTAAGTTGATTGCGGATAGTGGGGCGGCGCAAAAAATTACGACTGTGTTGATTCGTGTGTGCGGTAAAAAATATATTACCTGGGCGCTGATGCTGACGGGTTTTATTGTTGGTATCCCGCTGTTTTACAACGTTGGCTTTGTGTTGTTAGTACCCCTTGTGTTTGCAGTGGCTGCGCAAACAAAATTACCAGCAGTTTATTTAGGTATTCCTTTATTGGCAGCACTTTCAGTCACGCATGGTTTTTTGCCGCCGCACCCTTCACCTACCGCACTAGTACCGCAATTTAACGCAGATATTGGGTTAACGTTACTCTATGGTTTAATTATTGGTTTACCGACTATGGTATTAGCAGGGCCAGTTTTTGCAGGCATACTTAAAAATATTCATTGCGCACCTCTGGCAACTTTTATGCCGGAGTTTATTGATGAAGAAAGTTTGCCTTCAGCACGCAATAGTTTTTTTATCGCCTTGTTGCCCGTGTTGATGTTGAGTTTGGCAGCCTTGTTGCCGTTGGTGCTTGCAGAGAACAGCCAATATAAAAATTTTATTATTTTTGCAGGTAACCCGCTAATAGTGATGCTGGTTGCTTTGGCGGTAGGCACTTATAGTTTGGGTTTGAAACAGGGCATTAACATTAAAACGTTAATGCTAAGCTACACCCAGGCAATTAAAGATATCGCTCTGATTTTATTTGTCATTGCCGGTGCGGGTGCACTAAAACAGGTTTTTGTAGATAGTGGCGTGAGTAATGAGATCGCCACGACGCTAAAAAATATTCCTCTTAACCCGCTACTGCTCGGCTGGTTGATTGCCTTTATTATTCGTGTTTGTTTGGGTTCCGCAACAGTTGCGGGCTTGACTGCCGCCAGCATCGTGGCGCCTTTGGTGCTGACAACGTCAAGCATTAACCCGAATTTAATGGTGCTGGCAATTGGCGCAGGTAGCTTAATGTGTTCACATGTAAACGATTCTGGTTTTTGGATGTACAAAGAATATTTTAATTTAAGTTTGCGTGACACCTTTAAATCCTGGACCGCCATGGAAACCATTGTGGGGCTCGCAGGGTTGATTGGTGTATTGTTGCTGGATTTGGTAGTCTAATGGCTATTAACGAAGTCTGTATTTTTGCTGTTGAATATTAACTACTACATTTATTTAGGGAAGTTATGAAAAATTTATTAATCGTTATAGTGTTAGGTTTAGGTATTTTTTGTGGTTTTATCTATTACAAAACGGGCAATATTCCAGTGCATGATTGGAGTGAGCAGCTGCAGCATGATGGGTTTGTGGGCACCCTTAAAAAAATTTCCTCGGGCAAATTTGTTGCACAAGCAAAAAAAATGGCTAACGATGTAACGGGGAGTAATTTTGCAACTCCCAGTGCGGCTCCGGTACAGATTTATAAATGGACCGATGCCAATGGTGTGGTGCATTATGATAATCAACCAGTGAAAGGTGCCGCACAAATAAGCGTTCATCCGGATGCCAATGTTCTGCCCATGACAAATACTCCTAATATTGGTACTGCTGAAAAGCCTGCCGATGATGCAAAGCAGGCGATGGAAAATATACAAAAAATAAGAGCGGCTATGGAACGTCGAGCCGGTATTTAGCAGTCTAAAAATGTGCAACTTAAGTTTTTTATGGTCATGGAATTTGTGGATGAAGTCTTTTGTACAAGTGTGTAAGCGATTTTTATGGGTAGTATTGGCGTTACTATTTGTTTATCAATTGTGGCTATTTGCGCACGTGCTTTATTGGAAATGGTTTGATCCTGCAACAACTAGTTTTATGGTGCTGCGTTTAGATGAGCTACAAGAGAAAAATCCTAATGCAATGCTGAATCATAAATGGGTAGCTTACACACAAATATCGATCAATTTAAAACGTGCAGTTGTAGCATCCGAAGACGATAAGTTTATGGAGCATAATGGTTTTGATTGGGAAGGTATGCACGATGCTTTGGAGAAAAATCAACGTAAAGGGAAATCTGTTTCGGGTGGTTCAACCATTACCCAGCAACTCGCTAAAAACCTATTTTTATCGCCATCGCGCTCATACTTTCGTAAATTAGAAGAAGCCGCTATTACCGTAATGATTGAATTGCTTTGGGATAAGCGGCGTATTCTGGAAGTGTATTTGAATGTGGTGGAGTGGGGTAGCGGTGTGTTTGGTGCAGAAGCGGCAGCACAGCATTACTATCAAGTGCATGCTTCCATGCTCAGTGAGCAACAGGCCGTGCGTATCGCGGTCATGTTGCCTAATCCGCGCAAGTTCGAGAAAAGATATCCTGGCTATGTGGCCTCTCATGCGCAGACTGTGTTGGAGCGAATGCGCTATTCGAGCGTGCCTTAATCTTAAGAGCACGTCTTAGTCTTCATAGTGGCTATTTTTAACGATATTCTTCTTAACTATAATCCTTCAAACTTGGGTTCTCGCTGGCAGTGGCTTAGGCTATAATCTCGAGCCTTTTTGTGGCTGTGGTGGAATTTTGCACCAACGCCTGTGTGTTATCCGTGTTTAAGACCTTGTTAAGGTGGTGGTTGTGCCTATTTATGAATACCGATGTGAAGCTTGCAATCATATAGAAGAGGCTTTGCAAAAAATGAGTGATGCCGCACTTGTCGATTGCCCGGCATGCAATAAACCTACATTAAAGAAACAAATATCAGCAGCAGGTTTTCGCTTGAAAGGCGGAGGTTGGTATGAAACTGATTTTAAATCTGGCAGTAAGAAGAATATAGCAGGCGATGCTAGCTCTTCTGGTTCGTCTCCTTCGCCAGCGGCGGCGGCAAGCAGTTCATCTGCGAGTCAGCCAGCGGCGAGTGCTGCACCTGCGACCAAGTCCAGGGACTAATAACCAACAATATTTTATTCATACTCATTAAACAAACAGCCTCAATTGATAACAGGATAGTCCTATGCGCAGCCAATACTGTGGTGTTTTAAATGCCGCTCATATTGATCAAGAAGTCACCCTCTGCGGATGGGTGGATCGTCGTCGTGACCATGGCGGTGTGATATTTATCGACCTGCGCGATCGCGACGGTATTGTGCAAGTGGTGTTTGATCCAGATGCCAAAGAAAATTTTGAATTGGCCAATAAAGTACGCGGTGAATATGTATTACAGGTCGAGGGTAAAGTGCGAGCGCGTGCCGCTGCTACAGTGAACCCAAACATGGCTACTGGCAGCATTGAGGTTTATGCCACAGGACTCACTATTTTAAATGAAGCGGAAACCATTCCTTTTCCTTTGGATTCTTATTCAACTGTCGGCGAAGACGTACGCTTGAGGTACCGCTTTCTTGACTTACGCCGTTTAGAAATGCAAAAAAGCCTGCGTTTCCGTTCTAAAGTGACTAGTGCGATTCGCAACTATTTGGATCGCAATAGCTTTTTGGATATCGAAACCCCCATCCTAACTCGTGCAACGCCTGAGGGCGCGCGCGATTATTTGGTGCCGTCACGCACCCACGATGGTAAGTTTTTTGCGTTGCCACAATCACCGCAATTATTTAAACAATTGTTGATGGTGGCGGGTTTTGATCGTTACTACCAAATCGCTAAATGTTTTCGCGACGAAGATTTACGTGCTGACCGTCAACCAGAGTTTACGCAGATCGACATCGAAACCTCATTCATGACCCAAGAGCAAATCATGTCGGTCACTGAAGGTATGATCCGCGAAATATTTAAAGATTTGAAAGGTATTGAGTTCGACGAATTACAACGCATGCCTTTCTCCGAAGCTATGGCAAAATACGGTTCAGATAAGCCGGACATGCGTATTCCACTGGAATTGGTTGATATCAATGACCTGGTAAAAGAAGTTGATTTCAAGGTGTTTGCGGGTCCCGCTAATGATCCTAAATCGCGTGTTACCGCACTGAAAGTTCCCGGTGGTAATGACAAACTTACGCGTAAGCAAATTGATGAGTACACTAAATTTGTGGGTATCTACGGCGCTAAAGGTTTGGCTTACATTAAAGTGAATGACAAGTCGGATCTTGAGGAGGGCTTGCAATCACCTATCGTTAAAAACTTGCCGATCCCTGTGCGCGCTGCGATTCTTGATCGCGTGGGTGCTGAAAATGGCGACATAATTTTCTTCGGAGCCGACAAACACAAAATCGTAACCGAAGCTTTGGGAGCGTTGCGCTGTAAATTGGGTGCTGACTTAAGCCTTTACACTAAAGAATGGGCAATGTTGTGGGTTGTTGATTTCCCCATGTTCGAAGAGCTTGATAACGGTGCTTTAACGGCTATCCACCACCCGTTCACAGCACCTTCTTGTACTCCAGAAGCATTGGCGGCGAATCCTGCTGAAGCCTTGTCTCAAGCTTACGATCTGGTATTGAACGGCACTGAATTAGGTGGTGGTTCGGTTCGTATTCATACCAAAGAAATGCAACAAACAGTGTTTGGTATTTTAGGTATCAGCGAAGAAGAGCAACGCGAGAAATTCGGCTTCTTGTTAGATGCATTAAAATACGGTGCACCACCACACGGCGGTTTAGCGTTTGGTTTGGATCGTTTGATTATGTTGATGCTCGGCGCGAGCTCGATTCGTGACGTAATTGCTTTCCCCAAAACCCAAAGCGCTGCTTGTGTGATGACGGATGCTCCAAGTGCGGTAGACGAATTACAATTGCGTGAGTTGCATATTCGCTTGCGAAAAAAAGAACAGGCCTCTGCGGCTGTTGAAACTGCTGAATATGGCATGTAATTAAATTTTTTAAATAAAGGTTAAGGTATGGAAAGTAATCGACAGGAAATTTCATTGCAAACCAATTCTGATGAAATTGATTTGTTTGAAGTGTTTGAAAAAATCTGGAATGGCAAAGTATTGATTGCAGGAATTATACTCATTAGTGCAGTCGTTGCTTTTGTAGGATTAAAATTAACACCTGTATATTATCAAATTGAAACTACAATAGATAAAGTTAGTATTGAAGATTTGCGCCCCCTGTATCCTACGGTTCTGGATGGTAAGGAGTACAAGGTTTTGGACGGTAAATCTGCTTTTATGGAGTATCAGATTTCTATTCCGGATGAAAATAAAATTTATGATGATGCGCTGTTAAAAATCAATTCTTTAAGTCTTTTAAAGAGTTTTTGGGAAAAAAAAATAGGAAAATCTTTGGATTTGAGACGTAATGCAGTAATAACTGATGATGTCATAGCATTTAAAAACTTTCAAAAATCCTTTTTGCTTGCAGCTCCTAATCTAAAAACCCCTACTGTAACAGCCAGAAAAATTTCTTTTGAGTTTCAAGATCCGGAAGAAGGTGTGGCTTTACTCGGTCAGTATTTGGATTTTGTAAATCAACAGTTATGGTTGGAATATTTTGCGAAAGTGGAGGCAAGCTATAATTCCAATTTGAAAGTGTTAGACATAAGTTACAATACTAAAAAAATGGTTGAATCAAGAAAATTAAATGATGATTTAATTGTTTGGCGTGAAAATCTAAAAATAGCTGAATCTTTGGGTATTAAGGAAACGCCATTTAAAGAGTTGGAAAATATTCAATCTAGCCTTATGAATAGTCGATTGTATTTGCTAGGTACTAAGCCTTTAGCAAAACAAATCGAGATTTTTGTTGCTCGTCAAAGCGGATCTTTATCTCCGTATTCACTTGAGTTGCGAAAAATGGAAACATGGCGTGAGCAGATGACATCAGACTTACAGCGCATTAAAGATTTGAATGATAAAACGCATTTATTTTCTGTTGTCAACCAGCCTGAGTCCTCATTAGACCCTGTCAAACCTCAAAAAGCTCTCATTTTTATTGCCGTAGTTTTCTTGTCAGGAGTTTTTGGCGTGTTTTTTGTGTTGATCCGCTCGGCCATTCGAAATCACAAAACTATTCCGCATTAATTTGTAAAAATAGTAATAAATAGAACGTTTCTTGTGGTAAATGAGAAACGTTTTTTTTGGAGGAAATAATGGCCGGTCATTCTAAATGGTCAAATATCAGGCATCGTAAGGGTCGCCAGGATGCTAAACGCGGCAAAATTTTTACTAAGCTAATTCGCGAGCTTACTGTTGCGGCCAAAGGTGGTGCTAACCCTGCGGATAACCCACGGTTACGCGCTGCAGTAGAAAATGCGCTTTATGAAAATATGAAGCGCGGCACTGTAGAAAAAGCCATTGCTCGTGGCGCAGGAACTACAGACGCAGAAGCCTATGAAGAATTAACTTACGAGGGTTACGGAGTCAACGGTGTCGCGTTCATTGTTGAGTGCATGACAGACAACCGCAACCGGACTGCAGGTGAAGTACGTCACGCGTTTGATAAACGTGGTGGTAACTTGGGAACTGATGGTTCTGTTTCTTACCTCTTCTCGCGCAGAGGTCAAATCAGTTTTGCGGCTGGTATCAGCGAAAATGTGCTTATGGAAGCTGCACTTGAAGCAGGTGCTGACGATGTGGTCGCCAATGATGATGGTTCGTTTGATGTAATAACGAGTTTTGAAGATTATTTTACGGTAAAAAATGTATTAACTACTGCTGGCTTTAAACCTGTCAACGCCAATATTGTCATGATCCCCTCGGTGACTATTTCGCTGAATAAAGACCAAGCTGAAAAGATTCTCGATTTGATTGATTTACTGGAAGATTTGGACGATGTGCAAAATGTGCATACCAATGCAGATATTTCGGACGAGATAATGGAAATGATTGGTTAATTTATCCTGGTTAGTCATTTGCCTATTGTTTTTAATCGACCGTTTTTAGCAAACAATAGCTAGCGGATAGGTGCTAGTAACTTGCTTGCCTTCTCCCTCCGTGTAACACTGCATCAATTTTATTCATCGTACATAAATATGGCTCTCATCCTAGGTATAGACCCTGGTTCACGCAAAACCGGTTTCGGTATTATCAATGTGCTTGGTAGTAAAATCGAGTACGTGACTAGCGGTGTTATTCGTATTCCTGATGATGAGTTGCCGGAACGGCTAAAAATTATTTTTAATTCTTTGACTCAAATTATCAATCAATACTGCCCACAAGAAATGGCGATCGAACAAGTTTTTATGGCGAAAAATGCGGCCTCAGCATTGAAACTGGGGCAGGCGCGTGGCGCTGCGATTGTGGCGGCGGTTGCGCAGAATTTACCGGTAGCAGAATACGAAGCACGTAAAGTTAAGCAATCCGTCGTTGGTAATGGCGCAGCGGATAAATTACAAGTTCAACATATGGTAAAAACGCTATTGCGGTTACCTGCGGTACCACAGGAAGACGCTGCGGATGCGCTGGCAGTTGCGCTCTGCCATGCGAACTCGCAACAGCTTTTAATAAAACTTGCGGGATCTAGTAGTTTTCGCCGTGGGCGTGTTGTGTAGCCTATGAAATAATGTGAGTCGCTAGAAAGAATATTTATTTTTCAATACTCGCTGTAAATACATCCCTGTAAGCTCGACGTCGGCATCCTGCCTCCGACGGTCTTGAAAAATAAATATTCTTTCTCGCTTGGCGAGTAATGGGTTACAAAAAATGATTGGACGTTTACGCGGTACTTTAATTGAAAAACAACCGCCCTATTTATTGTTAGATGTAAATGGTGTGGGTTACGAATTACAAGCGCCTATGACGACGTTTTATCGTCTGCCAGCGGTAGGCTCAGAAATAATTTTGCATACACATTTATCTGTCACTGAAAATTTACATCAGTTGTTTGGATTTTTTGATCAACGCGACCGCTCTTTATTTCGCACCTTAATTAAAGTCAGCAGTGTTGGCCCTAAATTGGCGATTGCGATTTTATCGGGCATGGAATCTGATGATATTGCGCGTTGTGTTCGCGATAATAATATTGCTGCACTTACCAAAGTTCCGGGAATCGGCACAAAAACAGCTGAACGGTTGGTGATTGAATTACGCGACCGGTTAAAAAGTTGGAATTCATCACCGAGTGATTTAACTGCGCATGGCGAGATGCCAAAAATCGGTGGTGCTAACGATGCTTACGCTGAAGCAGAAAGTGCGTTAATTTCATTGGGTTACAAACCCGTTGAAGCAGCGAAAATGATTGCGACAGCGGCCAAACAAAAGCCTGAAGCCAAAAGTGAAGAATTAATTCGCTTAGCTTTACGCACTGTTGCATCTTCGTAAATTTTTTGATGTTCAAAAATGATTGCTGAGTAAAAAATGATAGAAATAGATCGCTTAATTGCACCCGCCGCTCAAGAGCGCGAAGAGTTTCTTGACCGCACTGTGCGGCCAAAAAGTCTTGCTGACTATATTGGCCAGCCGGTAGTGCGTGAGCAGATGGAAATTTTTATCGGTGCTGCCAAGAAGCGCAACGAAGCTCTGGATCATACCTTGGTATTTGGTCCGCCCGGTTTAGGTAAAACAACACTTGCACATATTATCGCTAATGAAATGGGAGTGTCGCTTAAAAGTACGTCTGGTCCCGTACTTGAAAAAGCGGGCGATCTGGCAGCTCTGATGACTAATTTAGAGCCGGGTGATGTGTTGTTCATTGACGAAATACATCGCTTAAGCCCTGTGGTAGAAGAGATTCTTTATCCTGCGATGGAAGACTTTCAGCTGGATATTATGATCGGCGAGGGGCCCTCTGCGCGTTCCATTAAGCTCGATTTACCGCAATTTACACTTGTCGGTGCAACGACTCGTGCTGGATTATTAACATCACCTTTACGTGACCGTTTTGGTATTGTTCAGCGTCTGGAGTTTTATAATGTCGCCGATCTCACACATATCGTCGCGCGCTCTGCGGCGTTGCTGGGAGTGAACATGGATGCCGAAGGTGCAAAAGAAGTGGCTAAGCGCGCGCGCGGCACACCACGTATTGCAAATCGTTTGCTGCGCCGTGTACGGGATTATGCAGAAATGAAAGGGGATGGCATTGTTACCCTGGCAATGGCAGATAGTGCTTTAAATATGCTCAATGTTGATGAGCGTGGTTTTGATCATATGGATCGTCGCCTATTAATGGCAATGATGAATAATTTTGATGGTGGCCCAGTCGGTGTCGAAAGTCTGGCTGCGGCAATTAGTGAAGATCGCGGAACTATTGAAGATGTTATTGAGCCTTATCTCATTCAGCAAGGTTTTATGGCGCGCACACCCCGTGGTCGTGTATTAACCAATAATGCCTATTTGCATTTTGGAATGTCGATGCCGAAGCGGCTGCAACAAGATCTGAATGAATAAGTTAACTGTGAATAATTTTTGTACAGAAGAAAACGATTGATGACTGAATTTAGTATTTCTATTCGTGTTTATATAGAAGATACAGATGCTGGCGGTATTGTCTATTACGTGAATTACCTAAAATACATGGAGCGTTCGCGTACAGAATTTTTACGCGCGTTGGGGTATCATAAGGTTGCTATTTTGGACGATGGTCTATTGTTGGTAGTTCATTCTGCGCAAATAGACTACCGTCGTTCTGCACGATTAGATGATGAGTTGCAGGTTACTACCAGCCTCGTAAAATTAGCACGTACATATATTGAATTTAAGCAACAGGTTATGCGTAATCAAGAGTTACTTTGTGTTGGTAATATCCGTGTTGCGTGTGTTAATAGTTCCACTATGAAACCTAACGCTTTACCTATGCATATGCACAAACAATTAGTCCATTTTGTCGAACCTCAATCTCAAGGTTAAATATTGTTATGTCTGAAACTGATAATACCCTCTCACTATGGACTTTAGTTAGCGACGCAAGTTTGCTGGTGAAGATTGTTATGCTGATTTTATTTTGTGCCTCAATGGTTTCCTGGGTCATGATTTTTCAGCGCGCCTTTTATCAAAGTAAGGCGAAAACAGCTTTTGATTATTTTGAAAAACAATTTTGGTCGGGCATAGATTTAAACCAGCTCTATCGCCAAGGTAATGGTCGCAATGAATCAGTAGAAGGTATTGAAAATATTTTTCGCGCAGGCTTCAAAGAGTTTACGCGCTTACGTCAACAAGCCGGTGCAGATTCAGAAGCTATTATGGAGGGCAGTCAGCGGGCTATGCGTGTGGCACTTGCGCGCGAAGAAGAAAAACTTGATGAAAATTTACCCTTTCTTGCCAGCGTTGCATCAGTCAGTCCTTATATAGGTTTGTTTGGCACTGTGTGGGGAATTATGAATTCATTCCGCGGTTTGGCACATGTTCAACAAACTACGCTGGCGGCAGTTGCCCCTGGTATTTCTGAAGCCTTGGTTGCAACTGCAATGGGTTTGTTTGCAGCAATACCCGCGGTCTTGGCTTACAACAAATTTTCTGCGCGATCGGAAGCGCTTAGTAATAGTTACCAAACGTTTGCAGAAGAGTTCTCTACAATTCTGCATCGACAAGTTCATAGTAAATAATCGTTCAAGGTTTTGTGGTCGCGAACTAGATACATGAATTCGATGAATGGCGTTGAGTTGTTAAAATATTATGGCTGAATTTAAAGCAAAAATTAAAAAAAAACCTATGGCTGACATCAATGTAGTGCCATACATTGATGTTATGTTGGTGCTGTTGATTGTGTTTATGGTGGCTGCACCTATGATGTCGCAAGGTGTTAAAGTCGAATTGCCAAAGGCTGCGGCAGAGCCTATCGATACCAAAGATCAAGAACCGATTAATGTTTCGGTTAAAAAAGATGGTACTTATTATATTGATTTAGGGAGCGACCCTGAGAAGCCACGTAAGCTTGCTGAAGTGAAATCTATCGTGAGTAAAGTGCTTAGCCAAAAACCTAACACGCTGGTATTTGTGCAAGGGGATCACAGTGTTCAATACGGCGTCATTGTTACGCTGATGAGTGAATTAAAAGGTGCGGGTGCAACATCTGTTGGTTTAATCACTGATCCGCCCGCACACTAGGTGCTCTTTACAGGTTTCTGGTTAGTATGAAGTTAGCAAGATTATTTTCACTGCCGGTGTTTCTCAGTGTATTTCTACACACTGCGCTTTTGGTATTTATTATTGTTAAATTTGATTTTTTTAAAAAAGAAGCTGAACCCTATCAGCCACATTTTGTCACAGCTACTTTAATTGATCTTACGCCTAAGACTAAACCTGCACCACAACAGCCAAAAGAGCAAATTTTAGATGGG
Organism: Gammaproteobacteria bacterium; assembly: GCA_025362015.1. GTDB lineage: Bacteria > Pseudomonadota > Gammaproteobacteria > Pseudomonadales > Cellvibrionaceae > Cellvibrio. The sequence continues at coordinate 7,501 of JANYIO010000201.1, read as the reverse complement.
AAGAAAAATCCTGAATTAAAACAAATAAAACAACAGCAAGAACAAGAACATCAAGAAGCTGAAGCCAAAGCGCAGGATGAAAAAGTACAAGAGCAAAAGGAAAAAGCTGAAGCTGAAACCAAAGTGCGCGATGAAAAATTGAAGTTAGAAAAGGCTAAAAAAGAAGCTGATGAAAAATCCAAAGCTGAAAAGCAAAAAAAGCTGGAAGAAGAGCAAAAGCAAAAGTTAGAGCAAGACAAAAAGAAAAAACGTGACCAGCAAGCGAAAGAAGAGCAAAAAGCACTTGATGCCGCCATGCAAAAAGAGGATCAGATGCTGAGTGATCACGTTGATGATGTGAATGTTAATACGAAAAGTTATGATCAAATGATTGGCGAACGTGTTGCGCAAAATTGGAGTCGTCCTCCTTCGGCTGTAAAAGGCATGGTGGCCATATTGGAAATTAGAATGTTGCCCACTGGTCAGGTTGTTGGTGTAAGTGTTATCAAAAGCAGCGGTGATTCTGCTTTTGATCGCTCTGCAGAGCAAGCAGTAAAAAAAGTTGATCGTTTTGAAGAAGTTAAAAATATTCCACCTGATATTTTTGAGAAAAGATATCGCCAATTTACCTTTACTTTTAATCCTGAGGATTTACGTCGGTGAAACGTTTTTTATTGTTAACTCTATTTTTTGTAACTGGTTTTGCGCAAGCTCAGTTAACGAACATAACCATTACTCACGGTGTCGATAACCCCACACGAATAGCAATTGTGCCGTTTAATTATGTAGGCCCTGCATTGCCGGAAGATATCTCGGAAATTATTCGCAATGATTTAAATTTTAGCGGACAGTTTGAATCCATTCCCGTTGAAAAAATGATTTCATATCCGCAAAGTGAAGCGCAAATTCAATATCGCGATTGGAAGATGATTAATGCTGAGTTTTTATTAATAGGCGATATTACTCAGCAGGCGGGTCGCTATTTTGCCAACTTCGAATTGTTTGACGTTGTACAACAAAAGCGTGTGCTATCGCGTAGCGTGCCTATTGAAGGCGGTGAAACACAGTTGCGCGACATTGCGCATCGCATCAGCGATAAAGCTTACGAAACTATTACTGGAATTCGCGGTATTTTTTCTACTAAAATTATTTATGTCGAGGCATTCCAAAAACCTGCAAAGTGGCAGTTAATGTTGTCCGATGTTGACGGAGCTCGCTCGCGCGTACTGTTAGATTCCAAGCGTATTATTTTGTCCCCGGTCTGGTCGCCTGAGGGAACTCGTGTAGCTTATGTATCTTATGAGGCTGATGATCGTCCCGCAATTTTTGTGCAAAATTTAAGCACCGGGCGTCGCGAGCAAGTGACTAATTTCCACGGCTTGAATGGCGCGCCGGCGTGGTCTCCTGACGGACAAAATTTAGCGATGGTATTATCAAAAGATGGTAACCCCGAAATATATACTTTGAATTTGACGTCGATGGCATTAACACGAGTGACTAATCATTTTGCAATTGATACAGAGCCTTCATGGACCAACGATGGCTTGGGTATATTTTTCACATCTAATCGTGGAGTAAAGCCACAAATTTATAAAGTAACACTTGCAAGCGGGCAAACAGAGCGTGTAACCTTCGACGGCGAGTATAACGCTCGCGGTCGCGTCTCACCCGATGGTAAAAGTTTGGTAATGGTTCATCAGCGTGATGGTTGTTGTTTAATCGCCGCTCTAGACATTAAATCAGGCAATTTACGCATTCTAACCGAGACAAATTTAGACGAATCGCCTACTATAGCGCCCAACGGCGCAATGCTCATGTATGCGACGAGTCTTGGTAATAAAGGTATCTTGGGAGCAGTATCGTTAGATGCCCGTACTAAGGTTCGATTGCCGTCAAAACAAGGTGATGTACGTGAACCCGCGTGGTCACCGTTTTTTTAAACTGTTTTTTTTCACAACTAAAGATCTACTAATTGATTGGAGTAACACACATGATTACTAAAGCAATAAAACAAGGTTTAACATTCGCAGTTGTAATGGCTTTCTTGGTTGGCTGTTCAACCAGTGACAAGAAAAAAACAACACCAGTAGTCGCACCGGTAGCACAACCAGTAGTTGAGGCTCCAGTTAAAGCTCCTGAAGTTCAAGTTGCTAATGTTGTTTACTTTGAATTCGACAAGTATGACCTGACTCCAGCATCTCGCGCGATATTGTTGGCTCACGCTGAAAAACTGAAAGGCGCGTCAATGGCTGTGCGTTTGGAAGGTCACGCTGATGAGCGCGGTTCACGTGAATACAACATGGCTTTGGGCGAAAAACGTGCTCACGCTGTACGTGATTTCCTCGTGTTGCAAGGTGTTAAAGCTGCATCTTTGGAATCAGTGAGCTATGGTGAAGAGCGTCCAGTTGCTACTGGTCACGAAGAAACTTCTTGGTCTCAAAACCGTCGTGTAGAAGTTAAGTACTAAGAGTCTTGCCCGTATGTTGAAATATCTGTTTGCTGTTGTCCTTTTTATAATTCAAGGTTTAACAGCTCCAGTCGTGGCAGCACAAGTACGGGTTGTTGATTCATCACCCCAGAGCGTACGCTCTGGGGTGAATCGTCAACAAGAATCTATTGAGCAAAAAACCGAAGCCTATAATCAGATTCAGTCTCTCCAGCAAGAAGTCTCCGAATTACGTTCACTGCTTGAAGAACAAGGGCATGAACTTTCCCGCTTAAAACAACTGCAATTGGATAACTATGTCGATCTTGATCGCCGTGTTGCCATATTGAGCGGTGCTACTAAAACGCCATCTACAGAGTCACCTTCTGTTGTGGGTGCTGTTGATTCTGTGTCAGCAACTCCTGTTACGAATGTTTCTGCTAGCGGTCTTAGTGAAGCTGATGAATATAAAGCAGCTTATGATTTGTTGCGCCAACGCCAAGTTGATGCTTCTTTGTTAGCGTTTAAAGAATATTTAAAAAAATACCCTAGTGGTGATTTTGCTGGTAATAGCTGCTATTGGTTAGGTGAAATTTTTTTACTTAAAAATCAATTACCGCAAGCACGTGAATGGTTTGCCAAATTAATTGAAGGTTTTCCTAATAGCAATAAAGTTCCTGATGCCAAATTTAAGTTAGGCAAGGTTTATCATTTAATGGGTGATAAAATTCATGCTAAAGCATTGCTGAATGAAGCGGCTGCAGGTTCTGGTGATGCTGCACGTCTTGCAACTCAATATCTTAAAGATAATTTTTAATTAGTTATTCCTCTTCTCGTATTATCCATTCTCATTTTTTTAAGCTCACTTATTTTATTTTTATGTAAAATTAATGGATTTGTATTGCGCATTCCCGATTTATCCGCCAAGTTTTCGTTCATTAAATTAATATTTTATTAGTTGATTCGCGTTTCTCTTCTCTCCATACTGCCGGTTTTATTTAGGCGATATACTCGGATTTACGGAGAAGTTGATGCAAATTTCAGCAAATAAAGTAGTCAGTTTTCACTATAATCTTATTGATGTTCAAGGCAGTACGCTCGAGTCTTCCCACAATGCTGAACCAACAGTTTACTTGCACGGGCACAGTAATCTGTTGGCTGCATTAGAAGAAGCTATGCTCGGTAAATCCACCGGCGAAAAAATCAGTATTACACTTAAGCCTGAGCAGGCCTATGGTGAGCGACGTGATGGTGCTACCCAACGTATTCCCATTAAACACTTGCACGAATATTCAGCGCAAAAAAATAAATTAAAGATTGGCGCTGTTGTTCGTGTAAATACACCTAATGGCCCGTGGGAAGCCATTGTATTGAAGGTGGGTAAATTCAATGTGGACATTGACAGTAATCATCCTCTAGCAGGAAAAACGCTCACATTTGATATTGAGATAGTTAATGTTCGCGACGCTACTGAGGAAGAATTGGCGCATGGTCATGCGCATGGGGTGGGTGGACATCATCACGACTAGTATTCAAATATCTCCTTAAGTAAATAATATCCCATGGCATTTTAGAAATAGGGGCTTCGTAAAAGGAGCCCACGGTTATACTCTGCAAAAAGTTATAAAATAATTTTGGTTAGACTAAAGTGGTTTTGAATGTAAGTTGTTGACAAAAATAGACGTTTTTGAAGCACTATCGCAGTTCTATGGGCTACACTTATCTTCAAAGTGTTGTTTTGCGCGCCTTGCTCATTAGTAAATTTAGGCGAAAATAAGTTAACTAACAGTAGAGATTTAGTTGTGGGTAGATTGATTCTTTTCATTTGTTGCACAGGTTTTGCTATCGCTGGTCGATGCTTGGCGGAAGATGCTGTCAATACTGAACAGAATAATACCGGAAATTCGAGCAGCATTATTGATTTTGAAAGACAAGTGAGGGGAATGGCAGAGCGAACAGCTGCGGCAGAAAGAGCCAGGAAAGAACAAGCGCGGCTCGCGGCTACCAGTAATGTAAGGGGCAGCACAATGCTGCCACTTAAAGTGTTTAAGTATCAGAAAAATGGCACTGTGATGTTTGCCGACAGCGCTCCCTTTAAAACTCCTTACCAAATGATTGTTTATAATAGCTGTTACGCCTGTAGCCTAAGCTCAAATATTGATTGGCTAAGCACAAGGCTTTATATGAATGAGTTTACTGATACGATTAACCAAGCTGCTATTTTATACAATGTCGATGTCGCCTATATTCGTGCTGTTATTCATGCTGAATCTGCTTTTAACCCACTAGCACGTTCACGCAAAGGGGCAATGGGGTTGATGCAATTAATGCCTGCTACCGCACAAGATATGGGCGTTAGAAATGCCTCGGATCCACAGCAGAATATTCAGGGTGGAGTTAAATACCTCGCAAGCCTGCTGCGAACCTTTGATGGTGATCAAAACCGTGCAACTGCTGCTTATAATGCAGGACCAAATGCAGTAGCCCGCTATAATGGAATCCCACCTTACGAAGAAACACAAACCTATGTTAAACGAGTGAATATCCTTAAGCAGCGTTATAAGAGTCAGATGGTACTGGCAAATAAATAAGGATTAGACTATTTTTTCTTAACATCATTTTGACTTGTAGTAACGGGAGCACTTTCATTTTCTGAATGTTCTTCCGGGTTGCCAACAATGTAATCATAAATACTTACTGCTTTTTCTGACGTATTATTATAAATATTGTGTAATGCTCTACTAGCGCCGATTTTGCTGTCTGGTGTTCCATTGCACCACGACCCTTTAAAGTATTGATAAAACGAACGTGCATAATACTTTTGTTCCGCCGGGTAGTTGTTAGCCAATAAATTCGTTTTCAGTTCTTCGCTTAATATCTTGTCGCATTCGCACGCATATTTCCCCTTTTCTGCATAGCACATATCATGACGCATACAGCTAGCATCGAGCCCGTCAATGGGCAAGCCTGCTGTACTCATATCTTTTGGATGGTCAGGCCCGCACCAATTTCCGTATACCCCAAAACTAGTTACGCTCATATTGGATGGGATAGGCTGTGTAGCACAGCTAGTGAGTACAATAAGTAGAGCGAGGGCTGAGCAAGGTTTCATTATGATATTCCAGAAATAGTCCATATTGAACGTTTTATGATGTTAGTAGGGTTTGGCGCATTATTGTCATTTTACACAGTTATTTTACTTTTGACCGTTGATAGATAAATACACTGGTGGCAAGAATGTCAATTTTTAAGAATTTAGAGAAATATTATTCAGGGATTGTTAGGTCTTTTCGAAATTTAAAAATGCTGCGATTAAAATTTATTGCACCTCTCCTTAATTAATTTTGTAATACATTTGCTTCATTATTATCTGCCTGATATCGCATGCGCTATTTTTTATCTGCAATAAAACTTATTTTTTCACCTAATGTGTACCTATCGCTTCAATTTTCTTGCTAAAGAGAAGATTTTTTTTTTATTGTTGATAATTTAAGCAAAGAAATCGTGAATTCTAGACCTATTGTATTGGAATAGTTTTTTTTTTGAGCATAATGGAATGGCGGCGAAAGTTTGTTTTTATGGTTTGTCGTCTGATTCGTTATGTTGGCGCGTAAAGCATTTTATGTAATTTTTTACTCGTCCAGTTGTCCATAAATCAAAATTAATATTTTCAGTGAGGTTCAAAATGTTATCTACTGCCTTGCAAGTCCAAGAAAAATTTCGCAGTGAAAGCGATTATTATAGTATTGCTGCTAAGGGCCCTATGTTAGATAGGGTGTATTCTATGCGCTATAGAAGTTATAGTGCGAAGGATTATATTGAGAAAAACTCATCGCATAAATTTATGGATGAATACGATGCCAAGCCAAATTGCACATCTTTTTTAACCTATTATAAAGACAAAGCTTTTGGTTCGGTACGGACATGTTCATTTAATCCAGAGCTGAACAATATAGTTCCGGTGATGGAGGTGTTTGGTAAAGAAATAGATGAAAGCATTGGCTATGGCTCAACATTTATTGAAGCCAATAAACTTGTTATAGATCCTAGCTTTCAAGATAAGGCTGGAGTAGTTGCAAGGTTAAATGTATACGAAAATATTGTGAATTCTATTGTTGCACATGATGCAAAATATTTAGTAGCGGGTATAAGAACAGAACACATTAAGTTTTATAAATTTCTTCATTTTGAAATACTGTCTGAAGAAAGATCATACCCCCATTTAAGTTTTAAAACTGTATTAGCGATATGTCCCGATGTTAATGCGTTTCGAGATAAAATATACAGTAGAACTCGTCGGAGTGAGGTTGTGAATGGTTCATTACTTAGTAACGTGTCTGGTTGATTTTTTTGTTGTCTTTTTAGCCTTATCTAAACGGAACAATTCTGCTGCTAAAGCCTTGGCATTAACAGCTTTTAGTATAGGCTTATGGTCGATGGAGCTATTTCTATTGACTGTTGTGAAGGACCTCCCAACATTAACATTGTTGTTTCATCTGACAAGATGGGGTATGTTTTTTATTGCTCCCTCTATAGCATTTTTGGTATGGCGCTTGATCGGAGGCGGAGCTAGATTATTTTTGTATTCAGTCGTCATACCTAATTTTATCTTCAGTGCAATTTTAGCTTTTTCAAATTTATTATTTTTCCCTTCCGTGTTGGTGCCGGCTATTGGCGGTTATCTACCCAAAATTGATAATATTTTTTATTTCTTTGCGGGAAGTTTTTTGTTGTGTTTGTTAGCCACTATATCTTTTGGGGCAGCTAAATTTAAGTCGGCAACACATAGAGAAAAACAAAGAATTAGATGGTTGTTAATGACCGTGATGCTAATTTTAATCATGGGTTTAGTTAGTATATATTTGGTGAAATACAGTTTCTATTTAAAACTTGTGGGCGCCGTAGCCAACATCGTGTTTATTAGTTTGCTTTTTTACGCAACAATTCAAAATAATCTTATGGATGTTCGCTCTGCAATTGGCGTCACAATGGCAAGGGCTGCAATTTTAGCGGCCATCGTTTGGTCTTATTTTTATGTGATTGAATTTATGGGTGGCAGTTCCAACACAATAGGTGGAGCTGCTGTGATGATTGTTT
>JANYIO010000159.1 GCA_025362015.1 Gammaproteobacteria bacterium | reverse complement strand
CCGTTTAAAGGGTATACTCCCTTAGCAGGGGAGCGCCTTCGGCCACTCGGCCACCTCTCCGGAAATACCGAGCAAAGACAAATAACATCGCCACTTCAGTAGGAGCGGCATAATATCATATTTCAAAAATAATCAAAGGTTTAAAGCCACTTTAATTAACTCTAACTGTATAAAACAGCACAGTACACCAGCAAATCTTGCTGAGAATTGATTAGCACAAGCAGAATTACTAACATGATAAATCATCGCGGTAGCAGGCCGAGCCGGCTACCGCGAGAATGGTCAACAGCGGAAATGTATAACGAAAGCAGACAGCAAATAACAAAATTTAAAATTAAACTTGTTCGTCTTGATCTTGATTTTGTTTTTCGCGTTGAATGCGCTGATAAATTTCTTCGCGATGAACCGCGATATCTTTTGGTGCATTAACACCGATACGTACCTGGTTACCTTTTACACCCAGTACAGTAACAGTGACTTCGTCACCAACCATCAAAGTTTCACCAATACGGCGAGTTAAAATTAACATTTCAATCTCCTTCACTCATCCTGTAAGAGTACGATTAAGGCTCCATGCCTGTCATCGTCTCTCGACTAACCCCGATCGCGATCGAAAGCCATATCACTTCGAACTACTTTTCGCGAAAAGGAAGAAACCCCAAAAATATCTTTCTCTAGTAAAGAAATACTACAGAAATTTTACTACCTTAACTAAACCAACAGATTGATAAGCCTAGCCCCTCACTCTGCTCTCTGTTGGTTCGGCATCCAAACCAAAAGCGGTATGCAAACTGCGCACAGCCAACTCTAAGTAACGTTCATCGATGATTACTGAAATTTTAATTTCTGATGTGGTAATCATTTGGATATTAATACCGTCTGCAGCCAAGGCAGTAAACATACGCGATGCAACCCCCGCATGTGAACGCATACCAACACCTACGATGGAAACTTTTGCAATTTTGTCGTCACTGCGAACTTCTCGTGCACCAATTTCTTTAGCAACACTTTCAAGTACAGCAACAGCTTTGCTCATATCATTTTTTTGTACAGTAAATGTCAAGTCAGTTGTATTATCTGCCGATACGTTCTGCACAATCACATCAATTTCAATATTTGCTGCACCTATAGGTGCGAGTATTTTCGAAGCCACACCAGGCACATCAGGCACACCAGCAACAGTTACTTTAGCTTCATCGCGATTAAATGCAATACCGGAAACAATTGGTTGTTCCATAGTCGAATCTTCCTCATCGAGGGTAATCAGGGTTCCTGGGCCATCTTTGAAGCTGGAGAGCACACGCAAGGGCACATTGTATTTGCCCGCAAACTCAACAGAGCGAATTTGCAACACCTTGGAACCAAGGCTTGCCATCTCCAACATTTCTTCAAAGGTAATTTTTTCGAGGCGACGCGCACAAGCCACAACCCGAGGGTCAGTGGTGTAAACGCCATCAACATCTGTATAAATTTGACACTCATCAGCTTTGAGCGCAGCTGCTAATGCTACGCCAGTAGTGTCCGAACCACCACGACCAAGTGTTGTAATATTGCCGTTTTCATCAACACCTTGAAAACCTGCAACAACAACGACACGCCCAGCTTGAAGATCGGCACGCATATTCACTTCGTCAATCGCCTGAATCCGGGCTTTATTGAAGGCACTGTCAGTTAAAATGCGAACCTGACCGCCAGTATAAGAGCGAGCGTCGATACCGCGTTTTTTCAGCGCCATGCATAAAAGAGCAATAGTCACTTGCTCACCAGTTGATACCAATACATCCAACTCACGAGGATCTGGTGTCGCTTGAATTTGTGTTGCCAAACCAATCAAACGATTGGTTTCTCCACTCATGGCCGAGAGCACTATGACTAAATCATGACCTTGCGCGCGAAAAGACGCAACTTTATCGGCCACGGATTCAATACGCTCGACAGAGCCGACTGAGGTACCACCGTATTTTTGGACTAATAAGCTCATTACCAAACGATCCTTTAAAAATATGGCTTTTAAAAAGGCCTTTATAGATTACGCCAAAATCAATTTAACTTTTAAAAAAATTTAACATTTTAGACAAGCTATGTGAACCAAATATTGGCTCCGCTAATGGCGGGCAATTAAACACCAGTTTTCAATAAAAGTTAACCAAAATGGCGGCAAAACATAAATCATTATTTTTAATTATTTAAAAATAAAATTTTAAATAATTAACTGCGATTTCACCCAAGGCAAAACCGATGTAAGCGCGGCGTCTAAAGCCGCAACGTCTGTACCACCACCTTGCGCCATATCAGGACGACCACCACCCTTCCCGCCCAATTGCTCAGCAACAAAGCGCATTAAGTCGCCAGCTTTTACTTTCCCCGTAATATCCTGAGTCACGCCTGCTACTAACGCAACCTTGCCATCTTCAACAGCAGCCAACAACACTACAGATGAACCTAATTTATTTTTAAATAGATCAACGCTATCGCGCAACGATGCAGCATCAGCACCTTCTATATTTAAGGCCAATACTTTAACCGCACCAACACTTTGCGCATGACTTAATAAATCTCCACCACCTGCGGTTGCCAGTTTGGTTTTGAGCGCTGCCAAATCTTTTTCAAGTTTACGATTTTGTACAACCAACTGTTCTAGTTTATCAGCCAAATTGTCACGATTTGCTTTTACAACACGCGCACTGCTATCGACTAAAGCTTCAACTTTATCAAATAAGGCCAAGGCCGCAGCACCTGTGACTGCTTCAATTCTACGTACGCCAGCGGCAACTCCAGATTCGGAGGTGATGCGCAGCAATCCTATATCGCCTGTACGCTTAACGTGAGTACCACCACACAATTCAACCGAAAAACCATCGCCCATGGTGAGTACGCGTACATCATCGCCGTACTTTTCACCAAAGAGTGCCATAGCACCTTTCGCCTTGGCTTGTTCCATATTGCAATGATCGGTAACTACGGCACTGTTAAAGCGAATTTGATCATTAACCAACGTTTCAATTGTTTTTAACTGCTCTGCAGAAATCGCTTCGAAATGCGAGAAGTCAAAACGCAAACGTTCTGAATCCACCAACGAGCCTTTTTGTGTAACGTGCTCACCCAAAACTTTACGTAAAGCAGCATGCAATAGGTGCGTTGCCGAATGATGTAATGCGGTAGCTTGGCGAACATTAGCGTCAACAGTAGCGGTGAACAAATCACCAACATTAACTGCGCCCTGCAAAACATGAACGAGATGTAAATGACTCAAGCCTTGCTTATGGCAATCACGCACTTCTATACGATTAGCACCTAAACCTAGATAGCCGCAATCACCCGCCTGGCCGCCAGATTCAGCATAGAAAGGGGTGCGATCCAGCACTACGACGCCATCATCCCCTTCCACTAAACGCTCTGCTTTTACGCCATTTTTCAATAAGGCGACGACCTTGCCAGACTCGGTTAAAGAACTATAACCCAGAAATTCTGTAGCCGGTAAATCCAAACCTGCGGCAGTATAATCCACTTTAAAAGAACCTGCCGCGCGTGCGCGCGTGCGCTGTTCTGTCATGCAGGACTCATAACCCTCAACATCAATAGTAAGGCCTTTTTCACGCGCGATATCATTGGTTAAATCGAGTGGAAAGCCATAAGTATCATAGAGGGTAAAGGCAACTTGCCCAGGAATGACCTTACTTGTTAATTTGCTCAACGCGTCTTCAAGTACGCCGATGCCTTTATCAAGCGTCTTTTCAAATTGCTCTTCTTCAAGCAATAAAACACGTTCGATTTGTGCTTGTTTGCTGATAAGCTCGGGGTAAGCATCACCCATAACTTCCGCTAGAGCTTTTACCAGTTTATGAAAGAACGGTTGTTTTTGGCCAAGCTGGTGACCATGACGTACTGCACGACGAATGATGCGACGCAAAACATAACCCCGCCCCTCATTGGATGGCATTACACCATCGCTCACTAGAAATGAACATGAACGTATATGGTCCGCAATCACACGCAGCGATTTGTTTTCCATATCATTGCTGCCAGTTACAACAGCAGCAGCCTTCAGCAGGTATTGGAAGAGATCAATCTCGTAATTGGAATGGACATGCTGCATCACTGCAGAAATACGCTCAAGCCCCATACCTGTATCAACAGATGGCGCAGGAAGCGGATGTAACACACCATCAGGTGTGCGGTTAAACTGCATGAACACGTTATTCCAGATTTCGATATAGCGATCGCCATCCTCTTCCGGTGAACCCGGTGGGCCGCCCCAAATGTCGGCACCGTGATCATAAAAAATTTCAGTACATGGGCCACAGGGACCGGTATCTCCCATCGCCCAGAAATTATCTGACGCATAGGGTGCGCCCTTATTATCACCAATACGGATAATACGCTCAGCAGGCACACCAACTTCGATACGCCAAATATCGTAAGCTTCATCGTCAGATGCGTAGACAGTCACCCAAAGCTTTTCAGCAGGAATATGTAACCAGTTTTTTGAGGTTAAAAATTCCCATGCATAAAGAATGGCATCGCGTTTGAAATAATCGCCAAAACTGAAATTGCCAAGCATTTCAAAAAAGGTGTGGTGGCGAGCGGTATAGCCGACATTTTCAAGATCATTATGCTTACCGCCAGCGCGAACACAGCGCTGTGAGCTGGTAGCGCGGCTATAGCTACGCTTGTCACCACCTAAAAATACATCCTTAAACTGCACCATGCCGGCATTGGTAAACAGCAAAGTCGGGTCATTACCCGGAATCAGAGAACTGCTCGGCACTATAGTATGGCCGTTACGCTCAAAATATTTAAGGTAAGCATCGCGAATTTCTGCGCTTTTCATAGATGACCCACTACACATTAATAATCTAACTATTTTGACAAGTTATTTTGCCTGGTGCTTTTCTTTTTCGCTAAGGGTAAGGGTGCGCGCCTCATTTTCAAGCATAACGGGAATACCATCGCGGATGGGATATGCCAAACCGCTCGCCCAGCAAATTAGCTCTTGTTGCTCGGGCAAGTATTCCAAGGCCGCCTTGCTGACAGGGCATACCAAAATACTGAGTAATTTTTTATCAATCATCGCATCAGCTCTGAAAATAGCTAAACAGGGGGCGGCATATTACACCGCAGACTACTATCGTGTCTCTAGTTAAGCGCTAGCCACAAAACTTATCTCGCTGATTTTGCATGGATTTTATACAAGCTATTGGCGAAACACAGCCATAAAATTCACACTAGGATTATTGTTATTCAGGCATAGGCCCCACTAGCAATTGCGGGTCCACGCGTGTTTGGAACCAATTCATTGCCCAGTGCAAATGGGGCCCGGATGCCCTGCCCGTTTGCCCTACCAAGGCTATTTCTTGCCCTTGCATTATGGCATCGCCCTTTTTCACTAGAATTTTACTTAAGTGAATAAAGGTCGAAGACAAACCATGACCATGATCGATAATAAGAGTACCGCCGGAAAAAAACATATCAGGATACGCGAGTGTAACCACTCCACCTGCAGGAGCATGCACCAAAGTACCCGAAGGCTTGGCGATATCCACACCATAATGTGGAGTTTTAGGTACACCGTTATAGATGCGCTGGCTGCCATAAACACCTGAAATAGGGCCTAGCAGCGGCCATTGAAATTTTTGCGCGAAAAACATTAAAGGTAAATCACCTATGCGCGCCTCGCCTACTAACTCTGCTTCGCGCTTACTGCGCTCAACTTGCTCGGGTGATGGCTCTACAGTTTCCTGTGGCACACCATCAACACGCTGAACGCTGTATTCACGTGCCTTAACAACAAAACTACGCTGCTCGCGCTTGCCCTTGTTGGTGATGACTAATACCGCAGCAGCAGTTGCATCACGCCCCAAACCAATAACAAATTGCCCATTGGGAGCAATGTGAAGTTTTTTCCCTTGAAACTCTACCTGCTCACCCGCAGCCTGTTCAGCAATAGATAACCGCCCTACAATGACAGCACCTTGCTGCCATTTGCCATTAATTTCCAGCGCAATACTCGCAGGCACTGACAGACACAAAAGATAAAATGATACCCAAAATACTACGATGTTACGCACATTTAACCTCTCGTAAAGCTTGATGATAAAAACACTAATGTGCATCTGTACCGTAAAATTCAAGTATACAAACAAAAAAACGGCAGACTAGCTGCCGTTTTTTTGTTTGTTACATTGGCCAAATTAAACACCTCGCCACAAGCAGCGAGGTATATTTTTGTTCCAAAACTCTATTCCGTGGCAAGCCACCGGGAATTTAACCCTCGCTTGCGATTAAACAACTTTATCGCCTACCACTAAAATTTTCATACTATTAGTACCGCCTAACAAATTGCTATCGCCGCTGGATAAAATAACCAAATCACCATCCACCAGCAAGTTTGCTTGCTTCAAGGTTTCGATTGCGCGAAAGAAATCCTGAGTTGAAGGCACAGTCGCTGTATCAAAGGCAATCGGAAACACACCGCGATAGAGCGCTACTTTACGCTGGGTACTAACATGGCGAGAGAAGGCAAAAATCGGCAATTGTGAACCCACCCGCGACATTAAGCGCGGAGTACTACCAGATTCGGTCAAGGCAATAATGGCTTTCACACCATCCAAGTGATTGGCCGTGAACATAGAGGCAAGTGCAATCGACTCATCGATAGTGGTGAATGCTTCATCCATTCGATACTTGTCAAAACTGGCGGTAGGATGCTGTTCTGCACCAAGGATGATACGCACCATGGCTTCAACCGTTTGCACAGGAAAACTACCAGCTGCTGTTTCAGCAGAAAGCATTACTGCGTCAGTACCATCGAGCACAGCATTAGCCACATCGAAAACTTCTGCACGAGTAGGCATTGGGCTATTGATCATTGATTCCATCATTTGCGTCGCAGTGATTACCACTTTATTGAGTGCGCGAGCACGTTCAATAATGCGTTTTTGTACACCAATCAATGCCGCATCGCCGATTTCCACACCCAAGTCACCACGAGCAACCATGACCGCATCACTAGCACGGATAATGTCATCCAGAGTTTCGTTATTGGCAACGGCTTCCGCACGTTCTATTTTGGCTACGAGTGCAGCTTTACCGCCCGCAGCCTCCATTAATTTACGCGCCTGGTTCATGTCCTCAGCACAACGAGGGAAAGAAACTGCGAGGTAATCAACATCAATAGCTGCTGCTGTAATGATGTCAGCTAAATCTTTTTCGGTTAACGCTGGCGCAGTTAATCCACCACCTTGACGATTGATACCCTTATTATTTGATAAGGGGCCGCCAATAGTAGTGGTAGTGTAAATGCGTGTACCTTCAATGCGATCAACCTTAAGAACTACACGGCCATCATCCAGTAACAACATGTCGCCTGGAACACAGTCATTGGGCAACTCTTTGTAATCAATACCCACTTGCTCTTGTGTACCGGCATCGCGTTCCAACGCAGCATCCAAAACAAACTTATCACCCACATTGAGGTGAATTTTGCCCTGGGCAAAACGTGCCACGCGAATTTTAGGCCCCTGTAAATCACCCAGTACTGCTACATGTAGATTATGTTTAGCAGCAAGTTCACGCACCATCGCTGCACGACGGGCATGGTCTTCAGGCGAACCGTGCGAGAAGTTAAGGCGTACTACGTTAACGCCGGCCAGTATTAATTGCTCCAATACTTCAGGAGATTCAGAGGCAGGGCCAAGAGTACTGACGATTTTTGTGCGTCTTAACATGATAATGTTTTCTCTTATTTAGCGGACATAAGTGCAAGGGTGTTATCTAACATGCGGTTTGAGAAACCCCACTCGTTGTCATACCACGCCAATACTTTTACCCACTTACCGTACACTTTGGTCTGCAAAGAATCATAATTAGAGGAATGTGGATTGTGATTAAAGTCGATGGATACCAAAGGTTCATCAACATAAGCCAACACACCCGGCATTTCAGTTTCAGAGGCTTTTTTCATTGCGGCATTAATTGCTTCAATACTTACGTCTTTCTCAACTAACACGTTGAGGTCGACTAAAGATACGTTGATAGTTGGCACGCGAACTGAAATACCATCCAACTTGCCTTTCAATTCCGGCAAGACTAAACCGACCGCTTTTGCAGCACCGGTAGTTGTCGGAATCATTGATTGAGTTGCTGAACGAGCACGATAAATATCTTTGTGATAAACGTCAGACAAAACTTGATCATTGGTATAAGAGTGAATGGTGGTCATAGAACCTTGCACAATACCGAAATTATCGTTCAGCACTTTAGCGATAGGTGCGAGACAGTTAGTAGTGCAAGATGCGTTGGAAATAATAGTATCTGAAGCTTTCAAAACATTATTGTTGACACCGAATACAACCGTTGCATCAACATCAGTACCTGGTGCAGAAATAATAACTTTCTTAGCGCCCGCAGCCAAATGCAAACCCGCTTTTTCTTTGCTGGTGAATATACCGGTACATTCATAAACAACATCTACTTTTAAATCGCCCCAAGGTAATTTAGCCGGATCACGTTCAGAAGTGATGCGAATTGCGTCGCCGTTAACGAACATAGTTTCGCCTTCGAATTTCACAGTGCCGCTAAATACGCCATGAACAGAATCGTATTTAGTCAAATGTGCATTCAAGTGTGCATCGCCCAAGTCATTGATCCCAACGATTTGAATTTTTTCGCGCTTGCCTGATTCATAAAGTGCACGCAGTACGTTGCGTCCGATACGTCCGTACCCGTTAATTGCTACTCTGATTGTCATTACGTTCCCCTAAGTTGTTGTGTTCACCCAATAATGGGCAGCCTCATTGCAAAATTTTAAGTTCTAATTATTAGTTTATTTAACGCGCGGTAAACTGGCAGCTTCTCGAGCAAGACGCTCGATTTCATCCCAACGGCCAGCTTTCATTAATTCTTTAGGTGCCATCCAGGTACCACCTACACATGCTACGTTGGGCAATGCCAGGTAGCTCGGCGCTCTTGCTAAATCAATCCCGCCTGTGGGGCAAAAAGTGATTTGCGGTAAAGGACCACCAATAGATTTAAGCAAAGACACACCTCCAACAGCTTCTGCAGGAAAAAGTTTCAGGTGAGCAAAGCCTTGCACGAACAAGTTCATTGCTTCGGTTGGCGTAGCCACACCGGGAAGCAAAGGAATTGCACTGGCTTTAGCCGCTTCAATTAACGCAGGCGTAGTGCCGGGGCTAACGAGAAAAGCTGAACCCGCTTTTATTGCTTTTTCTAAATCTTGAGGAGTAATGATAGTACCCGCACCAATAACTGCATCTGCAGGTAGCGCTTCAATCATCGCGGTAATCGCATCAAGTGCACAAGGGGTGCGCAATGTAATTTCCAATACTTTCAAACCGCCGTTGTAGAGCGCTCTGGCCAAAGGCACTGCATCTTCAATGCGCTCGACGACCATAACTGGTACTACCGGTGCAATTTTAAGAATTTCGTTAATTGTTAAAGCCACTGTACTTTCCTCGTTATTACAAAATTAAATTCGTTTTTAAAGTTAAATTCGTTTTTCAAAAAAATTCTTAGGGCGCCCAATAAATACTAACAGGCACTTGTTGCTGTTGTAGGACCGCACGGATAGGCATTTCGTTCACGTCAGTACCCGCTTGCGCCTGGCGTAGCACAGCTAATTTTTCATCACCCGAAATCAATAACAGCAAACTCCTGGAGTGCAATAAACCCGTCATTGATAAGGTCATTCTGTTAGTGATTACACCGGTTACGTCACTTTGCTTAGCGGTTATAGCTGCACACAGTTCCGCTGAAGCTGGATTAAGGGCAGATTCAAGGCCTATAGCATGAGGGAAGAATGACGCAGTATGGCCATCAGAACCCATACCCAAAATAGTGACCGCAAAGGGTTGAGCTAATTGCTGATAGGCGGCTTCACAATCAGCCAAGCCCTCTTGAGCAGTTTCCGCAGTATTTTTCATGCCGACTAAATTGGCAACAGCCGCTTTGTTTTGAATAAGGTGTTTTAGGATAAAGGCTTCATTGCTTTTGTCGTGATCGGCATCCACCCAACGCTCATCCACCAAAGCAACATAGACGGATTCCCAATCCAACTCAACTTTACTTAAACTTTGGTACAGTGGTTCAGGTGTACTACCACCAGATACCATAAAAGTGGCTTCACCACGCTCATCAATAGCTTCATTCAAGGCCGTAACACACACCAATTGTAAGGCAGCTATCATTTCTTGACGATTTTCAAACAAATGCTCAGTTACCATTAATGACTTTCTCCAGCTGCCAATTCATCAATATTGAACCAGCTGCGGCCATCACTGGCGAGTAATTGTGCAGAGGCAATCGGCCCCCAACTACCGGCCATGTAACCATGCGGTTTGTTTTCAGGGCGTTGCCAGGCTTCAATAATCGGGTCGATCCAGGCCCAAGCTGCATCCACCTCGGCGCGATGAATAAACAAGCTAGGATCATTTGCCGCAGCATCAAGCATCAAACGTTTGTAAGCGTCACTGAAGTAATCTTTGTAGGCATCAGCCAAATTGAGATTCAACACGACTGGCGACAAGGACATTTCATGTTTGCCCAAGTTTTTGGAGGTCATGATAATTTTGATGCATTCTTCCGGCTGCAGACGAATCACTAACCGATTAGGTGTTGTGGTACCCGCTGATTCAGGAAAAACACGGTGCGCTACATCTTTATACTCGATGACGATTTCAGCAAAACGTTGCTTCATGCGTTTGCCAGTGCGCAGATAAAATGGCACATTTGCCCAGCGCGAGTTGTCGATGTGCACGCGAATAGCCGTAAAGGTTTCCGTATTACTGGGCGCACCTAACTCATCAAGATAACCCGGCACGGTGGTGCCATTAAGATCACCCGCAACATATTGGCCACGCACTGCGTTAAACCTTACGGTATTGCCAG
Organism: Gammaproteobacteria bacterium; assembly: GCA_025362015.1. Taxonomy (GTDB): domain Bacteria; phylum Pseudomonadota; class Gammaproteobacteria; order Pseudomonadales; family Cellvibrionaceae; genus Cellvibrio. Next base: position 5,599 of record JANYIO010000159.1, on the reverse strand, counting down.
TCAATGGGCGCAAACTTTCCAACACTTTCAATTTTTCAGCACGAATGCGGTCGGCAGTCATCTTGGTGGGCGATTCCATCGCCACTAAACATAGAAGCTGCAATATGTGATTTTGCACCATGTCACGCAGAGCACCGGCACCATCGTAGAAACTCGCACGCCCCTCCAAACCGACTGTTTCAGAGATGGTGATTTGCACGTTATCAATCGTGCGCGCATCCCAAAGATGTTCAAAAATACCGTTGGCAAAACGCAAGGCCAAAAGATTTTGCACACTTTCTTTACCGAGATAATGATCAATACGAAAAATCGCGCTTTCGGCAAAGTATTTAGCAATTTGGCTGTTAATTTCTTCTGCCGTTTTTGCATCGTAGCCGAGTGGTTTTTCCACGACGACACGCGAAGTTTTGGTGATCAAATTGCACTCGTGCAAATGTTGGCAACAAACGCTGAACACTGAAGGTGGGGTAGAAAGATAGAACACGCGCTGGCGGTTGTTACCGCTGTTTAACAACTGCGCCATCTGATCCCATTTTTCATCTTTTTTTGCAATATCAACAAATATGGGAAACAGAATTTCCGCAAAGCTTGCCCATGCATCCGCATTAAATTCATTGGCATTCAAATGCTTCTGCGCCGCTTCGCGCACTTTATTTTTGTATTCGAGCACCATCTCAGCATTACGCAGAGTAGGAACAATGCGCGTGCCCTCAGGCAACTCACCATTACGATGCGCGCGAAATAAGCCCGGGATTAACTTACGCAGCGCCAGATCACCAGCGCCACCAAAAAGAACAAAATCAAATGCTTCGAGCATGAAGTTAATCCTGTAGATACTTTTAAAAAAACAGATACTTTTTTAGAAAAAAATATTTTTTAGCAAACTTCCCGCATTTCGCCAGGCGTCATACGAGTTACACAATCGCTATGACCTTCCTGAGCACTACGATGAGTAAGTGCACAAAGAAGTTTTAAATAATTTAGCAAACATTTACCAGGTAAAAACAGTAGCGCCTTCTTCAGCCAAGCCAACAGTTGCCCGCAGAGGAGCAAACAATTCACGACCCATGCCTTCATGGCTAGCCGTCAAATCCGCTTGCGCATGTTTCCGGGTTTTCAATTCTGCTGCACTGACTAGCAATTCCAAAGTACCGGTTTCAGCATTCAATTCAATCATATCGCCATCTTGAATGAGGCCAATAGGACCATTATCCAAGGCTTCCGGAGTTAAATGAATTGCCGCCGGAACTTTACCCGAAGCACCAGACATTCTACCATCGGTAACCAACGCTACTTTAAAACCTTTATCTTGCAGGACACCCAGAGACGGAGTCAGCTTGTGAAGTTCTGGCATGCCACAGGCTTTAGGCCCTTGAAAACGTACCACTGCGATAAAATCTTTGTTCAATTCACCACGTTTGAAAGCAGCTTGCATATCATCCTGAGTATGAAATACCACGGCTGGCGCAGTTACTTTGCGATATTCAGGTTTCACCGCAGATACTTTAATGACTGAACGCCCTAAATTACCTTTTAGTAACTTCATGCCACCTTCAGCGCTGAAAGGTTTGGTGGCGGGGCGTAATACCGAATCATCGAGGCTTTCACTTGGGGCATCACGCCATATCAACTTGCCATCCACAAGGAAGGGCTCTTTGCAATAAGGTGCTAAGCCACCCTCACCCATTACTGTTTTCACATCGTCGTGCAAGAGCCCGACAGCACGTAATTCACGCATCAAATAACCCATACCACCCACTGCTTGAAAGCGGTTGATATCAGCCAAACCATTGGGGTAAATGCGGCACATAAGCGGGATAATATCCGACAAATCATTCAAATCTTGCCAGTTTACGAGTACACCGGCAGCGCGAGCTATAGCCATAATATGGATAGCGTGGTTGGTAGAGCCGCCCGTTGCCAAAAGACCAACTATACCGTTAACGATAACTTTTTCATTGACGATTTCCGCCAAAGGCGTGTAATTACCCGCGCTGGTAATTTTTGCAAGCTGATGCACCGCTGCATCAGTAAGCGCTGCACGCAACGGTGTATCCGGGTTTACGAACGAGCTACCGGGCAGATGTACACCCATGATTTCCATCAACATTTGATTGCTATTGGCAGTACCGTAAAAAGTACAAGTACCAGCACTGTGATAAGACGCACTTTCAGCAGCTAACAGCTCTTTACGGCCTACTTTGTCTTCGGCATAGAGTTGGCGAATCCGCACTTTTTCAGCATTAGGTAAGCCAGGAGTCATCGGGCCGGCAGGAATAAAAATCGTTGGCAATTGGCCAAACGACAATGCACCCATTATTAATCCCGGTACAATTTTGTCGCAAATACCCAAGCAAATAACACCATCAAACATGTCATGCGAAAGAGCAATCGCAGTAGACATAGCAATAACATCACGGCTAAACAGCGATAAATCCATGCCATCGCGACCCTGAGTCACGCCATCACACATTGCTGGCACACCACCGGCAAATTGAGCCGTCATACCAACGGCGTGTGCCGCTTGCTTGATAGGGTCAAGATAAGTGCCATAAGGAACATGCGCAGAAAGCATTTCGTTGTAAGCAGATACCACACCAAGATTTGGCGCATCGCCTTCAGCCAAAGCTTCTTTATCGGACGTGCCGCAAGCCGCAAAGCCATGCGCCAAGTTGCCACAGGAAAGACGCTTGCGAGCTGGGCCATTACTGCGCATTTTTTCTACTTTAGCAAGGTAAGCTGCACGACTGGCACGGCTTCTGGCGATAATGCGGTCGGTAATGTCGATAAGTCTTGAATCAGTCATGGAAATACCATAGTTACAGTTGCTGCCTTTTTACAGGCTCGGTCTATTTACAAGCTCGGTCTATTACAGATGCTTTCTATACGAGCTGCTTTTATAGCTGCTTGGCTTTTTTGTAAAACTCAATCAAATGACGGGTTGAGGCATCGTGTTTAGGATTAACAGCATTTTCCGGTGCCAGCTCTGGCTGAATTCCCGCTGCCAACACTTTACCTAATTCAACACCCCATTGATCAAACGAATGGATACGCCAAATAATACCCTGAACAAAGATTTTATGCTCATAGAGTGCAATTAATGAACCTAGGGTTTTGGCATCCACTCTCGGCAATAACAAGGTATTGGTAGGGCGATTACCCCGATGAACTTTGTGCTCAACAATTTCTTCAATTCGCGCAGCAGGCATGCCTTTGGTCGTTAGCTCGCGGCGCACTTGATCAGCATCAATACCCTGCATCAAGGCCTGCGATTGTGCGAAGAAGTTAGCCATCAAGATATCGTGATGGCTGGGAACATTAATATTGCTCTCAACCGAGCCAATAAAGTCTGCGGGTATGATATCGGTGCCTTGATGCAACATTTGGTAGAACGCATGCTGGCCATTAATACCTACCTCACCCCAAATTAAGGGAGCGCTGCGGTAACTCAATTTTTCGCCAGCCCAGTTAACAGATTTACCATTGCTCTCCATTTCCGCCTGCTGCATATACGCAGGAAAACGGTTTAAACATTGGTCATAAGGCAACAGGGCTTGGGCAGGATAACCCAGAAAATTACTATTCCAGATGCCGACCAAGGCCATCATCACAGGCGCATTTTTATCCAGCGGAGCATTCAAAAAGTGCTGATCCATCTCATAAGCGCCTTGCAGCAACTCATCAAAAACCTCATATCCCAATGACAATGCAATGGGTAGACCAATCGCGGACCATAACGAAAAGCGGCCACCAACCCAATCCCACATATCAAAAATATTTTCTTCCGCAATACCAAATGCCGTCACTAGCTTACGATTAGTCGATACCGCAACAAAGTGTTTAGCGATGGCGGCATGGCTTTTCGCAACAACCATAAACCACTGTTCAGCCGTTTTAGCATTGGTCATCGTCTCCTGGGTGGTGAAGGTTTTGGACGAAATGACAAACAACACGGTTTCAGGGTTCAGCTCCGCAAGCACTTCAGCGATTTGTACACCATCCACGTTGGATACGTAATGCATTTTCAAGCGCTTGTCACTATAGGCATTGAGCCCTTCAGTCACCATTAAGGGGCCAAGGTTTGAACCGCCAATACCGATGCTAACAACGTCAGTAATTGTCTTACCGGTATAACCCAGCCATTCACCGGAACGAACTTTGTGAGTGAGTTTGCGCATGCGCTCCAGCTCAGCGTTAATCGCCGGGCGAACATCAAGGCCATCAATCATAATCGGGTTGGCAGATTTATCGCGAAGTGCGACATGCATGACTGCGCGATCTTCAGTCGCATTGATGTGCTCGCCAGCAAACATTTTCGCGCGCCAACCTTCAACATCAGACTCTTTAGCCAAAGCCAACAAAGCCGATTTGGTTTCATCAGTCAGCAGGTTTTTGGAGTAATCAAGAAGAAGGCCAGGGAGCTCAAGCGAAAATTTGGTAAAGCGAGCATCATCGGCAACAAATAAATCTTTGATATGACGTGTTTTGAGTTGCTGGGCGTGAGCCGCCAAGGCTTTCCACGACGGCAAATCAGTAGGACAAGTAAAGGATTGAGCATTAGCCATTTACTACTCCAGAGCGAAAACGAAACAAACAGTTATGGCGGCTTTCTATAATTTTTGCCTCTGGCCCAGATAACCTATTCACTATTAAACAGCAACAGCCCTAGCACATCAGAAACAGAACATCCGAAAGAACATCAGATTTCAGCAACAATATTGACAGCACAAAAAGGCCGCTATGATAGGCAGATGCCCTATGAGTGTCAATTAAAGCCACTGCTCTTGCAGCCACAAACGATGCCTATATTTAACAAATTTTAAGATTTACACTAGTACTAGAACCACCACCATGAGAAAGCTTATCTTGAGCAAAACAAATGCACCGCCGCTGGGAATAATTGAAGGATTTTTCGGCCGTAGCTGGTCGTGGCATGACCGCAGCCGCTATGCAGAATTTCTTGCCCTAAATGCGTTCAATTTTTACATCTACGCACCAAAAAGCGACTCTTTTTTGCGAAAACACTGGCAGCAAGATTGGCCCATAGAACTCAAACAAGAATTAATTCAACTGCGTAACATTTACCATGAAGCGAAAATTGATTTTGGTATTGGCTTAAGCCCACATGAAATATATCTAGACAATTCGCGCGATAATCGTACTGCGCTTATCGAACGCGTAAAACAAATTAATACCCTGGAACCAGAAATTTTGTGCTTGCTCTTTGACGATATGCGCGGTGATTTACCCGATATTGCCAGGATTCAAATTGAATTGATGCATCAAGTTGCCGATATTAGCAGCGCTAAACACATTATTTTTTGCCCCACCTATTACAGCTTCGACCCCGTACTTGAAAAAGTGTTTGGCAAAATGCCCATGAACTATTGGCAAGATTTAAATCAATATCTGGATAAAAAAATTGATATTTTTTGGACCGGAGAAAAAGTGTGCTCTCCACATTACACCAGTTCGCACTTAACAAAGGTTAGTGAATTACTTGGCAGAAAACATTTTCTTTGGGACAACTACCCGGTAAATGATGGCGCAGTGAAATCCAATTTAATTCAGTTGCGTACAGTCGACACTTCACATAGCA
>JANYIO010000144.1 GCA_025362015.1 Gammaproteobacteria bacterium | reverse complement strand
GCGAACAAACAACTCACGCCTGATTTCAGGGCCCCAGCCGCCGGCAAATAATTTATGACGTAGCGTTATTTTTTCAACACAAAAAAAACGTTTGTATAATGTTTCACGATTAATAATGTCGACATCATTGCGATTAAATTGTGGATTTTTTATCATATGTAATATTTATACCTTGTGCTACTTATACTTTGTGCTATTTATACTTTGTGATAGATTTCTGCACCCTGAGCCAAAAACTCTTTGGATTTTTGTTTCATTTCAGCTTCAACATCAATCATTTTTATGACTTGATGTTTGTCTATGGCTGAAATATCTGCACTTTGTTTAGCAACATAATCACGTACATCTTGTGTGATTTTCATCGAACAAAATTTTGGCCCACACATAGAACAAAAGTGCGCTACCTTTGCGGATTCTTTTGGCAAGGTTTCATCGTGGTAGGAACGCGCGGTATCCGGATCTAAACCTAAATTAAATTGATCTTCCCAACGAAATTCAAAACGCGCTTTTGACAAAGCATTATCACGTAACTGCGCCCCCGGATGACCTTTCGCTAAATCCGCTGCGTGTGCGGCAATTTTGTAAGTAATGATGCCAACTTTTACATCATCTTTATTCGGTAAACCCAAATGCTCTTTCGGTGTTACGTAGCACAGCATTGCACAACCATACCAACCAATCATGGCCGCACCAATGCCGGAAGTGATGTGATCGTAACCGGGTGCAATATCTGTTGTTAAAGGGCCGAGGGTATAAAAAGGCGCTTCGTCGCAAACTTCTAATTGCTTCTCCATATTTTCTTTAATTAAATGCATGGGTACATGACCCGGGCCTTCGATCATCACCTGTACATCGTGCTTCCAGGCAATTTTTGTCAGCTCGCCAAGCGTTTCCAGTTCTCCAAATTGCGCAGCATCATTTGCGTCAGCAATTGAACCAGGGCGCAAACCATCGCCGAGCGAAAATGAAACGTCATAAGCTTTCATGATTTCGCAAATATCATCAAAATGCGTATACAGAAAATTTTCTTTGTGATGCGATAAGCACCACTTAGCCATGATGGAACCACCACGCGATACAATACCCGTTACACGCTTAGCGGTAAGCGGTACATAACGCAATAACACACCAGCGTGAATAGTAAAATAATCTACGCCTTGTTCGGCCTGCTCAATCAATGTATCGCGAAAAATTTCCCAAGTTAAATTTTCAGCAATGCCATCTACTTTTTCGAGTGCTTGATAAATGGGTACAGTGCCAATGGGTACATGTGAGTTACGAATAATCCATTCACGAGTTTCGTGAATATTTTTACCAGTGGATAAATCCATCACGGTATCTGCGCCCCAACGCGCACCCCAGGTTAACTTTTCCACTTCTTCTTCAATGGATGAGCCCAACGCAGAATTACCGATGTTACCGTTAATTTTTACCAGGAAATTACGACCAATAATCATTGGCTCTAATTCAGGGTGATTTATATTGGCAGGAATAATGGCGCGGCCACGAGCGACTTCATCACGAACAAACTCAGGGGTAATTTCATCGGGAATACTCGCACCGAAACTCATACCTGCGTGTTGCTGCCCCAATGCTTTATATTGAGAGTCTAAGCCAAGCTCACGCGCTTGTGCTAATGCCATATTTTCGCGAATCGCGATGTATTCCATCTCAGGAGTGATGATGCCGCGTTTAGCATAGTGCATTTGCGATACATTCATACCCGTTTTTGCCCGGCGCGCTTGCCGTGTTAAATTAAAACGCAAATGTGCAAGTTTTGGATCATTTAAACGTTCGCTGGTAAACACTGAATCGCTGTCGGCTAAAATTTCGGTGTCATGGCGCTCTTCAATCCATAAGCTGCGAACAGATTGCAAACCCGTACGCAAATCAATCGTTACCGTAGGATCTGTGTAGGGGCCTGAGGTGTCGTATACCCGTACCGGTGGATTTTTCTCGCCACCTAAATCTGTATGTGTATCTGCAAGAATAACTTCACGCATGGGTACGCGAATATCCGGGCGCGATCCTGCTACATAAATTTTTTGTGACCCGGTAAAGGGCTGCACTGAGGCTTTGTCAACTTCTGCTGTTTGACTCAGAATTTTTTCTACGCTGCTGTTCATGGGATTTCCCCTTAATAAAAAATGAATAAAATCGATTAATAAAACTGATGAAAATGATGCACTGGGCCAGAACCCCGTCCGATATGTAATTGTTGCGATGCTAACAATGCATGGTGTAAATAATTTTTTGCTTGGGCGATAGCATCATGCAAACTTAACTTCTTAGCTAAGCCTGCAGCAATTGCCGCTGCCAAAGTGCAGCCAGTACCGTGAGTATTTTTTGTGGCTATGCGTGGCGCACTAAATATAAAATGTTCGTTATGCGTGAGTAAAAAATCATTAGCCTCTGCACCCAATGCATGACCGCCCTTCATTAAAACGGCTTGAGCACCTAACGCTAAAAGTTGTTCAGCTTGTCGCTGAATTTCCATTTGTGTTTGTGCCATTGGCACATTCAACAAAGCTGCAGCTTCCAATAAATTGGGCGTGATAATAATTGCACGCGGCATCAGGTTTTTGATCATCACTGCAATGGCATCTTGCGCTAACAAACGGTCACCGCTAGTTGCCACCATCACCGGGTCAAGCACCAAAGGAATTTCTGGATAATCATTTAACAGGTTTGCTACCGCATCAATAATATCTGCAGTCGCTAACATTCCCGTTTTTATTGCGCCGACATGAATATCACTCAGCACCGATTGAATTTGCGTCCTTACAAATTCCGAAGGAATCGGCAAAACGCCTTGCACACCTAAAGTATTTTGTGCGGTCAGCGATGTAATAGCACTGCAACCATAAACACCGAGCGCGGCAAAGGTTTTTAAATCTGCCTGAATGCCTGCACCGCCCCCGCTATCACTGCCTGCAATAGTAAGTGCAATGGGAGTTATAGAAAGTGCAACGGGAGTTGACGCTACAGATACTTCAGTATTGTGTGACATTGTGCTTCCGCAAATAAAACATGGCGCGGAATTGAGAGGTGCGAACCAAGCCGGTAAGACTAGGTTTGCGAAGTGAAAAGCTCTCGTTCCCTACGCCGGTACTAACCGGATCAGGTCGACGGGTATATCTCAGCCCAAAAATCTGTTTTGGGCACCCCGACAAGGTAGCTTGGCAGTCTAATTAACTTAGCTTTGAGTGTAAAGAAAAAAGGCCGAACAGATTCTGTTCAGCCTTTTTTCTCTAGCCTAGCTTTTTTCTTTAGTCTAGAGAGCTCTCAAATTAGAAGCGGTACACAGCACCCGCAAATAATCCTTGCACATCATCTTTGCGGCCAGGAACATCTGAAAGATCTCTATAATCCTGATATTCAACACGTATTGCGAACTGCTCATTAAGATTAAATTTTACACCGGCACCCCAAAATGGAGTGTTACCCGATTCATCTTTAATTTTAACACCTTCAATGTAGCCAGTATTATTGGTGTCGTAACGTGCATAACCAAAACGGCCGTATACACCGAACCACTCGCCGACTGGCACGGTACCAATTGCACTGAAGGTAATTGCATTAGATTTTTGTTTAAGGCTCGCTGAGTTATTATTAGAATTAAAAATGGTACCAAAACTGGTGTAACCAAGTTCAATTCCAAAATTTGGATTAAAGTCATAACCAACGTCTACTTTTGGCCCCTTATCAGAATTATGGCAATTAGTGATGTGTTCGCAATATTTTTTGGCTTCAGTGCGACCATAATCAAAGCCTAAATTAAAACCATTGGCTTCCGCCAATACAGACGGTACAAAGCTCAAGGTAGTCATTGCACAAAATGCGCTTAGGTAAATTTTTGATTTAGACATAATAAAATACTCCAGTGAGAAATCGGTACTAATATTTAGCAGCGAAAATTAACATGTGATACAAAATCATCGCATGAGTGGAAAAATAAAAAATTCAAATCACATTACTTCAATTTTTTAAAAACTGGTGAGTAACAATTTTTTCAAAGTGACTTTAATTCCTAAAAAGTGACTTTAGTTACTCATCATGTGATTTAAATATTTGAGATGACAGTTGCAGATTAAGGATTCCGCACCTTAATGTATGTGCGGCAGCTAACCTTGGGGAAAGTTTGAGGGGCAGAGTAAAAATTATGCTTACAAGCTAAATTACGTGAAATAAATATTTTCTATTCGTTAAGCTTTAAATGTATGTCTGATGAAAACCAATAAAAAACCTTATTGCTGACTTTTCAATAAGCCCAACTTACCCGCCAATAGTGCAGTCGTCGGCGCCTGAATTAAAATCGTACCAAGAATAAAAATAAAAGTAATCGCACCCACTACTTCAACTCCCGGAACTTTCATGCCAGCTAAAATTCCGACCAGGGCCGCAGGAATCACACCCGTTTCACGCGTCCAACTCATAAACAATAATTCATTAACAGTCCATTTGGCGCGACGATCGGGGCCGGCACATAAAAATACGGTGAGGGGGCGAGCGACAAACATAAACACAAATAATAAAGCGCAACCTTGCCACAAGTACTGGGCAAGCAAAGAGAAATCGACTTGCGAGCCAAGCAAAATGAAAATGAACATGCGCATAAGCAGTGCGGTATTACCAACATAATCTTCGAGGTATTTGTGCTCATGATCTTCAAATTCAATGCCGAAAGTTTCTTTATTACCAATCATAACTCCGCAAGTAAACACCGCCATGAAACCAGATGCCTGAATTGTATCCGCCCCCAGATACGCAAGTATTACCGCCAACACAATGACAAAAGGCGTCGAAGTGCGAAAGAAACCGATATGGTTGTGTGCCATTAATAACGCTGCACCATAGCCCACGGCTGCGCCAAAAAAGATCCCCATACCCGATTCCCAAGCCAAATCTTTTAATGTGTTGCCTAAGCTAAAACCGTCGCCAGTACGCATGACAAATGCAACGACAGCGAAAGTAGCTATGGTACCCATGGCATCGTTTAATGCAGACTCACTCATCACCGTTTGCGCAACGCGATCCTTAATCGGAATTTGCTTGAAGATGGGTACCAGGGTGGCAGGATCTGTTGAACAGGTTACGGCGCCTAATACCAACGCCGTTGTCAGCGGAATACCTAGCCAGACGGCAAAGCCTGTAGTAATCGCACCTGTAATAAGCACCCCGATAGTGGCGATTACCAGCAAGGTTATCCAAACCTGCTTCAGAACCACGAAGCGCAAGGTTGCCCCACCTTCAAATAGAAGGTAGCAAGCACCCATAGTCAGTATTAACTGATTCATAGTGGAGGTGGCTGGCACGCTTACCAAGCCCGTCAACGCCGGCCCCAAAACAATGCCAATCAGTAAAAAAAGTACAATATCAGGGACTTTGATTTTTTTGGCTAAAACTCCACCAATCAGCCCAGCCAAAATAATAACGGCTATATAAAATAAATCTTGTTTGGCTATTTCTACACTCGTCATTCTTCACTCACTTCATTTCCAACAAGCTGTTCACGATAACCGCACGCGCAGAGCAATACAAACGGCACGAAAATACAAACCAGCGCCAACGAGATCAACCCACGGCTGCTTACATTTGTAACTTCACCGAGAGAACACAAGTGTTTACCCTTTTTCAACTGTCGACGGGTGCCAGCACTCGACCATTTATGGGCAACCCGCTACACTCGGTTTTCTTTTTATTAATGAATCTTTTTCGTGTGATGGTGCATCTAAGCTATTGCGTATAATGCAGCATCTTTTTTTACCATTACCTATTTTGGATACTTTTTACCCTGGGACACTTTATGAAGAAGTCGAAGCTTTACCTAATTATTGGCTTACTATCGCTAGCGCCTATAGGTGCCAGCGCTAATAGTTTGCAAGATATTTACAAGCTAGCGCTGCAAAATGACGCGCAATTAAAAGCCGATAAAGCAACTTATGACGCAGGCAAAGAGAGTGACAATATTGCACTTGCCAACCTGCTACCGCAAATTAATGCGGACTATAACTACAATGATGGCAAAAGCGACATAACCAATAACTTCACCAATCAACTCTATAAAAACACCAACAAAACCAAAGGCTGGGAGGCATCATTAACGCAACCCTTGTTTGATATGTCCGCTTGGTACACCTACAAACAAGGTCAAAAAGTCAGCGCACAAGCTGAAGCGCAATTTGGTGCTGATCAACAAAGTTTAATTGTCCGTGTCGCTCAGGCCTACTTTAATGTGTTGCGCTCTGTCGATAAACTTGAAGCTTCACTAGCGGAAGAAGACGCATTAACACATCAGCTCGATCAAACCAAACAACGCTTTGATGTAGGCTTAATTGCCATTACCGAAGTCCATGAAGCACAAGCCGCGTTTGACAGTGCAACCGCAGCTACGCTGGAAGCGCGAGGCAGCTTGGGCATTAGCTTTGAAGCTTTAGAAGTATTAACCGGTAAAGCCGAAAACCAAATTGCACCACTCTCTGATAAATTCCCAGTTGTTAACCCAACACCTGCGGATCGCGCGGAGTGGGTGAGCTTCTCGCTTAAAAATAATTACAACCTCAAAGCCGCAAAATTGCGCGCGCAAGCCGCTGAAGACAACGCGAGCGCAAACCGCGCAGGACACTACCCTACAGTCAATGCGACTTTGGGTTACAGCAAACCAGACAGTAAAGGCGATAACCAATTTGGCGGCGGCCCCTTTGATACCAGCTCTGACCAAAGCTCAATTAACGTTCGCTTAAATGTACCCATATTTAGCGGCGGCCGCACATCAAGTAGAACTCGCCAGGCAGTCGCACTAGAATTACAAGCGCAAGAACAATTTAACAGTGTAGAACGCAGTACGATTCAAAATACCCGCGCATTGCATTTGTCCGTCGCGACAGACGTAGCGCGTGTGCAAGCACGTAAACAAGCAGTTCTCTCCAACCAAAGCGCATTAGATGCTACCCAATCAGGTTATGAAGTGGGTACGCGCAATTTAGTTGAAGTATTGTTAGCACAACGCAATCTTTATCAGGCGCGCCGCAATTATTCTGATGCCCTTTTTGATTATGTTATTGATACAGTCAAATTGCGCGAAGTAGCAGGCATGCTAACGCCAGCAGATGTGCAAGAAGTAGATAAGTGGTTGCAAATAGGTGTTGATGTAAGTCGTAGCAAATACGAAAAGTAGTGTTTCAAAATCGACAAAAAAACGCTGCGCAATAGCTGTTATATCACCACTAGTGCGCAGCGTTTTTTGTTTTTAAGCTCACCATAATTTATTTTAAAAATGGATTAATTACCTCCAGCGTTTTTTGCAAAGCACCGCGGTTTTCATTCACCACGGTTAATGCGGCTAAACCACGCTTATGCCTTTCTGCTTCATTTACGACTAAAGCTGTTATTTGTTCAGCCAATTCACTCGCAGAATGGACCAAGGTTAAACCCCCAACATCCAGCAGCAAACGTGATACCTCCGCGAAATTAAAAACATGCATGCCGCTCAATAATGGCAATTGCCATGCCGCTGGTTCAATGAAATTATGACCACCATTTGGCACTAAACTTCCTCCCACAAAGGCAATATCGCTTGCACCAAATAGCAATATCAATTCGCCCATAGTGTCGCCGATAATAATATCGGTTACGGTAGTTACTTGCCCCGCACTACGCTTCGCAACATTAAAACCTCGGCTTGCACATAAATTACCCACACTGGTAAATCGTTCAGGGTGGCGCGGCACCATCACCAATAAAAGATTTTTTATGTGTTTTTTCACTTGAACAAAGGCTTCAAGAATAATTTCATCTTCACCCTGATGTGTACTGGCTGCAATCCAAATGATGCGCTCACCATTCTGACTCCACTGCTGCTTTAATTGTGCAGCCTGCTCACGCAATTCATCCGTTAGTGTTAAATCAAATTTAATATTTCCTGTTATACGTGTATTAACGACCGGCAAACCTAAATCATTAAAACGTGCGGCATCTTCTTTATTTTGCACCAATGCCAAACTTAGACTTTGCAACATGGGGCGAGTGAGTGCTGAAAACTTTTTGTATCCGTCGGCTGACTTTCTCGACATACGGCCGTTCACCAAAAGAATGGGAATGTTACGCTGTGCGCAAGCTGCAATGGTATTTGGCCACAACTCAGTTTCCATAATGAGCAGCAATGCAGGTTTAGTGCGACGCAAAAAACGTGCAATTACATCGGGCAAATCGTAAGGAGCATACACATGAAACACACTATCGCCTAAACTGGTTTGCACGCGTTCAGAACCGGTGGGTGTGGTAGTCGTGATAACTAATTGCAACTCAGGATTAACTTGTAATTGTTTAATCAATGGCAGCGCCGCAATAAATTCACCCACCGATACGGTATGCAACCACACTATTTTTTTCATAGCGGCTTTTTTTGTGTCGGTCGATTTATTCAAAACAAGCAATGAAAAAAAACCAAATCGCTCCGCCCAACGTTTTGCGTAAGCAGGCGCAGCTAAAGCTCGCCATAATAAGCGCAGCAAAATAAAAGGAGTTACCAAATAAAAAAATAAGGTATAAATAAAACGCATGAATTACCAACCTGCTTTATACTTTTAAAAAAATTATACATAGTCGTGCTTGCTAGAGCACGCAAAAAAATTTTACTGCAACCTAACATTATCTAGATAAATATCTTGTTCTTTTTGTAGTTGCATTGCAAAAATAATCATCGATGTAATGGAATCCATATCCAACTGTCGCGTTGCTGGCGCCTGACGAATAGCTGCAACCGGAATTTCTATAGGGTTCCAGCCACTTTCCACATGCAGTTTTTTATTGAAACGATCGGTCAAAACATTAGCGCCCAACTCATGCCGTACATCACTCACACGAATCACCAAATCTATCGGCAGCGGTTCGGGATTATAGATATCAAATGACAACGTGGTATAGCCCTGCCAGGAATTATAAAACTCAAGCAGCGAAAGACCCGAATATTTTTTAGTATTCAAATGCGCTTTAAGTGAATAATTCCCTGAGCTATGGAACACATTACTACGTTCAATATCTCCCTTCCATCCATGCAAATCAATGGATGATTCGAAATCGGCAAGAACAGGGAAATTTTTTTCAGCCTGAAGCTGTGACCAAGCCGCGAAAAACACCGCTGTCACCGGAGGCATCAATAACGCCATCGCAATCAAACGCCCCAACCAAACCCAAAGATTACTTTTTTGCAACCAAAACAATGCTAACCAGGTAGCAGCTACATCGTTCAGTAAATCTTGCCAATTACCATCGCGCCCAGTGTGAGCTTGAATAACTTCAATAGCCCCACCTAAAACGAAAACAGTTACTGATATAACAATAAAAGGTCGCCACCCCGATATATTAATTTTTGTGTAAAATGCAATGACAACACTCACAAAAAAAACAATATGGCCACAATCCCATAGTTTACGAAACAGCGGCGTAGAATAAAATGTAGGCCCACCAATAAAAAAAAATGGGAATATAACAATCAACAAAGAACCAACTAAAAACATTAACCGACGCGTAGATGTTGGAGATAACATCATAAAAATTTCACTTATTTTCCAATGTAAAAGCCTATGAATTTTTTTATTGGAAATTCATAGATCCTGATGAATGGGGCCCCGATGAATAGGAGTAGTGTAACAATTTATTACAATTTACTGGCACTTAACTGCACAAGCTGCGCCCTCTATAAAATAAATAGCTTATTATCAGCCTGAGCATTTTGTATGTATGAATGTGTATCAATGACATTAACCAATAAACCTAAAGCGAGGTGTCACATGAACAGCCCATTTTTTCGCGTGCTGAAAGCAATGCTACTAATAAGCGCGGCCATATTTTTTACGGCTACAAGTCAAGCGCAAACCATTGTAAAACCTGAACCAACTACAGCGACAACCTACTCCGTAAAACCAGACTATCGGAAATGCGCATTCCCCATGTGTGGCGGTTGGTTTTTAACGCCGGTTAACCAATACTCATTGCAGCTGGAAAGCGAAGACGAAGCCTATCAGAATTCATCCTTACTACCGAACAGTATTTATGTGGCCTATATAAACTACAGAGCCTTGGGGTTAAAACCTGCGCAAATTCAAGAATTGGAAGTTGCCATGCGCAGCGAACAAGCACTCT
Organism: Gammaproteobacteria bacterium; assembly: GCA_025362015.1. Taxonomy (GTDB): domain Bacteria; phylum Pseudomonadota; class Gammaproteobacteria; order Pseudomonadales; family Cellvibrionaceae; genus Cellvibrio. The sequence goes on along the minus strand of JANYIO010000144.1, from coordinate 10,179 downwards.
TGCGTGGCACTATCAGCAACCCGCCCATCGCATCTATCAGCCCAATTGGTGGCAGAACTTTAGCAGTAAATGGTGCCTGGACAGGGGCCAATAAAACAGTAGCACTTGGCCCTTACCTGAAAATTTCCAGCTCGGGCATTGTATGCATCACCACACCCTGCCCTTATTACAAAGCAAATTTAATTAACAGCCTCTACTCAACCAATTTTCACGAGTTAACTTTTGCCAAAGCCGAGTTAACACGGGAACAGGAAGCACTAGCGTGGCAAGCAGTTGCCAGCGACGGTCTGGTGATGACTGGGCTCCGTTATGAATCACAAGGGCAAGTAGGCACAGGCGTGGGTATTAGTGCTACCAAAGTGTTTTTTGCCTTTCCGCCAAAACCATAATAACTATTATTATGGTAAATAAAAAATGACAAATAAAAACGGCTCGACATAAAAATGTCTGAGCCGTTTTTATTGACGATCCTAGTAAATCACCTGCCCCATGCCATTAAATTGCTTGGCGAGATTGGTTGCATAATTATCCGTCATACCGCTGATATAATCGATCACTGCCATTAAGGCTAAATACTTATAATTGTTTTCTTTCTTACTCACCCCGGGATGAAAATTATTATCGCCAATTAACGCCATCACACGATTATCTTTATAAGTCATGTGTCGTGGATCACCCAGCGACGCATCTACCGCACTGCAAATTGCGCTCAGCAAAGTTGCTACTGTGGCGTAAGCACCAATTTCTAACTCCACGCGTTTGGAGTGATTAAAAATTTTCCGCTTTGCCAAATCTTTTGCGGCCTGCACTGCAACCATCACTTTGTTATCGCACAGTGAAATTAAATCACCTTCAATATCGCCCTGTAAAAATGCGCGTTGGTTCTGAATAAACGCATGAGTACCTGCATGAATAAAAGCGTCAATTACTTTACCTCGCAGTATTGCGGGCTTGCGGCCATCGGTAACTTTTTTGAGCGTATGTTCCAAATCCGGGAACTGCGGTGAATCGTCGATGACGGGGCGAAGTATGTCGTAAATTTCTTGCCAATTAAGAATGCCCATTTCCAGGCCATCTTCCAAATCAATAATGCCGTAACAAAAATCATCGGCAGCTTCCATTAAATACACAAGAGGATGGCGACAATACCAATCCTGGCCTTTGGCGATCAACCCGGTTTTGTGGGCGATCTCATGAAAATAATTAAGCTCTGTTTGAAACACACCGTATTTATTATTTTTAGGTCGCTGATTGAATACTGTTGCCGACGAACACCAAGGGTATTTCATCGATGCCGCAAGCGTAGCGTAAGTTAAGCGCATACCTTCGTGATATTGGTGATATTCCGACGTTGTTAACACGCGCAAACCTTGCGCGTTACCTTCAAATACCCGTATATCATCCTGCTCGTCCGGCGCTAAACCTTCTAAAAATTGCGCACCCTCTTTTTGAAACCAATTGCGAATTGCATCCTCACCTGTATGACCAAACGGTGGGTTACCAATATCGTGCGCAAGGCAAGTGGCTTGCACAATATCGCCTATATCCGTAGGCCAAAAATTCGTGGGTAAATCGCCATTATCCTTTAAGGCTTGACCCACCCGAATACCCAAAGTGCGCCCCACACAAGCCACCTCTAAACTGTGCGTCATACGATTATGCACATGATCATTCGTTGCCATAGGATGCACTTGCGTCTTACGCGCAAGTCGGCGAAACGCACCCGAAAAAATAATTTTGTCGTGATCTGAATGAAACGGCGAGCGCCCTTCTTCACTTTTTGCAGGGCGATTCCCCAAGCGCTCAGCGCAAAGAAGTTGATTCCAGTTCATGGTCATAATTGCTTCTCACTTTTATTTTTTGCAGGCATTTTCCATGCTTGTTGGATTTTATCTTGATCTAAAAGATAGAAAATCCATTCTTTACCTTCTTTTCTCTTGCCAAATAAATTTAATTCACAAAGACCATTCAATACAGAGGCTGCGGTATTGTATGAACAACCCAAGTTTTCTTTAACATTGGTTGTGGTAAAAATTGTTATCTGATTACTCTTTGCTACTTGAAACACTGTTTTTTGTTTATCACTTAACTTGCCGTAAATTCCCGAATTCCAAATCCATTTATTAAATGACTCGATCCCAGCCAATGTTTTTTGGCAATGTTTATTAAAGTCACTTACTGCACGAGTAATGATTGAGCATTGGTAATCAATAAAATAAGTTAAATCCATGTCATCGGTTTCGGTATACAAATATGATTTACCATATTGTGTTGCAGCTTCTTTTAAGAGATTACTAATGGAAATATAGCGAAAGGCACCATAATTATTTTTAAACATAAACCAATAAAAAAGTGCGCGCGCAACTCTACCATTACCATCCCTAAAGGGGTGGTCATAACCGATTGCAAAATGAATGGTGATGGCTTTAATTAATGGATGAATATAATTATTGCTATCAAAATCATCATGATTAATATTGATCCATTCACATAATTCTTTAAATCGATCTTCAATGCCTTGCGCTAAAGGTGGTTGATGAACAATATTATCGTCTTGATCTGCAATAACTACATCATCACTCACCCGAAAAGCACCTGGGGCATAACGATCGTTATCAATGCCATCAACGCCTACGCGATGTAATTCTTTTATTAAATCCGGGGTTAATTCTTGCTCGCGATTATCCCAAGCAAAGCGCATCATTTTGAAATTACCCAAAATCATTTTTTCATCAATACTGCGCGGTTCCCTTTTCTTTTTTAGCATCTCTTTAGCGACTAAAGTTGTCGTGGCGGCGCCTTCAAGCTGACTACTACTGATAGATTCATCTTCAACCAAATCATTTAATAAATATTGAAAATGCTGATCTTCACCGATTTTTTTACTGGTCCACTCCAAAGCCGCCGTCGTCGTATTCTGATCAACAATCGTAGTAGCTTTTTGCAAAATAGTGGTTTGCACAAACGTGACAAGGGTATTTTGATCACCCAATATTAATAAAAATTGTCGTCTGCTAGTACGAGCGTCTTTCGTCAAGGCCCACATAAGATCAACATCCAAATCTTTAGGTACCCTATGACGAAACTCATCGTAAGGAAAATACTTTCCCTTATCGTCAACCGGAGAAAAATAAGATACGTAACCCAAGATATTCTCAGGCTGGTGCTCTCGAATGTAACCCCAAGGATTCGAAGGTAATTGATCTTTTGCTGGAGGTTTTTTAATCATGCTTATCTCAAAAACTTAAAATATTGAGATGAACTATAGCTGATGATAACCCATATCTCAATAACTATGAATTTTGAGATGAAAATTAGAACACAACCTCAAGCTTATAACACCCAAACCGCACCATTCTGAAGCTACCAGCACATAGCCGGCACACATTCAGCGCATCTATTCTATAAAGTCCGTGCAAATTTAGTACGCACGCCAACAATCATACAACCAACCTAACCTAATGATTTTAAAGTAATTTATAAAAAATTTAGCCACTATACCCACCTCCACATTTCATCTGGCACGGTTTCTGCTCAAGCTAAAAATACAATCTTGTATTCAAGATGAAGTTTAAACGCCCTTAACAGGATTAAAGCAAGCAGGCACAATAATGACAACAACGCTCGGTTGGACAATTGATGAGTGGCAGAATGCCTATCGCAACCAACATATTTCTCTACGCGAGGTATTACATACTTTGCGCAATAGCTTACACGCTGATGATTCGGCGTGGATTTATATACTTTCAGCCAACGAGTTAGATGCTCAACTTGATGCGCTTGAAAGCACACCTGATGCACTCACATTGCCCCTCTATGGAGTGCCCTATGTTGTAAAAGACAATATTGATGTAGCAGCTATTCCTACCACTGCGGCCTGCCCTGCATTTACGAATATTCCCAAAAACGATGCGACCACCGTTAGCAAACTCCGTGCAGCGGGCGCAATCGTGCTGGCAAAAACTAATCTCGATCAATTTGCAACTGGCCTTGTGGGCACACGTTCGCCGTATGGCACCGTGTCCAACCCTTTTAAGGCCGAATATATTTCCGGTGGTTCGAGCTCTGGTTCAGCTACCAGTGTAGCGCGTGGCTTAGTGCCGTTTAGCCTGGGCACGGATACCGCCGGCTCTGGCCGGGTACCGGCAAGCTTCAATAATATTGTGGGATTAAAGCCAACCAAAGGTCGCTTTAGCTCCCAAGGTGTTGTACCCGCATGTCGCAGCCTTGATTGCGTTTCCGTATTTGCATTAACCGTGAATGATGCAGAACTTGTGGCCAAGGTGCTGGAAGGGTTTGACACAGCCGATAGTTATTCCCGCACACCAGCAACACCCACAATTTATTTCCCGAGCAAACCGCGCTTTGGTATTCCTGCATCACCGGCCTGGTTTGGTGATAAGGAATCAGAAGCAGCGTGGAAATTATCGCTCGCTAATATGTCGGCACTTGGTGTTGAACTGATTACGATTGATTTCACACCCATGTTTACTCTCGCACAATTATTGTATGGCGGCCCCTGGGTGGCAGAGCGCTACGCAGCTATTGCAAAATTTATGCAAGAACATGCGGATGATATGAATGATGTAGTGCGTACTATTATCGAAAAGGCCACCACATTTTCAGCGACTGATGCGTTTGTTGCAGAATATAAACGCGCAGATTTAGTACGAGAAATTCAAACATTAATGTGTGGTGTCGATGCGCTTCTAGTACCCACTTCACCGCGCTTACCTACTATTAATGAAGTGAGTAGCGATCCGGTTGTAGTTAACAGCCAGCTCGGCACCTACACTAATTTTGTCAACCTTGCCGATTGTTCAGCACTCGCATTACCTGCCGTTATGCGCGCTGACGGCCTACCATTTGGCATCACGCTAATTGCTCATGCATGGCAAGATGCGGCATTAATTAAATTTGGAAAAATGTGGCAAGTGAATGCCGATTTAAATTTAGGCGCAACCAATCGCAAAGCACCCACGCTTTTTACAAAAAATATTACCCCCGAAGGCTACGTTCGCCTTGCCGTAGTTGGCGCACATTTAACTGGCATGCCGCTTAACACGCAATTAATTGAACGTCATGCTGTGTTTGTAGAAAACACTTTCACTGCAAGTAACTACCGTTTATTTGCATTACCCAACACCACCCCACCAAAACCCGGATTAATTCGCGGCGATGAAAATTCATCAGGCGCAGAAATTATTGTGGAGCTGTGGGATGTGCCTTTGCAGAATTTTGGCAGCTTTGTGGCATTAATTCCCGCACCTCTCGGCATAGGGACGCTCAGATTGCATGACGGCCGCGAAGTAAAAGGTTTTATTTGTGAAGGTACAGCAGTGAAAGACGCAACTGATATTACACATTTAGGTGGATGGCGCGCTTACATAACATCGTTACAAAAATAACGCGCATCGACATAAGGGCACCTCCGGAAATTCAATTTTCGTGATGATGGCGAGGCCTTTTCGCACGGAGGAACCGCAGTTTATACGTTATAAATGAGGATTCGAGTACGAAAATAACGACGCTAGCGCACGAAAAGTGGATTTCCGGAGGTGCCCATAAAAATTAATCGTCGGAGAAGAGAATGTTTCACACAGTGTTAATTGCAAATCGCGGTGAAATTGCAGTTCGTATCGCGAAGACGTTAAAAAAGATGGGCGTTAAATCGGTTGCCGTTTATTCTGATGCTGACCGCAACTCCGCTCACGTTAGTGCATGCGACATAGCCGTGTGTATAGGTGGCAATACAGCAGCAGAAAGTTATTTACAGGTGGATAAAATTTTAGCAGCTGCACGTGAAACCGGTGCCCAGGCAATTATTCCTGGTTATGGTTTTCTTTCTGAAAATGCAAAATTTTGTGAACAATGTGAAGCAGCTGGCATTGCTTTTTGCGGCCCTACCCCCGATCAAATCCGACGCTTTGGTTTAAAGCATACCTCGCGTGAAATTGCTGAACAAGCTGGCGTACCCCTAACGCCTGGCACAGGTTTATTAGCCTCTATTACCGAGGCTGTTGCGTCCGCTGCGAAGCTCGGCTATCCCGTCATGCTAAAAAGTACAGCAGGTGGTGGCGGCATTGGTTTAACACGCTGTAACGATGAACCTGCTTTAATTGAAGCATTTGATACCGTCAAACGTTTAGGGCAAAACTTTTTTAGCGACAGTGGCGTTTTTCTCGAACGTTTTGTGGATAACGCGCGTCATGTTGAAGTGCAAATTTTTGGTGATGGCAAAGGTAATGTACTTGCACTTGGCGAGCGCGATTGTTCGCTGCAACGCCGCAATCAAAAAGTAGTTGAAGAAACACCCGCACCCAATTTGCCCGCAGCTACCCGTGAAAAATTATTAACAGCATCAAAAAGTTTAGGCGAAGCAGTAGGCTATCGCTCTGCAGGCACCATTGAATATATTTACGATGCTACACGCGATGCATTTTATTTTTTAGAAGTCAATACTCGCCTGCAAGTTGAACATCCAATTACTGAAGCTTGCACCGGCGTAGATTTGGTGGAGTGGATGATTCTTACCGCCGCAGGTGAACCACCAAAACTGGATATTGAAATAACACCCAGTGGCGCAGCCATTGAAGTGCGTTTGTATGCTGAAGATCCTGTGCGTGATTTTCAGCCGTCACCAGGTATATTAACCCACGTAGAATTTTCGCAATCAGCGCGAGTAGATACCTGGGTTTCAACGGGTACTGAAGTTTCACCTTACTACGATCCGATGATTGCAAAAATTATTGTGTATGGAAAAAATCGTGCAGATGCAATTGCTAAAATGTCAGCTGCGTTAGCTGAAACCTGTGTTGCCGGTATTGCCACTAATCTTGATTATTTACGCCAAATTATTAACACGGATTTTTTTGTCAGTGGCGATGTAGCCACCAATAAATTAGCAAGCTTTATCTATCAAGCACCCGTTGTTGAAGTTATTCAACCAGGCACTTACACCAGCATTCAAGATTACCCAGGGCGCGTGGGTTATTGGAGCGTTGGCGTTCCACCTTCCGGCCCCATGGATGATTATGCATTTCGCTTAGCGAATCGCATCGTTGGCAATCACAGCAATGCAGCTGCGCTTGAAATTACGTTAATTGGTCCGAAATTACGTTTTCATATTGATACAATTATTGCGCTTACAGGCGCAAAATCTCCCGCAAAACTAGATGGGGAATTAATTAATTTTTGGTCACCAATTTTTGTAAAAGCTGGGCAAGTATTAGAAGTCGGTAAAGCTGAAACCGGCTGCCGTTCTTATCTTGCCGTGCGCAACGGTTTTGATGTTCCGGTTTATTTAGGCAGCCGCTCTACTTTCGCACTGGGTCAATTTGGTGGCCACGCTGGTCGCACGCTGCGCGCAACCGATATGCTGCCCATTAGCAATCCAGCAATTGCAGCTTGTACTACACCCGCGCCCCTATTCTCACCTTCTGCTGCACCTGCAGGCCTGATTCCTGACTACCCCAATGAGTGGGAAATCGGCGTGCTCTATGGGCCTCACGGCGCACCGGATTTTTTTACCACTGATGCCATAGAAATGTTTTTTAATACGGCGTGGGAGGTGCATTACAATTCCAATCGTTTGGGTATTCGCTTAAACGGCCCTAAACCAACATGGACACGCAGTGACGGTGGTGAAGCAGGTTTACATCCGTCCAATATTCACGATACCGAATATGCTGTTGGCTCAATTAATTTCACTGGCGATATGCCAGTTATTCTCACCAAAGATGGCCCCAGCCTCGGTGGATTTGTTTGCCCCGTTACTATTGTCAAAGCAGAGCTATGGAAAGTTGGCCAGGTAAAACCCGGCGATAAAATTCGCTTCAAACAATTAAGTTTTAATTCAGCGCTCGCACTTGAATTAACAGCAGATAAAGCAATTCAAACTTTATGTGCACAACCAACTGTTTCACTGACTCCAATAGTTAAACCTGTAGCAACAATTTCAGATTGCATTTTAACGTCACTACCACCAGAAGCGAGTCACCCCTTAGTCAGTTATCGTCAAGCGGGTGACAAATATCTTCTGCTCGAATACGGTGACAATATTTTGGAATTAAGTTTGCGTTTGCGTGTGCATGCGCTAATGGAAGCATTAAAAGCTGAACCCATTAATGGCATTATTGAATTATCACCGGGCGTGCGCTCACTGCAAATTAATTATGATAGCCGCGTTATTCACCAACAAGCTTTAGTAGCAACATTATTAACTATTGAAACAAAGCTTGGCGATGCACGCGATATAAAAGTACCCAGCCGCATTGTGTATTTACCCATGGCATTTGAAGATTCCGCCACCCTTGATGCAGTTTCACGTTATCGCCAATCAGTGCGTGATAAAGCGCCCTGGTTGCCCAGCAATACTGAATTTATTCGGCGTATAAATGGCTTGGATTCTGTAGATCAGGTGCGGGATATTGTTTTTAATACCAGCTATATGGTGCTCGGTTTAGGCGATGTCTATCTCGGCGCACCTTGCGCAGTACCGGTAGACCCACGCCATCGTTTACTCACATCAAAATACAATCCCGCGCGCACTTACACCGCTGAGGGCACTGTCGGTATCGGCGGTGTTTACATGTGTATTTATGGCATGGATTCACCGGGCGGCTATCAATTAATTGGCCGCACACTGCCCATCTGGAATAAATTTTTAAAGAATTCCGATTTCAAAAATAGCGAACCCTGGTTACTGAAATTTTTTGACCGCGTGCGCTATTACCTCGTTACCGAAGCTGAGCTGACGATACAGCGTGAAGCTTTCCGCGAAGGCCGATTGAATCTACGTATTGAAGAAGATTTTTTCAGCCTCGCCGAACACGAACAATTCTTACACGCAAACGCCCCAAGTATTGCCGACTTTAAAGCCAAACAACATGCTGCATTCACTACCGAAGTTGCGCTTTGGCAAGCTGATGAAGAACAGCAAGTAGATGCCGCGCTGCAAGTAAAAATCAACACAAACCCTATTGAAATTAATGGTCACGGAATTACTGCTGATATCAGCGGTAATATTTGGAAGCTACTCGTCGAACCTGGCCAAATGGTAGAAATTGATCAACCCTTATTAATTGTTGAAGCTATGAAAATGGAATTTTCAGTGTATGCAGACCGTGCGGCAAAAGTAAGTGCCATTCATTGCACTCCTGGCACACAAGTCAATGCTGGCGATTTATTGTTAGTGCTTGAGGCCTAACGTTTACAGGTTAACCCTATGAAATTAATTAAAAACGAAAAATTAAAAAAGAAGCAAGTTGAACCACGCACCAACTTAACCGAACAAATTTATCAGAAAATCAAACAGGATATTTTTTCGTTCCGTTTGCTGCCTGGAGATCGCTTCAGTGAAAACGAAATTGCCGAACGCGTTGCAGCAAGTCGCACGCCTGTGCGTGAAGCCTTAACACGTTTGCAGCGTGAAGGTTTTGTCGATGTATCGTTTCGCAGTGGTTGGCAAGTGAACCCATTTGATTTTAATCAGTTTGAACAACTTTATGATGTGCGCATCGTACTGGAATTGGCGACTGTCAAAAAATTATGTGAAATGGATCCTGCACCAGTGCTCGATGATTTAAAACGCATCTGGTTAGTAAAACCTGAAGATCGATTAGAAGATGGCCCAAGCGTTTGTGCATTAGATGAACGCTTTCATGAGCAACTGGTAGAAGCAACTGGCAACGCGGAAATGGCGCGCATCCATCATGATATTTCTGAACGTTTGCGCATTATTCGCCGCATCGACTTTACGCAACAAAAACGTATAGAAGCTACCTATGAAGAACATGCAAAAATTTTACGTACCATTATTGAGCGACGCGCAGAAGATGCAAAAAGTTTATTGAAAACTCATATAGAGGCCAGTAAATCTGAAGTGCGAAAAATTACCTTGCATATGCTCTATGAAGCACAGCAATTGCAACACCATGATTGATGGTTTTTTATTACGACTGAACAATATTTTTAAGTAAGTTTATTAAAGATTATCGTCATCCCGCTACACGAGGATGACGACAAAAAAGGCAGTACTTAAAAGCAAGATGGCAACGCACTACAGCAAGACAACAAGTAAATTAATGTTTAAACCAACTGAGTAATCAATCGGAGAAACCCATGAAGCTGAAAAAACTAGCACAACACGTCGGGGCACTCGGTATCGCCTGCGGCATC
>JANYIO010000130.1 GCA_025362015.1 Gammaproteobacteria bacterium | reverse complement strand
TTTTAGAGCTGTATCCGCGGCTATTAAAATGGGTCTTACCCAACGCTAAAAAAATACTCGTTAAACATGGTTATGAATTTGATCAAGTAAAAGAGGACACTGAAAGAGCTCTCAACCATACAATGAACATTGCCACTATGTTCGAAGTGCTGGATCATCTCTTTTTAAAAATTATTAGAGTGCATCATTATAAAGTGTTAGTAGTTGAGTCGGATGTAACGCTGAATACCAATCACGAGCGTGATGGTTCTAATAATCTGCCATTTGATTTTGTTGCAGAGGATTATAGTTTGGTTGGTTACTGCATGCAGAATAGCAATTTAAATATGGCAGATGAAATGCCAGATGCCATCAAGCATGAAATGGAAAAACAGCAAGCTGCTTTATGTTTTTCCGTGATGTCGAATAAGAAAATATTGGCCGTTGTACTTGTCGGCCCGTCCTCGGATCTTTCCTATTATCGTTATGATGACATCAAAGTATTTGAATGGCTTGGGCGTGAGCTAGGGCAGGTATTGAAACGTTTAATTCGTCTTGACGACATGCAAGATCAACTGGGTGAGGCTAAAAAAACACTGTCCATGTTAGGTATGATGAGCCATTATCATCACGATATTAAAGCGCCATTTGCCATTATTGATGGTGTGTTTTCTAACGATATGTACGACCGTGATAAACAGAAAGATATCGTATTGGCGCAGGTTGAGCGGGGCTCCAGGCTTATTGCTACTATGGCAAGTATTTTGGGGGGCAAGCGTCGGCGGCGAGTTCAGCCATGTGCGTTAGAAACATTGGTGAAGGATTGTCTTTTCGTTTTTGAAACGTCTATTGATAAAGTGGAATACGAGTTAGCTGATGTTCCAAACATCGCCGGTGATGCGGAAGACTTAAAAATTCTATTTATTAATTTAATTAAAAATGCCTCAGAGGCACGCCGTGGTCATGAGGAAATCATTCTTAAAGTCAAATCCTGGGTAGAGGAAGCCTGTGTTTGTTTTTCCATAAAGGATAATGGTGTTGGCATGAGTAAACAACAATTGGCCAATTTGTGGGAGCAAGATTATAGCGCCAAAGAATTTGGTAATGGCATAGGCATGCAAGCCATCAAACGTATTGCAGACGAGCATAGCGCGCGAGTTGAAGTACGCAGCGAGGTTGGAAATGGAACCGAATTTATTTTTCGTTTCCCCTCGGTGTTAATAGTGGATGAAGATAAAAGTGTTAGTGGCGCAAAAGATGAGCTTGCTGAAAGGCGAGCAGTTTATACCGTTGAAACTAAAAATATTCATTAGCACATTAGCACATTAGCACATTAGCATATTTGCAAAGTGGTTGAGTTTTTCTTGGGCACAATTCAGGGAAGCGTGCCCGGATGGAAAGTTATCTAATAAAAATTGTATTTAACTGTGAGCCCATAAAGACGGGGTGGATCGTAATAGCCTCTGGGAACACCTAAAAATGAAACTGAACGTGTTCGCAAGTTGGTTTCGTTAGTCAGATTTTTAACCCATAGTGAAATGTCCCAATTGTCACCAGCCTTTAAACCTAAACGGCTATTGGCAATATCGTGGTGTTCGATAGCATTGGCTGGTTTGTTATCAGGGTTAGAAAAATAGTTGCCGCTATAACCGTAATCAATGTGTCCGTAAAAGGAAAAATTATTGGCGAAGGGATGTTGATAGTCGAGTGCTACGTAATAAGTGTGTTCAGGTGCAAAAGGTAGGGAATTATTGTCGTAGTTAATGCCTAATCCGCCGCCATTTTGAAATTCATCAAATTTTGCCTGCGTAAATGCCGCGTTGAAGCTGAAATTAAGATTAGTTTGGAGTTGTACGTTGGCATCCAGCTCGAGCCCTTGGCTGGTGACCTTTCCCGCATTCGTGAGCGATAAAAGAGTACCGCCTGCTTTCGTTGTTATAAATTGAAATACTTGAAAGTCGCGAAATTTTGTGGAAAAAGCTGAAGTGTTAAGGGTGAGATGATTATTGAAGAGTGTGGATTTGAGCCCTAGCTCATAGTTAATGGCATATTCGGGATTAAATTGAAAATTTTCTAATGTGCTGAGAAAGTCTGCATTCCAACCACCACTTCGATAGCCACGTGCAATGGCACTATAAATTAATATATCAGGCGTGACGTGATAATTGAGTCCTACTCTAGGTAAAAGCTCGTTATAGGTTTTATTTTCGAGCACATGATTAACGTTAATAAAAAGCTTGGTGGTGTCAACGCTGCTGTAATCCAGATCTTTAGTTTCATGAATATAACGAATTCCACTTGTGGCTTCCCAAGTATCGGTAAAGCGCCAGTTGCCATTGCTATAAGCTGAGTAAGATCTTACACCCGCTGAAGATGGTGTTGTTACCGAGGTGTTTACTTTTCCGGGAAAGTTGATGCCGAGGTTTGCGCCTCTTTGTGTAGAAATATCCTGATCTAATAAATACACACCCACAACATAGTCAGTTGCTTCACCGTGTGGGGATACCAGACGAAATTCCTGGCTTAGTTGTTTATTATCTTCATCAAATAGACTGGTTGCTACATCGAGCGGTGAATAATCTTCTTCACTGAACTCGCTAAATTCAGCTTTACGAATACCAGTAATGGAAACCCACTGATAATTTTGCGGCGTGAAATAATTGGCAGTAATGATGGTGCCTTTGAGGTTGCGCTGTTCAAATTCATCAGCATTGTGGGCAACGTTATACGGCTCTGGCGCAAGTGTGAAACCATTAAATTTGCCGTTGGCCAATGCTTCTGCATTGGT
>JANYIO010000048.1 GCA_025362015.1 Gammaproteobacteria bacterium | reverse complement strand
AGAAAAAGCGACGAGCTTACAGGCAGCTGATCTCTTTTCCTATACGGGTTGAGTTATGCACTTCGCGGTTGAATCCGCCAAATTTAAAATTTCAAATACTTTAAATAACTTTAAATAGTTAAAGATTACGAAAATATGCCTAATAAAAAACTTATTGATTCCTTTAAGTAGACCCAGTCAGTTAAGAAAGTTCAATATTGGAAAAAACGCCACGTTAAATATCATGGATGAACCTCGTTGCAGTGAGTAATTCACTTATTCCTAATGGTATGTCGTGCAGTTCAGCACAATAAATTAAAGTAGCTCTAATAGTATTGAATCCCCGTAGGAAAGTGCCACTTTGACTGATGATTGCTAGGCAGAATGAACTGTGGGTGCTGACTGCGCGCAATGAAGGACCGCAATTATTGTCTCGTTATTCTATTTGAGAACTGCATCTCGATTTAAATGTCTGGTTTGATTTTAAGCTGGGCGCTTATTCATTAATCCCCATACACTATGGCGATAAATTTTGTTCCATATTTATCAATAATTAATAATATTCGGAGAACATTTGATGAAATCCTTTTGGTCAAAAAACACCATAAAACACTTAAGCGCGGCTGCGTTTGCAGTCAGTGTTCTGACGGTGGTGATGAGTCAATCTGCGCTGGCGGCGACTAAAGTAGTTGGATATATTCCGGCTTATAAAGATATGGTTGCGGTTGCAAATACTGTTGATTTTCATAAGCTAACACACGTTAACCTGGCATTTCTCAGCCCGAACACGAGCGGTGCTGTAGCGGCAAGTAATGGCAATCCAGTGTGTATGCCGGGAGCGGGCACAGGTAATGTCACCGCTGCGGATATTAGCTATGTTGTGCAAAAAGCTCATGACGCGGGCGCAAAAGTGCTGGTGTCATTGGCGGGTGCGGGTACTTGGGATTGTGCTGGCGTATGGACTACTTTGCTACAACCAGCGAAGAGAACAACGCTGGTTAATAATTTAATCAAGTTTGTAAACGATAATAGTTTAGATGGTATTGATGTTGATATCGAAGGCGATGTATTGACGGCCATTGATAATGCCGGAAATTACACTCCATTTATTCAGGCCTTGAAAACCGGGTTAGGCGCAAAACTGGTGACCTCGGCAACCGGCTCTTACGATGGCGGCATGGTGCCCATTTCTTCATTACCTTATTTTGATTTCGTAAACATTATGTCTTATGACGCGATTGGCCCTACTTGGGGTGATGCGGGTGTAGAGCATTCAACTTATCAAATGGCAGTTGACGATATCAATATTTGGAAGGCCCGTGGTTTATCAAAAGACAAATTAGTATTGGGCGTGCCAGCCTATGGTTATGGTTTTGCCGGTTATGCGTCAGATTATGATTACACTGCCATCGTAGGTACTTTTGGTGCCTCTGCGGCGCAAAAAGATTTGATCGGTACGCTTTGTGCCGGTTGTATGTACATTACCTATAACGGTTTACCGACGATTCGCAAAAAAACTCAATTGGCATTGCAACAAGGTTCTGGTGTGATGATTTGGGAATTGGCAGCTGATACCAAAGACAATACCAGTATCCTTTCAGCGGTGGTGGCTACCATTGGTGGTACAAGCTCTTCATCTTCCAGTTCATCAGCTAATTGCCCTGTCTGGGTTGATGGTCATCAGTACTACACCGGTAATGTTGTGAGCTATCTGGGCGGTTATTACATTGCAGAACACGATAATCCAGGTTATACGCCTACTATCTCCACCTGGTTTTGGGATCCTATCAATGCATCACAATGTGGTGGAGCAGCTTCAAGCGTAGCTCAATCTTCAGTTGCGCCTTCCAGTGTTGCCAAATCTTCTGTTGCTCTCTCAAGTGTTGCGAAGTCTTCTGTGGCCCCATCGAGTTCGTCAAAATCGTCAACTGCCGGTAATTGCCCAGTTTGGGTTGATGGTCATCAGTACTACACCGGTAATGTTGTGAGCTATCTGGGGGGCTATTACATTGCAGAGCACGATAATCCAGGTTATACCCCGACTATTAGCACCTGGTTTTGGGATCCTGTCAGTGCATCACAATGTGGTGGAGCAGCTTCTAGCGTAGCTCAATCTTCAGTTGCTGCTTCAAGTGTTGCCAAGTCTTCGATGGCACCTTCTAGTGTTGCGAAGTCTTCCGTTGCGCCTTCGAGTGTGACTAAGTCTTCGGTAGCTCCGTCTAGCACTCCAAAGTCTTCTGTAGCTCCATCAAGTATTGCCAAATCGTCTAGCAGTACCGGTGGTTCCGGCACTAATTTAGATAACGCCGCGAAGAAAGATGTGGCTATGCAAATCGTTTCCAGTGCTGAAAACTCTACGACTAATTGGCGCGCGCAGTTCTCTTATATTGAGGATATTAAGGATGGACGAGGTTATACCGCGGGCATCATTGGCTTTTGCTCTGGCACCAGCGATATGTTGCAGTTGGTGGAAAACTATACCAAAAACTACCCGAGCAACGGCTTAGCTAAGTATTTGCCAGCATTGCGCAAGGTGGATGGTACAGCTTCGCATACTGGCCTTGACCCAAACTACCCGGCTGATTGGGCCAAAGAAGCTGGTGTTGCTGCATTCCAGGCTGCACAAGAAAAAGAGCGTGATGACATTTACTTCAACCCTTCAGTAGCGCAAGGTAAAGCTGACGGCATTCGTGCGTTGGGTCAGTTTGCTTATTATGACGCGGCTGTTGTCCATGGTTTTGATGGCATGATGAGTGTTCGTGCGCGTGCGCTAAAGAAAGCCAAAACTCCTGCACAGGGTGGCAATGAAGTTACTTACCTCAATGCCTTTTTGGATGAGCGTGTTGTTGAAATGTTGAAAGAAGCGGCGCATTCCGATACCTCACGCATTGATACAGCACAACGGGTATTTCTGAATAACGGCAACCTGGATTTAAATACGCCCTTGTCCTGGAAAGTGTATGGCGATTCATTCAGCATTAAATAAACCCTTGCGTGAGCATCTATTTCGTTGTGGATATAGTTGTTCAGTGAGAACGTTAGACGTGACTGTCTAACGATATAAGCCCCACTGCTCCTTACTGATTGTGCTAATACAGCAACGTTAGTAAGGAGCTTTTTTAGTAAGCAGCTTTTTTGTATTTACGCCTCAACGATACTCCACGGGTTTTCCATCGGGGCGACGCATGATAATTAAATCACTGCGCTCAGCACCTGCGGTGACTTGCCGGCACAAAGCGAGAAACGCCGATATACCACTGGTGATAAATTTTTGTTTGTGTAAAACAAAATTAAATTGCCGTTTTAAATCCAGCCCCGCAATTTCAAGTGGCACCAAGCTACCACGGCGAAACGCGTCTTTAAGAGCGAGGCGCGAGATACAACTAATCCCCAAGCCGGATTCAACAGCACGCTTTATTGCTTCTGTATGCTCCAACTCCAAACAAATATTGAGGTTGGTTAATTGGTGGCGCAAAGCGGCATCGAATACTTGACGTGTGCCTGAGCCACGCTCGCGCAAAACCCAGGTTTCATTGGTAAGGTCTTGCAGGCTCAAATCTGTGCGGTGCGCAAGTGGATGGTCAGGAGCTGCAAATATCACTAGTTCATCATCTACCCACGGTGTAATTTCCAAATCGGGGTGATGGCTGTCGCCTTCAATTAATCCTAAATCCAATTTGAAATGTGCAACCTGCTCAATAATAGTGGAGGTATTTTGTACTGCTAACTCTACGCGGCTACCCGGGTTTTGCTGCATGTAATCGCCAATCAACAGTGTGGCCAGATAGTTGCCAATGGTGAGTGTTGCGCCAATTCGCAGTGAGCCAGCCCCCGCATTTCCTTCCAGCAGTGATTGTAGTTGTTGTGCGCGATCCAGCAACTCCATAGCCTGCGGCATGATTTGTCGCCCAGTGGTATTGAGCTGTAGGCGCTTGCCTTGACGGTCAAACAAGCGCGTATTGAACTGCTTTTCCAGCTCTGCCAGTGCCATGCTGGTTGCGGATTGGCTAAGGGCGATGGCGATGGCAGCGCGCGATACGCTTTGCTCGCGCCCCACGGCGACCAATACTTCTAATTGTCGCAATGTGAATTTCATAAAACCTCCAGTGAGTAAAAATTGTTATTGCCTGTAGGTAAAAGTTGTTTTTATCTGCTCTTGGAAAGCTCGCGCCTTATGTTTCATTGCCGGTATAATGAGCGTTATTCTATATCAATATTATTGATTAATAATATCAAGATAATCAATTATGCAGATAATAAGAAATTCTTTACAATGGTTGGATATGCAAGGCCGAATTCTTGTAGAACCGGTTACCAAATCAGAGGAGCAAACATGAAGGTGTTGGTGGGTATTAAGCGGGTGGTGGATTTCAATATTCGTGTTCGTGCAAAAACAGATGGTTCTGGTGCGGACATTGCCTCCGTCAAAATGAGTATTAATCCTTTTGACGAGAATGCAGTAGAAGAAGCCGTGCGTTTAAAAGAAGCAGGTGTAGCAACCGAAATTGTTGTGGTTACCACTGGCGCTGCCAACGCGCAAGACGTGCTGCGCCACGCCTTGGCATTAGGTGCAGATCGCGCGATTTTGGTGGATACCGCTGAGCCACTCAACTCCCTCGCAACTGCAAAAGTATTGCGTGAAATTGTGAAACGCGAAGCGCCGCAACTTATTTTAATGGGTAAACAAGCCATTGATGACGATGCTGCAGAAATTGGCCAAATGCTTGCCGCATTTTTAAATATAGGGCAGGGCACATTTGCCTCCAGCCTAAAAGTTAACGATGGAAAAATAACGGTAGTGCGTGAAATTGATGGTGGCCAGGAAACGGTAGAATTAAATTTACCGGCCGTAGTGACTGCAGATTTGCGTTTAAACGAGCCGCGTTATCTCAAGCTGCCTAATTTAATGATGGCGAAGAAAAAACCTTTGGAGACTATTGCACTCGCTGATTTGGATGTAGCCGCCACGAGTAAGGTTACCACCATTAATGTTGCTGAGCCCGCTGCACGCGCACCCGGTAAAAAACTCAACAATGTGCAAGAATTAATTGACGTGTTGCGTACGCACGCGAAGGTGGTTTAAATGTCGATACTTATTATTGCCGAGCTGGTTATTGCCGAGCTTGTTACTGAAGAGAAAAGTATTAAGGCCGCAACACGTTCAGCGATTACCGCAGCGAAAGCGATTGGTGCAGAAATTGATGTGCTTGTTATTGGCGAAGATGTTAACGCCGTTGCGCAGCAAGCAACTAATATTCAAGGTGTCACTCGTGTACTCGTGGCAGATAATTCTGTTTACGCAAAACCACTTGCGGAAAACTTTGCACCGCTGGTTCACAGCATCGCAAAAAACTATTCACACATTATTGTTGCTGCTACGAGTTTTGGTAAAAACTTGTTACCACGTGTTGCCGCATTGTTAGATGTGGATATGGTTTCTGAGGTTACTCGTATTATTGATGCCAGCACTTATGTGCGCCCACTTTATGCAGGTGGTTTAAATGCGACAGTGCAAAATAATGAAATAATTAAATTATTAACCATTCGTCCTACCGCATTTGATGCAACGCAAGACGCTAATCAAGCAGCTCCCATTGCAACAATAGCTGCGGTAACTGATGATAAACATTTATCACGTTTTGTTAGCGAACATATTCGGCACAATGAGCGCCCCCAATTAAGTACGGCACGTGTCGTGATTAGCGGTGGCCGTTCGCTTGGCAGTGCTGAAAAATTTCAGGAAGTACTTACTCCTTTAGCGAATAAACTTAATGCTGCAATCGGTGCAACCCGTGCTGCTGTTGATGCAGGTTTTGCACCTAACGATAGTCAAGTGGGTCAAACCGGTACTGTAGTTGCGCCAGATATTTACATCGCTATTGGTGTTTCAGGTGCGGCACAACATATCGCTGGTATAAAAGATAGTCGTATGATTGTTGCAATAAATCATGATCCGGATGCCCCCATTTTCCAATGGGCAGATTACGGTTTAGTGGCAGATTTATTTGAAACAACAGCAGCAATTACGGCTGCGCTTTAAAATTGCTATAAACAATATTTCCCATTAACAGTATTTCCTATTAAACGCTTTCGTTAAGGTAAAAAAACATGGCCGCAGTTGCTACTGAAAAAGTATTAAGCGTACGACACTGGAATGATTCATTGTTCAGCTTTACTACCACACGTTCTGATTCATTGCGTTTTGAAAATGGCCAGTTTGTTATGATTGGCCTTGAAGTGAATGGTCGTCCATTATTGCGTGCTTATAGTATTGCCAGTGCTAACTACGATGAGGAATTAGAGTTTTTTAGCATCAAAGTACCTAACGGCCCGCTAACCTCACGCTTGCAGCATTTGCAAGTGGGTGATGATTTGTTGGTGGGTCGCAAGCCCACAGGTTCTTTGTTGTTAGATGATTTAAAACCAGGAAAAAATTTATATTACCTAAGTACAGGCACTGGTCTTGCACCCTTTTTAAGTTTAATTCGCGATCCGGCGGCTTACGAAAAATTTGAAAAAATTGTTCTGTTTCATGGTGTACGTACGGTAAGTGAAGTTGCGTATATGGACTTTATTATGAATGAATTGCCAAAAAATGAATTTTTTGGCGACGAAGTGCGTGAAAAATTAATATATTATCCTTCCGTTACCCGCGAGCCATTTCACAACCAAGGCCGCTTAACGGATTTGGTTGAAAGTGGAAAGCTATTTACTGATATAGGTTTGCCACCGTTTAATCCAGAACACGACCGCGCTATGTTGTGTGGTAGCCCGGAAATGTTGCGTGATACTTGCGCTATGTTAGATGCGCGCGGTTTTAAAATATCACCTCGCATTGGTGAGCAAGGTGATTACGTGATTGAACGTGCGTTTGTGGAAAAGTAATCTTAGTGAATAGTAAAAAAGGCGGACTTGCATAAGCGGTCCGCCTTTTTTTGGGTGCGTTCAGCGGCACTTGTTCAGTCTCAATCGACTGCCAAATATATTGGCGGTTAAGTCAGCATACATTGGTAACCATGAAGTAATTTTTAATGTGGCACTAATAATTTCAATAAAGTAATAATAATTTTAATAAAATATTTGTGGCTTCAGCAAGCAGGCCTGAAGAATATTTTGAAAATATATACAGTAATAGTGAATTAAAAATATATGTATAATTTCCAAGCTGTAGGTTGTTTAGGCCCACTTTTTTGTTCTTAAAAGTCAGCTGGTGATTGCAATCCCATCTTATAGAAAACAATAGCTTTACGGCGTGAATAATTTTAATGATTTATTTTAATAAATAGTTACTTCGTGTTTTTTTGTAACGGAATTCACTAAAG
>JANYIO010000037.1 GCA_025362015.1 Gammaproteobacteria bacterium | reverse complement strand
AAAATGAAATAGTGAGAGATATCTCGCTGTAAATGCATTTTTGAGACTTTTTTGTGGAAAACTCTGGCTATTTTATTTTTTAATCGCACGATGCGCTAATCTACATTTTTAGATGCTGATCGTGCAAAGATCTCATTAAATAGAATGGAGATGAAGGTAGTGTAATTTGTACTAGGATCTGGCGTTAAAGGGTTAAACTCAATGTCCGCGCCAAACGCTAGAGCAATTGCAGCACCTGGTTTGGCAATTTAATCAATCCGTATTATCGAGCGTTAAATTTTGTAAAACTCACGGCCTTATTAATTCCAAAGAGGCTTAAAAAATTGAGGAACAGTGTAGTTGTTGGGGCGAGGTTAAAAGTCAGAAGTACACGCGTCCCTGCATGACTAGCATTTCAAAAACTAATACGGATTCATTGCGGTATTCGGTTGTACAACCCAAATACCAGCCGAAGATACATTAAGTTTTCCGTACTGGGTTTTAACACCTAAAGGAAAATTAACGACACCACTAGACCCCATATTACAACTCAAAAGTTTTTGTGCATTAGTTGTACATATAATTTGGTCACCCTCCGATGCTGTAAGACGAGATACTTTTTTCCCGTTCGCATAAGTTGTGGTGATAATGAATTTTGATGTCCAGCTAGCAAGCCCAGTGACAAGCGTTTTACGATCACTGTATCCAACTAAACCATTCATTTCCGCTAGAACATCGCTAAGGGTTTGATCATCTGTCGATGCTTTATCTTGCGCTGTTGGGTTCCAAAACAGGAGATGATCGGCACCAGCAAGTACGGCATGAATGACTGATTCTTGATAATAATTGCTATTGCTGTATGTGGATGTTGGACCATGAAATCCACGATAAGCAACCCAGGGAGACGTTTTTACATTTGCTATTGCAATGTTAAGTTGAGTACTTGTACCCAATACAACACCACGCATTTTATTTACATCCATCCTAAAGCCGTTAAAACTTGTCGGCGCATACTCTTGTCCAGTTGGGTTGAGCGACCCGTAATGAAAATTGCCAATGTCTCCATATAGGCTGGGTGCCGCATGAGTACCAACGGCCTCCCCAGTTCCAAATTGAGCCACTGGCCAGCCATTCGGGTCATACATTGGAACGCTTGGGTGATGCCAAAATTGATCGTAGTCAGACATCTTTGCAGCCGGGAAAAAGCTTAACAACGGGCCAGCAACCGACGAAATTACTGCGTCGTTAATTCGCTCACCCATTAATTCATTCCACACCCCAATTTCATCACGATTTGAATAATTTGTACCAATTTTGCTAAGCGGCTGAAAGGTCAGTGACGGTAAGCCGGCAGCTGTAGCCATATTAATTAAAGAATTATAGGTATTAGTGCCATATCTTGCATCGCTCTCAATTGCATCATAAGGCTGAGTTGATGTACCCAATTGCCAGTTTGAAAGGCCAATTTCAGAATCAAGTACTAAAAAGTCAACAGAGCCACCCGCCGCTTTATAGTCTGCAAAAAAACTCTGAAAACCTGATTGAGTTGCACTAATACCATTATTAAAATATGGGCACTGAGATTGTGTGGCCGAGTTGGTTGCTGGGTCTATACATGTGTCACCTGTATTACCGAGAATGCTACGCTGACTATATAAAAGCAACAATCCACGACGCCCAATTGGAGACTGTGAAGCAGAAAGTGCTGTAGTTGTTGGCGTATCATAACCTGCACCTACACCAAACCTAGTCATTGGATAAATGTGTGCACCACTGCCGCTGCTATAAGTTGGTGTAGACCATGACAATGCAAATATCTCTTTAGGCGAAACAGCTGCATGTGCAGAAGTTGTAACTGCCAGCGAAAAAATACCTGAAATAAAAAATCCGAATTTTAAACGCATATCTGTACTCCTTTCTCTATTAAATAAATTTAGTGTTAATGCGCTCTGCTGCAACTAACACATTTATAATGCCGAAATTTCCGTACCAAATTAATATCTATTTTGGTTTTTAGACAAACAGGCTATGGCAACGAAAACAGCAATTATTACGCTAAAACTGAAAATATTTTTAAAAAGCCCAGTTGTCTGTAACGAACAAAAAAGCCGGCACCTAATGCAGAAATAACTATAAGAATAAAGAATTGCACATCCCTGTGTTTTTAAAATAAAATTAGTTTTAAATTTTAACATTTGTGCGCAATACAAAAAAATCCAACTATTGCTGAAACAAACATCCAAACTGCAGCGGGTAAAGGTACGGGGGATGGAGCAATTGAATTAATAGATATTGTAAAAGGACTAGAATTAGCAAACCTATAGTCATAATCATTGACAAAAAGAAAATACTTTACATCTGAATCCAAATGCACCGCAAATAATCCTGATATTTTATTGGCACTGAGCAACACAGAATTTACAACATTGACAAGTGCATTTTTGTCAAACTCAAATCCTATACTTTGATAAGAATTGCATTGAAGATTGTAACAGCTTTTAATCTCATGCAAAGAAATAAAACCATCATTATGATCAGTCGTTAATGACAAAGAACTAGTCCAATTAAAAGGAAAAGGTGTTGTGTCTATATGAGGGTTTAAAAAATCAAAATTAATTACATAGTCTCCAGAAACCATATTATCAAGACTGAATTCTTTTCTCGACTCTCCCCAGTTGAACGCGTTATAAAGGTTGTATGAAGTATGCCAACTACTATCACTACGAGGCTTGTCTTGAATATCAACTACGGAAGCAGATAACTCCATAGCCGAGCTTAATGAAATTACAAACAAAACATATTTAAAAAATTTCATCTTATTTTCCTTTCATAAGTTGATATATATTAAATAAGTGGCAATTAAAAATAAAACAAAACGTATGACAGAATCGAACGTAAAGAAAATTCATAATGGCACACTTAAGTTTAGTTTTAAATTTACAGCGTATTTCCCTGAATCAAAGTATTGGTAATAGTATTGCCACTAGAACCCCATATTGCAGTGCAATTAGTGCCAGTTGCGCACAAAAGTGAAACACCAGTTAATAAGTTATTGGTACTATTATTAAACGATACGCCATGGGGAGAATTATTTGGAATTTTAATAACAACACCATCAATGTGGTTGTAGCCAGTATTATTAAATCTAATGCCATATTGGCCAAACCGCTCCATGTAACCGCCAAACATATTAAACTTTCCTTTACCAATAGCGGTTTCAGAAACAATTATATTAGCGGCATGGCCTTCAACATCAGGGTTAATTGCTGTAACCCAAGAATCATTTATTTTCAAACCAGTACCTATTCCTTGTTCACCATAAATTACTATGTGATCCAAAGTGACGTGATTTGAAGTATTGATATCGACAACGGCAACTGCTGAAGTTTGTGTGGTGCCGGTGATATTTGCACGTATATAGGTATCTGCAATATGAATGTTGTAAGCATTATTGATTTGAATCGCAATTTTACCTACCGAGTCTTTCATATCAATGTTTAAACCCTTAAGTGTATTTTTGAATGCCCAACCTCCATTTTGCTTAGTTCCATCAAGATAAATTGCAGCCGTACCACTTGCCAAATTGATAGGATAAATTACCGACGCCCAGCCAATACCTTCTCCGAGAAGATCAACATCCCGATGAACATTAAGTCCGCTAGTAATTTTGTACGCACCTGGAGGGAAATAAACCGTATAGCCTGCACCATTATTAAATGCACAATCAATTGCAATTTGAATACTATTTGTGTCGTCAATTGTGCCATTACCTACAGCACCAGCATCTTTAACACTAATTTTCCCAGATTGTAGCGCTGATGTTTGCAATTGTGGCTGGCTGCAAACGGGATCATTGACAGCAAATACCTCTGCACAAAAACCAATTGATGACATAAAAATGATTGAAAAATATTTTAACGACATACTAAAATCTCCGTATTCATATGAAGGATATTCAGCAAAGCATTTGAGAATTGCTGTGTAATTAAACGCACTCAGACTTGGACTAGCCACTCATTGAGTTTTTACAACACAATTTCCAATCGTAATGAGTTAGTGCGCACTATATGTATACTTAGATATTATTTCATAAAGATTTCATAAATATAATGTTTTAAGTATGCGTGCCTACCTGGCGCAACAAGTATTTATCGATAAAATTTCCTTTAATTCTATCTTCATCAAATCGTCACGTCATTGTCATCCTTTAGAACTAAGTTTGGAGGCGTAGCTTGTATTTATAAGCTGCGATTTTTATGATAATTAAATATAAAATAAAAATTTATAAATGAATATTATATACATCATGGAGTTACCAATATAATGATATGTCGCAATGTTACTATTGACATCGTGAAAGGCTTGGGAATAATTTTGGTAGTGCTTGGGCACAATAGCTGGGTTGGCTCCCCAGATAATGCTGAATTATCTAGAGTGATATTTTCGTTTCATGTACCGTTATTCTTCTTTTTATCAGGGATTTTTTTAAGAGAATCTGATGATCTCAGATCTTTTCTATGGTCCAAAGCAGATAGTTTATTAAAACCTTATTTTGTGGTTCTAATTTTCTTGGGAGTTTTAAAGCTAATTTTATCAATAGCTATGAATTTGGTGGAGGCACCAACTTTTCAGTACATATTAGGTGTTTTATGGGGGAATGGAATTACAATACCTTGGCCGCCATTGTGGTTTTTATCGCACTTGTTTATTTCATTAAGTTTTTCATTTTTTGTTTTGAAACTGACGAAAGGGATGCCAATTTTATATCTAATACTAATTGTGCTTCTGATGTTCTTAATTGGCCTTAGTGCTATTAGTCTATTTTGGCTCCCAACCACTTTTATCAATGCCCCAGTTACATTTAATAGCTTACCAGGGCTACCTTGGGGCTTAGATATTACGTTAATTACATCTACCTTTATTTTAGCGGGCTATATGCTGCACGATAAAATAAAGAACTTTAATTTTAATCTAAATATTTTTTTCGTTGCACTAGTTATCTTTACATCTATGCATTACTATTTTGATGAAACTATTGATTTAAATATGAGAAGTTACGGTAATTCAGTCATTTCATCCATACAAGCCATAACGGGTATCTACATCACAATTAGTATAGCTGCACTTTTAAACCGGTATAAATATGGCAAGAAGATGCTCTCCTACTTAGGTTCTGGCTCATTATTTATTCTAATATTTCATAGCTCGGCACAAGGGAAGGCATTTAAGATTTTATCACATTTAATTAATTACCCTTTTTTAAATTGTATAGTAAGTTTTACTGTCGGATTGGGGTTTTCTATTATCTTATGGGAAATCGCAAAAAAACAAAAAATTATTGGATTTCTTTTATTACCAAAAAAACATGCGTCACAAAAAAGTCATGTACAAATCGTTGCAGACAGGTAGAACCACAATAAAAATACTTGTGGGGGGTAGAACCAACTAGATAAGAGACTGCACAACCAATTTTTACTCATATAATGTTTTTAAGACTGTAGTACTTTCCTGGAGTGAAAAGTATTTCGCATAAAGTTTCCTTTTTAATTTTATCTTCATTAAATCGTTACATCATTGTCATCTACTAGAACTAGGCAGCTAGTAACTTTGAGCTGTTATTCTTTTGAGAATTACTAAACCAATTTTGCAACAATACTATTAAAACGTTTAACACGAAATAACAACAGCAACAAAGCCGCTGAAAACATACCTATGCTAGAGGGTAACGGGACTGGCTGAACATTTAAACTTTCGGTCTGATTAATATTAGTATAATTACTACCGCCATCTACAAAATCGTGAAAAGTCATGAGCGATGCCCGGTTATCTGATAAGTTAAAGGAGGATTGCCCATTACCATCATAACTAAGACCAATTAAATTCAAAGTGATATCGAAACCACACTCTATACAAGTAAATACTCCGTTAACACTTACATTACCACTTTGTGTAGAAAAACCTGGGTACACGCCGAAAAAATCTGGTGCTGATACATTTCCAGAGCCACTTCTCGCTGCAGCAGCTGTAAAAGAAAATATTAAAGGCCACGAAGGCATCGAATCTAAATTTTTAACTTTATCTCTATACACCTTGACAAGGTTATCATTATTTAGATCCAACGTTTTTGCAGCCTCCAACCACACGCTACCACTCAATGATGTCCTTGAGATAATACCGCTAGCGTTGGTAGAACTAATATTGGAAGAAGCATCCAAATTGTAACGGATTAAAAAATTATTGAAAGGTTTAGTATATTCACTTCCTATACCTGTTAAATCAAAGACACTGAAATTAGGCGAATCCAGGAAACTGGTAAAGTTAACACGATCTTCTAACGGTTTACCCCCCAATAAAAAACCTTCACCAATACTTTCCTCCTGTAATTCACGGGTAATAATTTGTTGCGGTAGATCATTGAAATCTATAGTTGTAGCATAACTATGATCTATTACCGAGAATGATATGGCAATTCCTATTAAATATTTTTTGATTTTCATGCAATATCTCCAATTTATTTTTACAGTAGTTTGATACAAA
The DNA here is from genome assembly GCA_025362015.1 of Gammaproteobacteria bacterium. Classification (GTDB taxonomy): domain Bacteria; phylum Pseudomonadota; class Gammaproteobacteria; order Pseudomonadales; family Cellvibrionaceae; genus Cellvibrio. The sequence goes on along the minus strand of JANYIO010000037.1, from coordinate 31,322 downwards.
AGGTTAGAATAAAATCATCCTTTGCATCTCGATATGTGCTATCGCCCTGCACGTAAAAGGCTCATTAAAAGCACACCTTGTGCAGTGGTGTGAAAGTTAGATTCGCTCGTACTTATGTCGATTCCTTTTGAGGAAAAACCCAATGAGCGCTGATTGGATATGGATATAAGCGATTCAAATCCTGGCCAACCGCCATCGGGATTCTGCATTGATAAAACACGGTGAATCCAGACAGGTTTTAACTTGTTACCAGCACCCGATTCAACTATTACCCATACTCGCTGCAAATACACATCGACAACCCTAAAATCCCAAAAGAGTTGATTTAATATCCGTTCTTGTAATTGACTACTAACTTGATTCATTTTCCCAATATCGCCGCACTGATGAATCTGTGCAATTCTCAACCCCATAAGTTGATGAGTTACACAGGTTGGCGATAGCATTCGCGTGTTACAAAAATTGGGGGACAGCTGTTCAATAACTAGCGGTTCTTGCGCTAACAACGAGTCGCAGCTGGAAGCGTAGAGGAAAAGCAGGTTGTAATCGGGCATATTCTCTAGCTGAAGCGGATCAATGAATACCTTGGCATTGGCATTAAAGAGATACGCCCACACATTTCTTGGATTGGAATCCAGGTAACGCTGCTTGTATTCACTATACAAACTTAACAACGTGGTGCTCTGCGTTAATTCTGCACTTTGTTTTATCATCCACCACAACATGGGATTTTCTTCGGCGAGGATATTGGCGCGATTAGTTTCTAACCAAGCAATACCCTGATTCAAACTCTGCTCAATGCTGAGTTGCGCAGGGTATTGCGTCGCACAATTATTTTCCCAAAGCTTCCAACTTATGCCACCACATACAACTAAAAAAATGAGAAATGTAAAAAAAAATAACAGAACGAAGTATTTTTTTGTAATTGACATAATAACTATTAAATATTTTGTGCCGAATAGATAATAAGGCACAATACAAATATTTTCCTACTATTTAAGTTAAGCTTGTGACGAAATTAGGTTGGGATCCGTTGGGCGCAGGGAGTGGATGAGCCAACACTCCATTTGAACTTGAACCAATATCTTGATAAATAATGCTTGTGCTAGCAGGATTTTTTAGAATGTATGCTAAATGAATATATCCTGAAATAGAATTACCAACGGCACCCGATCCGAAATAATAATACATAGGGTTTAAATCACTTATTTGGCCTAGATCAATTCCATGTGGTGCCATAGTGGATAATGACAAGCCATCAATAAACACTGTGTCGTTATCGTCGAAAAGGTGAATTAAACGCAGTGTCGAATTTTGTAATTTATTCGAAGCCAAAAACGAACGACCGAATATGGAATGCCCACCTAAACCAATAAAACCAATCGTGTTGTACCTTGCTAAAGTATTCTCTAAGTAGATATTTCTCATATCCAAAGTCCCATAACCTGCATTTGAACGCCACTGAAATGAGTAATTACCTGTACAGGCTTCAAAAGCGACAGTATCCATAGAAAAACTTAAACAGTTCCAGCAAATTACGCTGTCTCCACATTCATAAAAAGCAACGTGACTATGATTAATGAAGTTGGATACGAGGGCAGTATAAGGCCGCCCACCAATAGCCATAAAATGCACATTTTTAATAGTTCCATAATAAGCCGATGCGAACCAGGCACCATAAACATTTTTACTTAGACCATCAAACTGTATGTCCTGAATAGACCACCACATAATGGGTGAGGTATTGCAAATCATAGGAGCTAAAGAAAGTGATGCGCCTGGCATTGCTCCAGCTACATTTGGAATTGTCGTCCCTACTCCAAAGTTACATTTGATCACGGAACTAAACCCATCACCGTAAAGTTTCATTTTTGTTTTAAAAATAATGGGTTGGTTAATTTTATATTTTCCTGTTGGTACATAAATGGCACATCCATTATCAGAATTCCATAGTGCAGCTATGGCCGCAGCGAAAGCAGAATATGAATCGTTAGTACCTGTCGGATCTGCACCAAAATTTAAGATATTGCCAGGTGGATAATAAGTTGTGCTCGTCTGCGCAGTTGCTTGTGAAGATTCGATAAGCGCGCCACCGGTAGCAACTACGCCCCCTATCGTTGCCATTGCAAAAATGGCATTGCGTCGAGAATAATTTTCGCTCATATTGATACTCCTTTAGATAGAATAAAATTCACTTCTCTCAAAGCAGGTGCTTTGGAGGATTGGTTATAACGATCTTACTGAAAACTTATTTAGAGCGAATACCCAGCAAAGCTACTCATGAAGTATTACTATTTAATGACCTGACATTACTTAATTGCATTGCGGGGATAAGTATTCAAATCGTTTACACATATTTTAGTTTAAAGAATTAAGATTTTAGGCGACAAATTACCGCCATGTTGGATGCGAAGGATTGGCATAAACTGATGATTTTAATGTGGAGACTTGCTCTGTATTCAGTTGCTTATAATGATAAAAAGCTACTCCTGAGTCAGGCCACAATCTTCTTGTAGCGAGGATAGATTTTTTTAGCAATGCGCCAGGCTTTTGCTCAAGAGTTGAAAGATCATAAAGGGAAAACAGAGGTATGATTGCATCCGGATTATGCACATATGACTTTGCAAGCTCTATTTGTTCAATCTGAAAGTCATTATGATATTCCATGTAGAATATGACATCTATCCATTTATTATTCAGCCATTTCAAGCTATCTTGTCCTTGTAATCTAAAATCCCGTGCATTGGGAACGCTGTCAATGCTGAGAATTAGTTTTGGTTTTAATAATTTCAATTTTTCTGATATTGATTTTACTATATCTTCTACTGCTTCTTCGTTCCATAGCTCAATGCTTTTTATACCACCCCTTAAAACTCTATTTAATAGAATATCTATCTGTAAATTTCTCGAAAATTTTTCTTCATAGTCATTTTCGCATTTTTTTGAGGCGCAATACCCCATACTTCTTATGTAATCCAGATTCAATCCATCAACGTCATAATTTTTTACTAACTCCAACATTAACGATGTAACAAATTGTCTAAATTTCAGGTTATGAATATCGAAAGCACTTTCGGGTGAGTCTGTATCATAAAAAATTCTATACTTATCATCATCTCTACGCACAACAGTAACCCATACATGCACTTCTATATTTTTTGCGTGAGCTTTCTCAATAAGGTATTTAAGTGGGTCATCACCGTTTTTTATTCTCGCTAAAATCTGGGGATTCTGATATGCCACAGAAGAAGTATAATAAGTTCCTGCACCATGCCAAACGCAAGGAATATAAACGTTGAAACCCGCTTCAGCTAAACGATTAATGATAGCATCTGTATTAGCCCGATCTAGCGCCCACCAAATATCCTCATCAAACATGACTCGATTTTCTACACCGTCAGGCAAATTAGAATGTCGTGAATAATTTTTATGAGCATCTGCTATCCACGTTGGATCATTTTTATATACTGATATGACATTTGCATACGATAGATTCATGGACATTGTAAACAACAAAGCTAACAACATCCCCTTAAAGAGGTAACTACTAATCAGCGACATATTTAACTTCCATTGATTACATTACAAACTACCCATTAACCATCATGAATGGTAATTGAAGTAATACATGTTATGAATGATTAAATCCATTACACTTTAAGTATTTTCAAATATGTTTTATTAATTAATTGTTTATCTTCTTTATGAAGTCCAAATAACATGACTAACATAAAAAATAATAATGGAAATAGTAAAAGACCAAAGTAACCAATAATTGGTTTTATGTAAAATCCAATTATTAAGCTTATAAATAGTGCTAATAATATTTTTAAGTAATGTACGCTAAACGGATAACACCCAGTAATCCTATATACAAACATAACACGCAACACATTAGGAATTGCAATTGCACATACAACTCCAAGTGCGGCCCCCGTTACTCCCATAAAATAAGTACCAACACTGACAAATATTGAAGTAATGATCACATAAATAATACTGTTCAACAGAACAATTTTAGTTTTTCCCATTGCTAGCAATATCGCATTTGCTGAGCCAGTTGCAAGATTAAAAAATTGACCCGCGCAAAGAATAGCTAATATGGATGCAGCTTCCATGTATTGGCTACCAAAAGGAATCAAAGCTAATTCAGGGTATATTAAAAATATCGTTAAAATAGGAGAGGAAATCAACATTGTCCACCGCAATGAACGCTGGTAATCAATATTAAGATTTACGAAATCCTTCTTGCCAACATGAGAAGAAAAAATTGGGGCATATACTGTTTCAATTCCTTGTAGCACGATAGCAAGCATGGCGGCAGTTTGGAATGCAGCACTGTACTGACCCACCGTCGAAGACATAACTATTGCACCTAATATTAAAACATCTAACCTACCTGAAACTACATTAATCACATTATAAGCAAGCATCGGAATTACAAAATCAAGCAAAACTTTAAGTTTTACTTTTGTAACTTGAAATCCATGCAACAACAAATGTGATCTATATGTAAATAGTGCGGTAAGATTGGTAATTAATAATGCTAATAAAAAAGCATATGCAGCCGCGTTGATAGATGTTGCATATTGGATAATGATAAAGAAAAAAACAATTTTAGAAACCGGCTCTAGTGCATAACGAAATGCCATTCTTGGCCCGACAATATGATTTGCTTGCAAAATAGCGCTGTTAACTGAAATAAATACAAATAATGGTAAGCACATTGCAAAAATATAACTAATATGCGCAATTTCTCCACCTAGAAATAGACTTATTACGACACAAAATAAACACAAGAATATAACGGATGAAATTAATGCAAGTATTTGCATAGCGGATTTTTCTGAATCTTTATTACTTGACTGAGGAATAAATCTAAGCGCTGCCTCATCCAAACCAGCAACGGCTATTAATGAAAATATATTAAATAAATATAAGGCATAACTGTAAGTTCCATAATTTTCAGGGCCAAGTCCTCTAGCAACAGTCACATTAAAAATGTAATTAATGCCAAGCCCGAAAAATAAAAACAGGTAAGCAATAATGACTTTCATTTACGCACCACTGCGTTGGAATATTTTTCACCCATAATGTAACTATTTAACAAAATAGCAACAAACCAAAAAAATATAGAAGGAAAATTTGCAGCAGAATAAATCATGCTTTCACAACTGTTCGAAATTAACATATATAAAGCACTATAAAATAATACAGAATGCTGGCGCTGCTTATCTTTAAAAAGTGGTCGAAAAACTGCAAGTAATATTATTATTGTGTAAATTAAAAAGCCAGGATACGCCAAATCAGCCAGTGCCTGTATATAGCCAGAGTGCAATGTTGTACGCCCTATCATCCGCGGATCAATATTTTCATAGGACATGTAAGAATTTTTTTTATGTAAAAGAGCTAACCCTCCCATAGTAAAACCTTCACCCACCAGTGGCTCTTTACTTCTTTCACTTATTACAGTGGCCCAGAATGAAGTTCTACCTGATAAGTTAGTAATTGAGTCCGAGCGACTGACAGACTCAATCTTTTTTATTTTTTCACTACTCAGCGATAACTGAAATGCGCTGATTGCAACCAATATAAATAGAGCCGACAAACCTCCCACTAGACCATACCATTTCCTATAACGAGGGAAATACATCCAGGAAGTAGCAAGTAATGCCACAATGAGTGCTATTTCAAATGTTCGCGATAAAGTTAAAAACACACATATTGTAGCAACTATAACAATAGCTATTTTTAGAAATATATTCATTGGCTTGATAACTGCCAATCCAGCAACCAATCCAGCTGTAACCCCCATAATACCCGGTTCGGCAAATACGCCACAAAAGCGTGTTTCCTCGCCCCAAACATGTAACATTGCTAGAGAGGGCTTTACAATATAGAGCAGTAGACTCATGCAGCTAGTGAGCGAGTAACAGATAATAAGCCCGCTAATAAGCGAATTAACATATTCATTTTTTCGTTTTGTGTCATACAGAGACAAACCCAAAAAAAATATAATCGCACTAAGAAAAGAGGCTACCTGCAAAAATGTATAGGTTTTAAAAGGCGAATACATTATTGACAGTATTAACATAAAAACATAAATAAATATAAGCCATTGTTTCCTAAATAAACTAACCCTATATTTAGTTAATAATAGTACGATGCCAACAATCAACATACCAATCTGAGTAAACCCGCGCAACCAAAATGGATCCCCAATAAACTTTATGTCTTTTACTATCATCGCTAACATTAAAATGTTAATTAAGTATTTCATTTTATGTTTTCTTCAGGCTGATGATTCAAATAGAGAATTTGATCATTTGTTAGGCTTTTTCTATGATAAATAGCAATTGCATCATTGCTAAATTTGCTGCCTATCTGATCGATAATTTCCCCTAAGACCGCAGGAACTCTTGCGACAACAGTTGATGCAATTTTGTCATAAGTAGAAATAATTGGGATCAATTGGCCACGCTTCACTTTATTGGCGATGCTTACCATTTTATTGATTTCAACATTTCGCTGGTAACTCATTAAAAATATTGTATCGATTAACCCGTCATTCAACCAATCTATACTTTCCTGCCCTTGAAACTGCAATTCTTTATTCAAAGGTACTGCATCCACACTGATTTTGACTGAGCCGTTAGAGGGAATATTAGCGCGTACTCTTTTCAAAATATCAGTAACAGCATCATTGTTCCACGCAGATATAAATTTTGAAAAAATATAAGTATCTTGCGTATGCGAGTATTCTGTTGATAAGTCTTTATCATATTTAAGTTTAAAATCTTGCTTACATTTCTCAGTAACGCAAATACCCATTGAACGAATATAATCCAGATTTACGTCTTCCAATTGATAATCGACAATTGCTTCGTTAATTAAGCTGGATATGTAAATTCGAAACTGTAGATTGTGTACATTAAAGGCCTCTCCAATGCCAGCATCGGCAAACTCAGGTAAAGCATTTGACTCTTGCAAAGAAATGGTAAACCACGGAATTATTTTTATATTTTTCTTTTTTGCTTGAGATAACAAATATGTTAATGGGTCATCCCCGGCTATAATTCTGTATTTCACACGGGGATCATAAATTCCTTTACTATTTTTGAAATAAGCGCCTTTTCCATGCCACACACAAGGTATAAACACATTAAAATTTTTTCGCTCAACTTCAGCTAACACCTCATCGGTATTGGTTTTGCTGAGCGCCCAATAAATATCCTCATCAAATAATATTCGTTGCTTAAAATCTTTAAAATTTGTAGTTTTACTACTTGATTTACTTGACAACATTTTTTGTTCTTGAAATTTGCTTTTTGTAGCATTGTATATTGAAAGAATATCCTTCCAGCTCAATGTTGAAGAATGGTAGAAAAAACCACTGGTCATTCCTTGAGAAAATCTATGTTCAGGATCATCAGTTAAAACATCAGAAAATTGATAAGCAAGCTCAGTATTTTTTATAATTTTTATATTTGTTTTATTTTCCGTATAGAACTGACCATTTAAATAGATTTGACAATAGCTTTGTTGATTAGACTGTCCCCAAGTCACAGCCACAAACATCCATTGATTACTAGGGAATGTAAAGTTATCAATATGGCAAAATGAAATCTGTTTGTTGTCCAATACAAAATAGAATCCTTTATCATTGGTGTGCTCCCACCAACCATCTGACAACACCAAATAAGATGATTCTTTAATGTTTTTATCCCAACGCGCACTCATCAAAGTACGAGATAATTGCGAATTATCTAAACGCACCCAGCCGAGCAAAGTACCTTTAGTGTTACTTAATTTTAGATTTTCTTCGAGCGGAGCAATTAGCTTCACTGAGTTAGTTAATTGTGATATCAATTCGCTGCTGCCACTTATGGCATCAGCATTACAAAATAATGCCGCAAAGCTATATAACGCTATAATAATGCAACCGGGGAATTTGAATGCCATGTGTAGTCGATTTACAGGAGAATTTAAAGTTCCCTACCGAAAGTAGTAGGCTCGTATCGCACAATTAATTATTAAAACAAAAGTAGCTTATGGACAGATTACAACCGGTAAAACTTTCCTTTAGCTAAGATCTATATAGTCAAGGGCGCATTATCTGAACTTCTATTATTTCTATTCAAAGCCCCAATCTTTCTGGTCTTTACAACATCCAAAATAATGTCACCACCAATAATCTCGCGGTCCAGTGCGTAGCCATAGACCAAGGCATTATCACAAAGCACATTGATTAATCGTGGTATACCGCCCGAATATTTGTAAATTTGTTCTATCGCCAACTCATCAAAAACCAGACGTTCACATTGCGCGGTGTGAATTCTATGGTTTATGTAGACGCGAGTTTCTTCCAGACATAGCGACTCAAGGTGATACTCAACAGAAACGCGTTGCGCCAGTTGCGTTAAGCTAGGTTTAAGTAAAGTAGTTAACAGCTCAGGCTGGCCAACCAATATAATTTGCAGTAACAAATCACTTCCTGAATTAATATTCATTAATAATCTTAATTCTTCGAGTGTATTTTCGTTCATGTTTTGGGCTTCATCCACAATCAATAACACGCGCTTACCCGCCGAATATTGTTGGATGATATAATTCTGAATTTCGCGATAAAGTTTTGCTTTATCCTGGCCGCTGTATTCAATATTAAACGCTGTTGCTATCCAGCTGGGTAAATCTCCCAGGGATTCATGAGTGTTATCAATAAGACCAACAACAATTTCTTGATAATTAATTTTTTTCAGAAGATAGCGTAATAGCGTGGTTTTACCACTACCGATTTCGCCAGTAATAACAGTTAAGCCTGTTTGTTCATAGATTCCATATTCGAGCAAGCTGTAGGCCAATTTATGCTTTTCCGAAAAGTGCATGAACTGTGGGTCCGGAATAAGATTAAATGGCTTTTTGGTGAAACCGTAATATTTCAAATACATATTTTTAGCTCTGTGGCTTTTTGCTATTCATTACTTTCTTTTAACGATGCTTGTTAATAATAGTACCAAGAATATGAGTGCCTTCAAGAAGTTTCATCGCTTGCTTTAATTCACTCTCACTCGCACCACCATCTTCTACCACCAACAGCACTGCATCCGCATGAGGCGCAAACACTAAAGCATCGTCGCTAGTGAGTAGCGCCGGTAAATCATAAATAATTAAACGATCAGCATAACGCCCTTTTAACTCCGCTTGCATGGTTTGCATTTGCGGTGATGAAAGTATTTCAGATGTTTGATGCCCTTGAGGCGTACCTGGCGCTATAACAAGACGGTTGTAACCTGGATTAATTAAAATATCTTCCAGTGGAATTTTATTCATTACACAATCAACGATTCCATGCTCTAGCAACTCAACACCTAAAGCCGTCGCTATCCCGGGATTTCTTAAATCGAGATCGACCAACAACACTGTTTGGTTGACTTCTTGCGACAAGCTTATGGCCAGGTTAAGTGCGGTTAATGTTTTCCCATTACCGGTAGTTGGGCTGGTAATGGCAAGTGTTTGCCAACCTTCTGCACGCATTTTTTTTAACACTTGCGAGCGCAACTGACGATATGGCTCTGAGCGTGGGTCATGGGCAAAACCGGCAAATATATTTCGCTCTTTCAGCTCTGTATCTGAAATAGTTATGCGTCGAGTCTTTGAATACTCAACATCAACAGATGCGTTGTACTTTTTGCGATGGTTTGCATTTTGAGCATAAAATTGAGAGTTATTTTCACTCTCTAATCCTGTTTTCTGCCCTATATCACCTTCACGCTCACTGCGTGCTTTTTCGATGGCTCGCTGAATATGTTCCATAATAAAATTATCTTTCTATTAGTTAAGGCCAAGTTTATGTAACAGAAGAAACCAGGTTACATCTAGTGGTTTGACAAAAAAATTGAAGAGTACAATAAAAATAAGAACTACCACGGCGATTCCTGCAAAGATCCATAATGTAGATTTTTTACGTACACTATCATCTACTGGTATTTCATAAAAAGGGACAAGCACTAATGCAGAAATGCCTGTAATAGCTTCGATAGATTTTTCACCATAAACTTTAGGATCTAAAGCTTCTGCAATAATACCGGCCACAACACCAAAACCAATAGCTAACACAAGAGCTATAAATACAATCGCAATTCTATTAGGGCTGAGCGGTTCCTCAGGAATTTCAGGTGGCTGTATTAGTGTAAATCGCTCACCTTTTCGTTCTTGCTCAAGGCTTTTGCCCAACTCTGCTTGCATTTGTTTTTCGCTAAGCTCGCGATACTTTAAACGTGTATTGTCATAATCTCTGAGTAAAACCTGATAGTCCCTTTCCACCGAAGGAGCCTTCAGTAACAATTGTTCGTTTTCCTTAATATTTTCTTTAAGGAGCTGAGACTTTGTAACCAGCGAAGCAATTTCGCTTTCTATTGATTTAAGTTGTGTATCCAATAAAACATAGGAAGGGTTATCGGGAATAACCTCAGGTGTACCTCTGTTTGCGTTCTGCAGTTCTATTTCCAGCTTGCTGACAACTTCCGTTAATTTTTTTATTTCCGGATGCTCACCCGTATATTTCTCGCGAGCTTGAGCCAACTGATCGCGCGCAACCTGGAGCTGCTTGCCAACATCTTTAGCATCATTATTATTACCTTGTGTTTGCAACAAGACACTAATTTCACGGTTTAATCTCATCAAATCCGGATGGTCAGGGCTATAAATAGCAGCTTTACGCCGGTAATCAGATTGCAGTGCTCTAAGCCTGTCTGAATCACTCAGTACCGCTTTTCCGTCTGCCAAAATTGTTGGCGCGGATGGATTCAATTGTGCCAATTGCGAAGCCAATTCTATTTTTCGGCTTTCTAGATCTTGCATACGCGTTTTAATTTCAATGAGTTCATGCTCACTACGATCCAGTGTATTTAAGTTGTAACCATTTAGCTCAGGTAAGCTACCTTTATTTTTTTCCTTAAAAGTTGAAAGCTGACTTTCAAGATCTTTCAATAATGTGTCCAGTGACTTTAATTCGCTGGATAAAAAATCCGATGTACTATTTGACTGTTCGGTACGCCCTCTTAAGTTTTCATTTAAATAGAGTGTGATCAATTCGTTGGTAACCTTGTGCACTTTTTGTGGCTCATCGCCATCAAACGCTAATTTAAAAGCAATAACCGCTTTGGTAGGGTTACCACTGCGCGGATCTATAACATCTGCACTAATCGGCTCAACCGAAACATTGTCTCTAAACTTTTTGGATATTTCTGAACGAGTAAGCCGATTAAGTTCTCTATCACTGTACAACTCAAAACGCTGCACTACTGACATAATGTTTCCAGTCGTCATAATGCGTTGTTTAATTTCTTCAATGCGCTGTACCGCGTAGCTAGTAATAGTAGAGCGAATTAAATCTGGTGGAATATCTTGCGATTCAATCAGAATAACCGCGGTAGAACGATAGGTTGCCGGCCACAATACAGCTGCAAGAAGCCCCACTACAAATAAAATAGCTGCAGTAATGGCCATGATTCGTTTGCGACGTTTTGCTAACGCCAAATAATCGGACAGGGATTTACCGACCTCTTCATCAGTTTCAATATTCATTGTATTTTCTCTTTATACCTACCATGTCCATTCTCTTTATACCTACCACATCCATTCTTTCGGCGTGTAGCTTATTGCTAAAGCTCCCAACATTGAATTTGCCACAATCGTGTCATTTTCATTGGCTTCTTGTCGCTTGTAACTCATGGAGGCATAAGCCACCAACGTATTACTAAAACGATACCCATACTTTAGGGTACCTTGAAAAATATTTCTGTTCACGGATGACGAACCAATAATTTTCTCATCTATAGTTAACAATTTTTCAGCCGTAAAATCTGCCTCTATCCAATCAATTTCTGACAGTGATTTTCGCATTGAAAAATCCAGGCTTTCGATTCGCAATAACGAACCCGTACTACTCGGCTGCATTTTTCGCGATAGGGTAAGCCCGAACGTAGTTGTTTCTAACAAATACGTGAGATTCATGTTCGTGGTCACGAGTTTTGATTCGCTGCGGCTGGATCGCTGCCCACCAAAAAAAACTTCCTGATCTATAGGTGGGCCATATTGAACTGATACTTCAGGAATTTTTATGGTTTGCACAGTGTTTACATGTGTAACCCCGGCACCGAGAGAAAACTTTAATTGTTCTTGAATATTCCATTTCAAACCCGCTTGTAAGCCAGGAGATGTTGTTGCATTAACGGCATCACCACGTGGAGATGTAGCACTAATACAGGCAATTTCTGATACTAATAATGAATTCGGTGGACACAATAAGTAGCTTTGAATACGCTGTGGCACTACGTAAAAGTCTGCTTCATATTTAGATTCGTATTGTGATTCTGACAACACCGTATAAAAACTTAACCGATCACTTAATTCGCTTTGCCAGCCAAGTTGAAGACTATTGTTTTTTAAATCTGCATAGGCAGCACTTTCGTAACCAATGGTTTGCATTGAACCATTCATTGAAATTGAATTTCTGGGGCTAAGTTGGTATTGCCATGCCGCAGTTGCAGTGCTGGTTTGTTGATTAGTTGAACCATTGCCTGCATTGCCGGAATCTTTAAATTCAGAAATTCTGGTTGATTGGCGCAGAGCATCATAACCAAAACTTAATGTCGCACGTTCCATTACACGTTGATAATTGATTGCGTAAGCTGGATTATCGACATTGTATTCAGAGTGGTTATATCGCTCACTGGAGTCTTGCAAATCTGCCGAAAATGTTTCAAAACCATCATCATGACGATAGCTGATTTTTGGTTTCAAATAGAATCCTGAAAGCGTTTGTTGATCTGTAGGGCTCATCAAATAGTTATCATCTAGGTCTTGTTGAGCAGTTAGAGAAGTGCCCAAACGGTTTTCAGCAGCCTGCGTGACTGCTGCTATCAACAAAAACACGAAGACTATTGCACATGAGTTAGAAAAAAATATTTCTACAATTTTTGACAGACCAAGCGGTATAGTAGACCCACTGGATGTGCCCATTATCATCATGGCACTATTACCACATCACCACTTTGTATGAGGATGTTATCTTCCAGATTCTTGCCGCTTTCTATTTTCCCATAATTAAAATTTATTGCTTTTTGTGTACCATCTTGATCGCGACGTAGCACTTTAATATCACTTTCTTTGGCAAAAGTAGTAGTACCACCAGCTAAGGCCAAGGCTTGGGTAACATCTAATTTGCCAAGAATTACAAATTGCCCAGGGCGCGCAACTTTGCCCAACACGAATACCGTATTCCCACTCAGCTGCACAACTGAAACTGTCACTACTGGCTTATCGATTAAAATGGTTGATAGCCGCGCCGATAGCTCCTCCTTGACTACCCCTATAGATTTCCCTGCAACGACGACTTCACCCACAATAGGAATGCTAATACGTCCGTCTGGCCTTACCAATATCTCTTTTTGACTGACATTGTCTTCATTCCATACATAAACCGACAACACATCCCCGGGATTAATTTTGTACTGCCCTGGCTCAATGATTTCTGCCGTCGCCCCATAGGAAGCATAAACACCGAGCGTAAAAAGTATCACTAATCTAATGATGTACATTAAGGGTTCCCAATGGAGCTGTTCACAAAAAACTAAATATTTAAGCAGACACTTAAAAGCAAGGGCCTGCACAACTGAGATAGCGCATGTTATGACACAGTTATGACAAATAAATGACTAAATATTGCCACGCACCAAACGTCATTCCCACATTTATTCCGCCCCAGAGCCTACCCCGCTCACTTACAACCAATTTAAATCAGCGCAATCATTGATCAAAATTCATGCAGTCATAGAATTCCTAACAAGATTTAAAAAGCAAAACGTATGCAAAACGTATTACATAAGAAAACCTTTGTAATAATTATTAAATATAAACTTCATTAATCTTTATTCATTATGTAATAAACAAGGAATATAAATAGCCTACCTTATAAATACAAAATAATTAAATTAACGAGTAGGAGATGCAAATGGAAAACAACATGAAAAACATTTCAGTGCGCTTAACGTTCGTAGATATTCAGCGAATTAAAGAGCTTTCCATGCGCCTTGGTGTAAGAGAGTCAGATTTATTTAGATTTTCCGTGAAAAATATTTTAGAAAAGCTTGTTTTGCTAAACGACAAGAATGTGAAGGGAGCGGATTTAATTCCAATATGGCTTGAATGCGGAGATTTTTTGATGGACCACTTTGATTTGGACATTACCAAGTTGAATGAAATATTCAATTTGAACGTTACTGAACCAAGCCAGAGGATTGACATGGAGGATATTGAGCTTATGGCTATGTCGAAGCTTAACCCGATTTACATGATTAAAAAATTATCGTCACTATGCAAAAAACAGATAAATCCGGAACGCGTAAATGAGGTGTTTCGTGAATATCTTTATAGCAAATATATTCTTGGTTCACGCGACGAAAACAAGCAAGAAAACATGTTAGCAACTGCATAAATAGCAAAATTATTTTTATTAACAGTTTTACAAACCATATATTTAAACACTTTATTATTCTAAAACTTGCTAAAGGAGCTCCACATGAAAATCAAAACTTTACTTAAATCGACCTTACCTTTTGTGATGCTATGTGCAGCTACAGCATCACAGGCCGCGTCTGTAAACATAATAGGCAGCAACGGTTCCGAAGTTCAAAAAACTGTACTAGGCGTTTGGGCTAGTAATGAAAGAGTTAACTTTCAAAGCGCAGGAAAATACTCGATGCTGCTTACCGATTTTGGATTAACCACACAAAAATTTGGCGATAACTTCAACCATTTAGGTGCAATGGTTTCTGATTCATCAGGCCATAATCTTGGCTCCATTACACTTGATAGAAACTCTAACGTTGCCAACACATTTTTTACCTTTGATGTAGGTGCTGCAGGTGATTACTGGCTAAGTATTTTTGCTATTACTGACAGTAGTAGTAACACGGGCACGTTTAATTTAAATATGCTGCAAGGCGATGTGTCACCGGTTCCACTACCTGCTGCATTTTGGTTTATGGCAACATCTTTATTGGGTCTTGTGTGTTTTTCCAGACAAAATCGCGCCGCAAACAAAATGAACAGCTTAGATACAAAAGGCTTTAGCATGGCCTAATAACATGGCCGATGCAGCCTTGTCGTTCATGGATAAAATTGAATTGAGGCGTTATGTAAAACCACGGAGGCAAAGAGAACGAGTGAAAAAAGATGCAGATAAATGGCAAGACATAAAATAAAGCAGCGCAGGCTTAAATATTTTTTAAACTCTACTGATAATAGAATTTAAAGAGCCCACGCTGCTTAGTTTTACATTACAACGTTAAATAGTAATGGCACGTTTCTTACGAGCAGAAAAATAACCACCGGTTAAGGCTGATATAAACAACCACAGTGCCGCAGGTAAAGGCACAGGTGCTATTGGAGGTGGCGTAGTGCCATTCCCGCCGCCAAAATAACCACTGGTGATGGTAGAGCTTGCAATAGTAAAGCCACCAATATTGGCTGCAAACCAGGCATTGCCTTGACCCGCTACACCGCCATTTCCATTAGTTGAAGGTGCAGCGTAGCTTGCAATGGTATCGCCAACAACACCTGTAATCCAAAATACCAAAGGATCGAATCGATTGGTTCCGGTTCCTTTAATATCACCGACAAACCGGCCGAAACCATCAAGCTGATTATTGGGAGGGATTATATTTCCGACCCAACCAGCAGGTCCGACAATGTTGCTGTCTGTTACAGTTGGTGCGCCTGCCGCCAAATTAAAACCGAAATCACGAATACCAAAGTTACTTTGTTTACTAACACCTGCTAAGGTAAATGCTGAATCAATAGCATCGACTGTGAACTTAATGGCATTTGTGTCCGTACCAAAAGTCATTCCGTCTTGAATGGTTACCGTAACATAGGGATGACCATCAGGCATGACAGTTTCAATATTGGTTTGATCCAATACATAATTAATACTAGCAGCTTGCGTTCCCAAGCTTAATAAGAGCCCAAAAGCACCTACTAATATAAGTCTTTGCGTTTTAATTGTGATGTTCATATGTGTATTCCTTCTCCATTTAATAATGCAGGTAAATATTTAATGTATCAGACACTCATTTTTACAGCTTTATAGACTGCTTTTTAATGCCTGTTCGTTTATTGTCGTCCGTTTATAGCTTGCTAAAAAAACTTATTTTTTATAATTCATCTAAAATTTCTAGAATCGCAGCTGAGGCTAACAAATATATAAGACATTCCTCTTATATATTTGTTAAGTGTTTTTGGCAGTTTTATTAAGATTAGATGTTACTTTTATGACTTGCAAAAATTATAAAACCAATTCTATTATTTTTAAATAATGGTCTTTATTTTTTAACTAACTGATCCTATTTTTCAATCGCACACAAGTAGGTTAGATATTAGCTTGCGTGCAACTGAAAAAGGGTAAAGACTTTTCCTTAAAATCTCATATGCATATCTATTTGCCACACATCAACACCCAACTTTGCTCCGTGTATTTCATTAGCACTTAACAATTGAAAACTTGTCCAAACGTTGTCCGCCCAACCATATTGCGCCTTAACAATGTAACCAGATGCATCTGTACCACCCAAATGGAAATCGGAATCGGTAAACGCATCAAGTACCGCATCACTTTCCAGCATCTTATAAGCTACAGACACATTCCAATCGCCGTTTTTTGATATTTTTGGCCAACCTACTAGCACTTCAACCTTACGACCATCAGCATGTTCTTGAATTGCATCTGCACCAAAATTTAATTTTGTTGAAGTCTCCAATGCTTGCAAATTTTCTTTTGCATTAAAGCCTACATTGCGTACAAAGTCAGCAATAAGCACTATATGAGTCGGTGCAAAACTGGCAATATCGTAGACAAGATTTATATCAACTTCTTTATAGTCTGATGCCAATGCAGCAAGCTGGGTATTAGTTTTATCATCGTTACGAATATCAAACATGGTATTGCCTTTTTGCACAAACTTGGGAGCTGTGAAATCCAACAGGTTGCTGCCAAAAGTATTAAATTGACCTTTAATATGTTCGTAATCGTAAAAGGCTGCTGCAAATTTAAATAAGTTTTGATTTTCCCATTCATAATTAAAACCAGTTTGCGCACCCAAGAGCCATTTGTCTTGCGCACTCTGTTCAATATCATCCAACGGAAATGCGCCAATGGTGATATAGGGATCAAAACCTTCTTCATCAAGTGGCCGAAGCGGTGCGTAACTTGCGGCGATACCACCAAAACTAATATCTTCATCCCACACCAGATCGGTAGACAACCATGGGTTTGCAAAACGACCAGCCCAAACTTGTACTTGTTTTGCTGATGATTTATAGGCGAGATAGGCGCGATCTAAATTAAACGCGGAATCTGACATGTTAGTGCCCAAGGTGAAATTAGAAGACACAGGGTTGGTGCCACTACCTGAAGCTAAACGCAAACCTAAATCCCAACCGGTAGCGACCGCGACATTAATACCAAGCCTTGCACGTAACCGTAATCTTTCGGTATCTTCGGTAGTATTTAAAAATGCAGCTTGCCCTGCGGGAATGGTTCCACCCGCTTTGTTGATGGCAAGAATATCAATATATTGATCAGAGTTTTCTGCTGCGAATTTATCCATTTCAGCACGAAAACGTACGTCACCTGAAAGTTTAATTTTTTGCAACCATGATGGCCATGAATTGGGTACGCCCCAACGTTCCATTTCTGCTTTTTTCATCACCGCAGCTTCAACTTCTGTTGCCAGGCCGGCGCTTACTTCATTGCGAATTTGGTCGCGCACATTTTTCGATACATAAGGCACACGAACAACACCAGGCTCTACAGTGGCTGGTTTATCTTTTTGTGAATTCGGTACTACCTCAGTGGCGTCGCTGTAACGCTTGGCCGTTTCCTGCTCTGCTTTGGCATTCAGCAAACGTGCTGTTTCAGCATCAATAACGCCTTTTTGTACCAAAACGTTAATTAATGTTTGTGTTTTAATTTGCAATTGCAAAACATCCTTTTCACTCATTGGCGCAGCCTCTTTCGTTACTTCTTGCGCAATGGCACTTTGATCTAGACTTAATAATGTGCACATAAGCAGTACTAGTGCTGATGATCCTTTTTTCATAACGTGTGTTCTCAATGGTATGGTTTAAAAAAATAAGTGTTTTATCATTACAAAAATTTAATATTTATACGTCAAATCAAAACCGGTATGACTCTCTCCTCGTTCAACATCACTGACGGATTTTCCGCAGACACCGCCACAGGCATCTTTCAATGGGTAGGCCCAACTCAACTCTGCTTTAAGATTTTTAAAAAGTGATAACTCAACACCAACACCCGCGCTCGCTAAATCAAAAGCACTTTTCTGATCAGGCAATGGTTTTAACACTTCCACTGATCCACCTTCTAGAAAAGTATATAATTTGAGATCGGATATATTTTTAAAATCTTTTAGTAATTTCGGCGTATATAACTCTACCGTCGTTATTACACCTCTATCGCCCATGTTTTGCGATTCAAAATAACCGCGCACCGAGGTTGTGCCGCCGATGCTTAATTGTTCGTTTGATACAAGCGGTGATTCTGTGTATTGCAATTTTAATTTATTAATCAATAAAAAATCGGCAGGCAAGTTAGTATTTCTCTGCGTGAAAGCCTTCCAGTAGATAAAATTAGGTTTAGCGCCATAACGACTATCCTTAAATTCTTGATAGTTATTGACGATATTATTTAAACCAAAATAGACACCTCCACCCAATTGTGTTGTATGTTCTGGTTGTCGCCAGGTTGCTTTATATTCTGCAGCCCAAACAACAAGTGATAATGGCGTAGTCAAAGAGAATGGTTTGCTACTCTTATCCAATCCATTTATATCATTCGATGTATCTTTGTAGTCTAAACCCAGGGTTAAAACGTGTTGAAAGTCAGAACTAACATTCATAGGTTTTACATAACGGAGCCCTGCGATTTGACTGTGACCTATTACCCTTTGGCCGCCAGGTAGAACTATAACTTCTCCTATTTTACTATCAGAGTACACACCATAGAGCGCTAATCGACTGGCACCATCTTCAATAGGTAAAACGTAGGTTCCCACTAACACGTTAATTTCGTCCGTATTTTCAGGTGTTACTTGCATCATTAAAGAAAAATTGTGAAACTTATTCCACAAATTTTCATAACCAACACTCGCGCTTAAACGTGTTGGAGTGGTATTAGCAGACGCATAATTATTGTATTCAATTTCTCCATGTAGTGGTAATTGATCTTTTACTTTTAACTCTACCTGAACGGCACCTGGACTATCTCCCTCTTTAAGCACTGGCACTACACGCAAATCAGAACTCAAACTATTTAACTTGTTCAGCTCTTGTTGTAATTTCGGAATATAAAGTGGCCCACCTTCTTTCAGTGATGGCACTCGCTGCTTAATATCACTCAATAAAAAATAATCAGAACCCGTTACTCTAACATGAGAAATTACACCTTCAGTGACAGCTAGTTTTACTTTTCCACCAACGACATCCTGCTCAGGAATATCAACCACCACTACCGGATAACCTGAATCACGATAGAGTTTTTCCAACGCATGTGCCGCCAGCTCAACTGTCGAGAAGCTTTTTTCTGGCCCCACAAAAGGGGTTAATACATTTTCAATAATTTCTGGCGCGATCAGATTTACACCATGAACTTCAAACTCCCAAATATTAAATTTATGTTCAGGTTTTTTGGGGGCTTCGGCGAGTGGCGCATTATTTTCAACTGGCGTTTGCGAAACTGGCACTGATGCATCAGCCTCAGTAGGACCTTCTGCATAAGCTAGCGAGCCAAACGTAAGCGGAAACACCAACAACCAGCGCAACAGCACACTCGGGTACAACCTAAATGAATTCAGATTTTTAACTGTTTTTATTTCACACATCCACATCACAACAATTTATTCTCCGTAAATTTTACAGTTGTCATCCTCGCGAAGCGGGGATCCAGTTCTTAGTTATAAAAATAATTAACTTTCAGCGTTAAAAGCTGGATCCCCGCTACGCGAGGATGACAGCGTAAAAAATTATGCTAACTAAATAGTTGAAAAAAAACTCTCAATTAAAAATCAAAACCCAAAATATCAATGGTGACAAACGCTGAGCCTTTCTGATCAAGCGTTTCCGCCAATCCGCCACCCAGCGAATCTTTTGCGACTGAATCTGTTGCCGAATTGGTAGAAGCACCCGCAGACGCCACACCTGCCGATACGCCAGTAGTCACTGGGATCCCGATAGAAACTCCACCTACATCGATGTTGTCTGCACCTATCACTTGTTGCGCTGCAATCAATACATCGCCTTGCGAGCCAATACCGGCATCGCCTGCATTGACAACGCCGGTTGGTGCAAATAAATAAACGGCACCGGGTGAGCGATCTGCTGTAAAGCGCGAGTTACGAATACCACTGCCGGAAACAGCGGCCTGGAAATTCACAGAACCGTCTTCGAGAATAACCGGTGGTGGAACAGAGAGCGCTGATTTAGCACCGCGACCCGCATCAATGTCACCATCGGTTGACCACAACAAAATATCGCCGCCGTCTAACGCAAAAACACGTGAGGCATTTACGCGAATGCTATAGCCTTGTTTTTTTGCGGCATCAGTATCGCTAGTTGTTGTAAATCCATTCACTGTGGCATTGACACTGCCGTTACGTAACGCAATTAAACCTAATTTGGAAGAGTCTCTACTCACGCCGCCACCAATGGCTGCCGCGCCCACGTCAACACCACCGCCCGGTGCAATTAAATTCACATTGCCTCCTTGCTGGGTTTGCACGGTACTAAAAATTAAACTGATATCACCTTTGAAATTATCTGAGGGTTTAGTGGCTGTTGCATCTTTTGTGGGAAACAAGGTATTAATCGCTGTTGTACTACGGATAAAACCATCTTTTGTTTTATCCACGATCGCACCCGACGCATCTTGAATACCGCCTTGTTTAATTTCATTAAAATAGGTTTGCAAAATTAATTGGCGCTGCGCATAAATAGATGCTGCTTTGAAAGCTGTAAGTGCTAATTGATATTGCTCAGCGATAGGTTTATTTAGTAGCGCTGCTGCATCTAATTTTTTTCCATCCACATCCAATAAGTCACCGCCAAAACGCGCCGAGGTCACGAGTTCAATTAAATCACCGGCGTAATTATCACTGCGAGAGTTTGCAATACGGAATGCGATTTGTTGTTGTTTAACTTTATTTAAGTTTTCAAAATCTGAACGCGCCGCAGTAACATAAGCGCCCATTTCCGCATCAGAAACGCTTTGTGATTTAACCCCTGAAAAATAATCGCGATGAGTAACGCTGCTAACTGATTTTATAAAATGTTCAGCATTCGCACGCACACTGGTATTTAAATTTAATACCGTATTAATTAACTGCTCAGTGGTGGTCGCACCTTCAATTGCACTGAACACCCCAATATAATTGGCAGCGAAGCTTGAATAGTCTGGCGATGTTTTAATACCAGCCCATAAATTAATATCAGCACCAGACTCTTCACCAAACCCATTTTTAATTAAATTCGGATTACGTTGTGCACCGATGGATTGAATACCGCGTGATGCGCCTAAAGAAATATTGCGGCCGGCGATCACGTCCAAACTACCGTAGCCAGTAATATCGATTCCTTGCGTAGCTGAATTTTCATCCACCAAATTTGTTATTACGTTACGTGGTGTTCCGAAAACAATATCGCGCCCTGCTTTTACGATGCTCACATCACTTTGGTTTACATTTTGAAACTCGAAGGTGACATTACTAATATCACGCCCTGCTGAAACCCACGCGTGTGTTGGTGAAATTAAGCGAAGATTTGTAATATCACCCTTTTGTGCAACGACTCTAACAGGTTCATGTTTTGTACCATTATCACTGTCAGAGTAAAGAGGCGCTTCAGCATGCATCTGTAACACAGGGTCGATAGCTTTAGTTGCTATCGTAGTAACACTGAATGCTTTGAGCCACTCTGTGCTACCTAAAGGGTTAACTATTGAAGGTAAAAGCGTAGGGTCAATATCGGTTACATTAATATAGAGACCATTTTCGGTTGTTACATTATTTTGTGCATAAAGTCTTAAATTACCTTTACTTGATGGGTATAAATTAATACCACCCATTGTGTTCGCAATATCAACATTACCCTGTAGTGCACTAACATGTAACTGAGCAGGATATATATTTTCCGGAGTATCGTTTGCATTATTATTGACAAAAGGCACTGTATCTTGTGACTTTGCAGTCTTAGCTAATATAGACACATTTCCAGATAGCGAGGTGAGGTTGAGCGCCGAATCACTGCCATAAGTAAAGAAATTACTGGTGTAATTATTTGTAGTAGTACCACCACTCAAGCCTAGACCAAAAGTTCCAGTTTGATATGAACTAATTTTTTGCACTGTGGGGTTAGTAACATTACCGAGTATTATATTACCGCCTGATAAAATTGAAATATCGCTATCCGCAATTTCAAATGCTGTAGCAACTCCATTTGTCGATGAAAGAATACTACCACCTACACGAATATCACCCTTCCCTTTCGCAACAAAATAATCACCGCCAACCATATCGGCTCCTGCCTCTACTTTAAGATCGCCACCACCTTGAATTAAAATAGTTTTATCTGAAGCTGCTTCTACTTTGCCACTTTTTTCATCGTACTGACTTATATTTTTCCCAGTGGTTGCTAACGCGACGGTTACATTTTTTATACTGCCTCCGGCACTAATATTTACATCGCCACCGCCGAGAGTAGCTACGCCTTGTCTGAAATATTCATACACTACCGCCCATGTCGTAGGGATATAAGTACCAAACGAAAAATGATCTGCATCTCCGCTAACGATGCCGCCTGCATGTTGCAACCAATCGTTAACCGATTGAGTAGATTCTTCTGCTTCAATATCATTACCCACATTCAGGCGAATATTTCCACCATTGAATGCATAATTAGCATTGGCCATAACAAGGCCATCAAAAATATCTTCATCTTTTGCAATTGTGTCGTAAAAACCTTTATCAGTTGCACGACCTGAAGTGTAAATGGAAGAATGGAATCCAGTTTGTAAATTTCCTCCGGCTGACAGACTAATGTCTCCCACACTTGTCCTTACTGTAACTTCTTTTGCAATACTAATTTTTCCTGAAGAATTAACAGCACTAACGTCGGCACTATTTGTATCAGCCCCTGAAGTAAAACTATAACTCCATCCATTTTTTTCATTACTGAGTTGGCTTCTAAAACCTTGATTAGGATTACTTGCACTCGGTAGCTGGCTATCAGCAACAAATTGACTTGCAGAGTAACTCTTTACAAAACCATCGGATAAATTTGCCGTAAAATTAATATCTTGATTCGCTCGAAGCGTCAATACACCCGCCTCACCATTTACATGTCGAGTAAAGTCACTATTTTGTCCTTGACTAGCATCAAAAATTTTCTCTGTTGTTAGCACATCATTAAATCGCCAAAGGGAATCAACCGTATCATTATCGACATAAAATGTTTGAACGATGAGAGAATCGCCAGAATTTGTTGCTATGATTTCTGGTTGACTTTGAACAACCCCAAGACCTTCACCAAAATCAATTGATTTATCAACGGTAATACTCCCTTTAGATTGCAATTCGAGTTCAGGTTTTAGATGGTAATTATCATTTGATTCAAATTTTCCAAACAAGCGAATTTCCATATTTTTTGCATTATTTTCTATCATATAATTTTTAGTGTCGATATTTGCAATAGTCGACGCGGTATCATTTACCGTATAATTATATGAACATCCATTAGTAACTCCACAGATTGCATCGACAGGAATAGGATCTCCTTTTTCGATGGTTGGGTAATAAACTAAACTACTAAAACTTTCGCCTGATTTAATCAATAAGCTGCATCCCTCATCAGCCCCACAAGTCGCACCAAAAGGCATGCGTGCTAAATAATTTAATGTTGCTGTGGCGTCCATTTGCGTTGAATTGCCATTCACATCCGTATTAAAAATTTCAGATGTTGATGCAAGAATGTCGTAAATCTTAACGGCATTTACATTGACTGTTGCCACGCCAGTTTTTATTACTGATAATAAATTAAAGCCTCCAGTACCTTGCAAATTTATGGCGACATCATTCCCTACTTGATTTCCGCTTATAATTTTACCATTTTGAGTTCGAGAGGCACGGAGTGTTACGCTTCCACCACCATACACATCAATTTGCGCCCCTTCAGTAATGTTGATGAAGCCATTACTGCTACCCAAAAATACCTTACCTCCCTTAGTGTCGATAGTTGATGCTGCATTAAGTTGTGCAGTACTTTCTAAAGTAAGATCTTTACTGGCATTTAGGCTTATCTGACCTTTCTCGCCAGAAGCATTTAAGTTTCCAGCAATGTTGATGCTACCGCTATCTGCAGTGAGGGAGATACTATGTGCTTTTAATTGCTCATTTTCTTTTAGTGCTAAATCGCCGGTACTTACACGCAAACCAAAGGCTTCGTTAAAATTTCCAGCCACAACTTGTTTAATTAAACTGCTAAATTCTGCAACTGTTTTTAAGGCAAGATCCAAACTACCACCTTTATTTTTTTCACCGGATGCTGCGGTAATACTGCCAGCCAATTCTGCATTTCCTGCCAGCGCCTGAATGCTCAGCTTGCCTGCATCACTACCATCTCGGTGTTTACTATCGCTATCCGCAACGCCAGAAATATTCAAACTAGCATTCTTATCCAAAACAACATTGCCACTCGCACTCGTTAGTTTAATGCTACCGCCATTTGAGGTAGCTCTAACATCATCAAACATGACTGCACGACCTGATACATCTATTTTTGCGCCGCTGCCTAGGTTGAGATTTTCACCATGTGTACCCACCGCACTCATGGATAATTCGCCACTTGGCAAAATGGCATTGCCGGTGTATTCAATCGCAGTGCCGCTCATTGCCCAACGTGAACCCAAACCATTGTAGGCTTTCAGTGTGGCATCGGAAACGCTGCCACTGGCTTGGATCTTAACAACACCATCGGCCAAAAGTTGCGTATTGGATGCACCCACTCCAGTGAGTAATGGGCTCGTAAAAGTGAGATTTTTACTGCCGTAGCTGCGGTAAATGCCAGAGCCTTGGCCAACCAAAGCGGTACCTGCGGTGAAGTTAAGTTGCTCAAAACCGCCAATAGCCAGATTGCCTTTACCTAGCACAAATTTGTCCGCTGTTATCGTTAAACTACCTTTACCAAGACCTGTGGCCATCGCATTAATATCTGTCGGTAAAGCCGTTGAGTTGCCCAATAAAGTAAGGCTATTACTAACCTTAATGTTAGCTGCATTGAGGTCCAAAACCGCCGTACCATTGCCGTTAAAGCCTTGTAAGCTGCTGGCTTGCAAAGTTAAATCCGCAAAGTTTAAATTAACCGTTCCATACAAATCCAAGCTCGTAGCACTCGTAAGCTGCAAGCTATCCACCTTGAGGTTGGCCAAACTTTCATTGGTAAATTTTAAACCTGGAACACTATTATTAACTTGCCCTAGGCTCACACGACCAGCGCCGACATTCAGTGCGCCCCCCTGCATTTGCAGGTTGCCATCTAACAGTGTTTGCGCATTGGAAAGGAGTAACACTGAGCCATTATCCGCGTGAATAATGGAATCTTTACTGAGCAGTAAATCGCCTTGAGTGACACTGTTTTGTGTAACAACAACGGGTTTGCCAGACGATACGCTCAGCAGCGAATCCCCAAAAAAGGTAACGTCTGTGTTTTGTTGTTGGAAGCTACCTGTTGCAGTTACTTGTGAACCACCATTGAGTTTTACGATTCCTTTTTTAGCATCAACACCTTTGGCAACGAGTAATATATTCGCTGCACTTAACTGCGTATCTTTAGCGACTTCAACTTGTTGTGCAGCGGCTTTAATTGAACTACTGCCATCGCTATTAAGAGTGCGAGTTCCGCCCAATAATATGCTATCAAATCCTGTTAGTTGATTAACCAATACTTGTACAGCATTAGTGTCGCTAAGAATTTTATCGGTGATTAATAGGTTAGTGCTCGCAATATCCAGCTCTGATCCTTGGCCTTTCTCTGCAACCTTGGTAATAACATTTGCTTCCAAGTTCAAACTAGCGCTCGCACTAAGAGACAAACCTGCGGCATCCCTTGGTGAACTTTTATGGTTACCTTTTGCATCAACACCACCGAACAAATCACTCGCGTTGGCAACGACATATTCGCTACGAGTTTTTGCGATAGTGCCCGGCTCAATAATAAACCCACTGTATTGGCTATCGTATTCACCGGTATTAGCTACACTAAAACGCCCTGCCACAACTGGTGTACCATCCACGCGCCTAACTTGTTGACCTTGCGAATAAACTTGGCCGTCACCTGTTGGTGTAATCAAAAATGCACCCGGCAATAATGCGTAACGTGCCGGTAAAATTGTGTATTCTCCTGCAGGTAAACCTGCTGCTCCACTCAAATAAACTCTTTCGCCAAGACTACGCCCAGTATGTAAATTAACATTTCCTGGTTCATTAATAATGGCGGGATCATAAACAGAATACTGGCCTTGAATGCTCGGCACCACCGCAAATGATTTACCCGAATTTACAGCCGCCAATACATCTTTAGAACCGCCAGGGCCTGGCACAAAACGGGAGGCAAGCAAGTCGCCGCCGCCCGATAAATCCACCGTAGCGCTTTTGTTTAAATCGATGTTTGCAGACTTTACAACAACTTTAGCTTCAGGACTTTGCGTAAATAATCGCACACCGTTTGGAAATATGCGTACACCCGTTTTAATATCAACAGTAGGATTGGGGTCATAGATTAAAGCACCCGACGCATCTAACTCACCAAAAGGAATGCTGGTGTTCTCAGCAGAAACCGACGTGAGACTGCCTTCACCCATCACCACTGAGCCTTTCACACCTTGCGTGTTAAACACAAGTCGACCGAAGGGTGCTTTGACCGTACCACCCTGTTCAATATTGGGAGCATCAAAAATTAAACTACCAGCGTCACTCATCACGGGGGATGATTTTCCACCTGAAAGTATAGTGATTTTACCCTCGGGATTACCCGATATTTTCGGATTGATAATACCTGTAATCGTTTCTTTCGTTATTGCATAATTATTCGAAAAGTCTGCTCGACCTATCTCATCACCTATCCCCAACTTCCCCTCAAGTAAATCATAGGCCTCGGCAACAGTTGCTCGCTCACTTTTAGGAGGCAGAACAATTCCATTAGCATCCGTATACACCACGTTAAACTTTATTGTATTCAAAAGATCCAGGCGATTAAGATTATCTAGCGCGTAAGCCTTTTTTGTTACGTTAAAGAGATCATATTGACCCGAAGCAAAAATAAATTCCGATAAAGTCGTTGGATAAATTTGATCGGCCTGCAGGCTTAGATTTTTATTAACTGAAAAGCTACCAAAGTAGCGCGCGTTGCTCCCTTTACCATCACCCACCAATAAACCACTGGTGCGGATATCACCCGCACTCGCCAGGGTCACATTATCAACACCTTGAATCACAACATTGCCAACTAAATTTAACAAACCGTCAGCCTTGGGGCTATTTAGCAAAGGCAAAATGTCGGAAGTTGTTCGTGTAAACAAACTGCTACTCAACTCTGCCGTACTTAATTGAGCTGTATCACGGAGAGACTTTAAGTCGCTAGCAACAATAACCAGCTCACCATTCCCGCCTGTGACCTTATCTACGGATGGAACACCTTCAGGAGGGGCGACTTGCAGCAAGCCATTTGCCAAACCAACTTTTACATAAGGTGCAACGACTAAAGCACGGCCATTACTTGCACTAACAGTTGTTGCATTAAAATCAATACTGCGACCGGCTACAAAAGCAGCATTACCTTGAAACATAACCTTACCCACACCACTTGCAGGAATGTAATTAGGATCAAATTTTTTAATCAGGATTAACTGATCTGCTGCCTTTGGCTGCTCCGTATAACCGGTAGTAAATACATAAGAATCCAAACCGGATTCTATTAATTTTTTAATCGAAAATTTTGCTTCACCCTTTTTACTATCCCGTAATGCATCTACTTTGCCAAGGTCACTAGACTTTAGTGAGAAGGGAATTAAAGATGTTGCATTACCATTTTCATCAGTAAGCGTTGGAACCAAAATAATTTTGCGATCAGAAAAAGATATTTTAGAAAAATCATACTTATCAAATTTACCTATATCTACAGGAGGAACATTTCTACTACTAGTATTCAACTCCACTGAAAGTGTGCCGCCTAACGCACCCGAGCCAGCTCCCTGTGCGCGCAATTCACCATCAAACAAAATTCCTTCAGCTGCCTTCAATGAAAGTGATCCAGCTTTAGCGGCCAGCATAGTCGTTTCAATATGCGCACCCAATTTATCGCTAGATACATAACGCTCTGTGGAATAAGCCTGCGCTGAAATATCCATAATCGAACCTGATTCAGCAATAACAAAGCCGCGATCAACTGATAAATTTAGTGAACCAGCATCGACAATTTTTCCAACTTTTGTTAATCCATTACTGCCAGGAGGAGTTGTAATAAAGGTTGAGCTCACATTAATAAAACTGTTGCTACCCAACCAAATTCCCACATCATCAAAATTCGCGATATCTAATTCAGAATCACTTAGATGGCCTTGCTGCGTAAAATTAACACTACCGCCATTCGCGTTAATGATGCCGTCGAAAACTAAACTGGTATCAGATGTAAAACTTACTTTAGCTTTTGGGTCCGCAGTGACGCGCACGAGGTTAGGCACCACAAAATTATTAGTGCGTGCCCCATTCACCAAATGCCAACTAGAATCGGATGCATCAGAAAGGCTTAAACTTAAATTGACAGGATTACGCGCGTAATTCGGTAATAATCCTTTACCTAAAGTCGCCAATAAGTTAGTGCCCGTTGGCAGAAGATTAAGTGTGGAACTAGTTGTTAAACCAACATTATTGATGCCAGTAGAATAATTGTTTGATTGTAGTTTTATGTCAGTGAATTCAGTGTTACTGAACGTAAAATGACTCACCCATTCCTTAGTGCCTTTTGCAGTGAGGTTGAACGCACTAAAGCCACCGATATGATCATCGCCATGAAAAAACGCTGGATTAAATTGAAGTGTTTCAGACACCTCTTGATTTTCGCTGATATTAATTGAAGCTGCCGTAATACTTAAGGTTCCACCTTGATTAAAGGCATAGCTACTGAGGTTCGCACCGACATCAATTTTTGCAGCTTCATTAATCAATCGGTTGGAGGACGTAGGTAGCAGCACAGCGCTTAAACTAATATTGCCGCCTTTACCCGCCACAAAACTGCCTAACCGATTTATCCAACCGCCACCGTTGGCAATTATTGCCGAGCCAGCATCTAATATTAAATCACCCGCTGCTTTCAAAGTAACCGCACCTGCATCAATCCAGGTTTGCGATGTCGGTTGCTGTTCATTACCGGCAAGCAGCGGATTGTCATTAATCCAGGAACCCGATGTATCTATAATCGCTTTACTACTAAAATTTATGGGGCGATTTAAATTATCTGTCGCAAGATTATTCGGTATAAAATATTGATCTTTGTTTGGCCCCACTCCCTGATTACCAGCAGTCGTTAAACTGACCGCCCCACCGGTGGCTTGAATGCTGCCATTAATACTTAAATGATCAGTCGCAAACAAATTTAAGCTAGCGCCAACGGCTAAATGCAGGGCAGCTTTATCAGCAACCTCAATGCTGCCATTGCGGGCACTAAGGTTGTAATGCGCAAAACCACTTTTGTTAAATAAATCTTGCGGCAGAACCAAAGTATCAGTCGCGAAATAGCCATTGGGGTTTGCTGCTGAAAGTTTGTAAGCATCAACTGATTTTAATAGTGAATCTACAATAAAAGTTTGCGCAGCATCGGATTGAAAAATACCCAGGTTTTGTAAGTTAACCTCAAGATTAAAACTGCCAAATTCGGGGCGAATTGTCTTCGCAGGTTGGCGTTGATCCGGGCCTGAAAAAGTACCGGCCTGAATAGTGCCTTGAAAACTGGCAGCTTGCGCTTTTAGTGTAAATGAACCTGCTACATTGCCTTGGTCAAAAGCTGTAACAAATTCACCACGATCACTGCTTTGAAAAAAATTATTGAAGGTTGTAGTAATGTTAAAACGTTTATTGGTTGCCGTTTCTTTACCCAAAATACCGGTATAAATCCGGTTAGGATCTGCATCGGCAATATTAATCACTTTGCCTTCAGAAATAAGATTTGTGGTAGTCACATAACCTGCAGCGTAATGAATACCACCACCGGAAACATCCAGGCTCGCAGCTGGCAATTTAT
The DNA here is from genome assembly GCA_025362015.1 of Gammaproteobacteria bacterium. Taxonomy (GTDB): domain Bacteria; phylum Pseudomonadota; class Gammaproteobacteria; order Pseudomonadales; family Cellvibrionaceae; genus Cellvibrio. The sequence continues at coordinate 902 of JANYIO010000037.1, read as the reverse complement.
TATCTCCACCCTGCACAATCACATCACCAGCGGAGCGCAATTGAATACTGCCGCCTTGCGTAAGCCGTTCGCCAACTTGTTTTGGCACTGTTGCCAATACACCTGCAATATCCGCCAATGGTGTGCCTTTGCGCGCATCCACCAACACTTTTTTTCCGTAAAGAAAACCCGTGCGCTGTAAAGGTGAATCGGCCAATTCATTGCCACGTAATTCTACCTGTACTACATTGCGCTCCATGGGTAAATCAACCTGCACACCAGACACATCTATTTTACTACCCGCTTCCAGGGTGATGCGACTCGGACGGGTTTGTTCAGGCTCTTCAACTTTATTAGGTTTTTTGACGATTAAAGGTGGTAATTTATATAAGTAGCCAGTTGTATCGAACACCGCCTCTAAATTATCAGTTGCTTCCAAAAAGACTTTGCCACCTTTGGCAGTAATGCTGGCATTTGTTTGTAGGTTAATAGTATTGCCGGCAATTTCAACGCCAGACACCCCTTGCTTTTGTGCATCAGGAGCAGTTTTTTTGCTGTCTAATTCGGGAGCGACTTCAATAACCGCTCCTTCACCAATAGTGACACCACCACCACGCGTAGCAACACGGTAACGTTCAGGACCAGATGTTACGGTCAATGTATTTAGATTAGTAGCAGGATCCAATAATGCAGAAACTTGATCAATGGATCCAATAGCATCGTCTGGTTTGGCCTTATCTCGCGCCAGTAAACGTACGGTGCCATTAAAATCCACTGATGTGGTTGCCTTGATTGTGCCGTAATGATTAACCGCAATTCCAGCCAAAGTGACATTACCGCGCTCGGCAATAATATTGCCTAAATTTGTTACATCACCACCGGCATTCACTTCAATAAGCAGACCGCGCAACGCCGGATCGCTG